>CAKNPW010000006.1 GCA_930990555.1 uncultured Clostridium sp. | reverse complement strand
AAATAGGGACGCTGTGGCAAAAATTTCCGCAGTCCAGAACGTCCCCAAATCCCTAAATGAACGTCCCCTTTTCCCTACATAGCTTGTCTATATAATTCTATAAAGTCTTCTCTTGATACTTCTCTTGGATTTCCTGGTTTACATGGATCTTCCATTGCTTTATCTGCAAGCATTCCAAAATCTTCTTCTTTAGCTCCTACATCTTTTAATGTTTGCGTAATTCCAACTGATTTAGATAATTCTGATATTTTCCATACAAATGTATTTATAACATCTTGGTCATTTAGATGCTCTGCATCTGGTCTTCCTATATGCATTAATATTTCTCTAAATCTTTGAGCTGTAGCAGGATCTTGTCCATTAAATCTCATAACTGTTGGTAATAAAATTGCATTTGCCAAACCATGTGGAGTATCATAAACAGCTCCTAATTGATGTGCCATAGAATGAACTATACCAAGTCCTACATTAGAGAATCCCATTCCTGCAATATATTGTGCTAATCCCATTTTATCTATTGCATCTTGATTTTTTTCATTTACTGCTGCTGGTAAATTTTCGAATATTAATTCTATAGCTCTCATATGGAACATATCTGACATCGTATTATGAGCTTTTGTAATATATCCTTCTATTGCATGTGTTAAAGCATCCATACCTGTTGATGATGCCATTGATTTTGGTAATGTTGACATAAGCTCTGTATCTACAATTGCAACTAGTGGTATATCATGTGGATCTACACATACCATTTTTATTTCCCTTTCTTCATCTGTTATAACATAATTTATAGTAACTTCTGCAGCTGTACCATGTGTTGTAGGAAGTGCTATTAATGGCATTCCTTTGTGTAATGTATTAGAATTACCATTTAAAGAAACGATATCTGCTCTATCTGGATTAGTCATAACTATAGAAATCCCTTTAGCAGTATCTATACTAGAACCTCCTCCTACTGCAACAATTACATCTGCTCCATAATTTTTGCAAACTTCTACTCCATCAAGTACATTTTTTATAGTTGGATTAGGTTTTACATTACTATATACAGTATATTCTATACCTGCTTCATCTAATTTATCTGTTACTTTTTTAGTTAACCCTATTTCGAATAAAGATTTATCTGTAACAACTAAAACTTTCTTATATCCTCTATTTATTATTTCTTCTGTTAAAACCTCCCTTGCTCCAAATCCAAAATAAGATGTCTCGTTTAATACAAATTTTTCAATACTCATTTTTTTCCTCCTTAGTTTATTTTTTATATAATTAACTTCTACAACTGTAGAATGTAATTATCTCTTAAGTGATTTTATATTCTATATCTTCCATAAATGGAAACATTTCTGCAATTCTTTTATGTGTTATTACAGTTTGCCTTGGTTGTGGATTTTTGGGATGATCAGATATTAATTTTTGCGTATAACAATTTTCTGCAGTTTTAAATAATAAATACCTATTTCTTACATATGTGTAATACATTTGATATCCGTCATCTAGTTCCTTTTCAAATCTTTCGAATGTATATTTGCCATCCATATTAAATTCCTTTCTGCCTTTATTTCATCATTTCTTCAAATTGTTCTTCTGTAATTATTTCTATTCCTAAACTTTGTGCTTTAGTTATTTTGCTTCCTGCATCTTCACCTGCTAATACATAATCTGTTTTTTTAGAAACTGAACCTGATGTTTTACCACCATGTTTTTCAATTAAATCACTTGCTTCCTTTCTTGTAAATTTTTCTAATGCTCCTGTTAATACAAAAGTCTTTCCTTCGAACCTATTATCTATATTTTCGTTTTCTAGTTCTTCCATATTAACATTTGCTTCTTTTAATCTATTTATTAAATCTATAGTCTGATCTTGTTTAAAGAACTCATATATACTATTTGCTGAGATTTCTCCTATATCATCTGTCATAGCTAAGCTTTCTAACGATGCATTCATTAAATTATCCATAGTTTTATATTTTTTTGCTAAAGTTTTAGCTGCTTTTGTGCCTATATGTCTTATTCCTAATGCAGCTATTAATCTATATAAATCATTATTTTTACTATTATTTATTGCATCTATTAAATTTTGAGTAAACTTTTGTCCATTCTTTTTTAATGTTGCTATATCTTCAAACTTAAGAAAATATATATCTGCAATATTGCTAATTAAATTTTTATTTATTAATTGCTCTATTATTTTATCTCCAAGTCCATCAATATTCATACAATCTCTTGAAACAAAATGAATAATGTTTCTTACTAGTTTTGCAGGACACTCAATACCAATACATCTACTTACCGCTTCCCCTTCTTCTCTTACTACAGGAGCTCCACATACAGGGCATATTTTGGGCATTTCAAAAACCTTCTCTGTCCCATCTCTCTTTTTCTTATTTACTTCTAAAATTTCTGGAATTACATCTCCAGCTTTTTGAACAACTATTGTATCTCCTACTCTAATATCTTTTTCTCTTATAAAATCTTCATTATGCAATGTTGTTTTTGATATTGTAGACCCCGCAACTTTTACTGGCTCTAATATTGCCATTGGAGTTATCGCACCAGTTCTTCCAACTTGACAAATAATATCTTTTAATTTAGTTTCTTTTCTCTCTGGTGGATATTTATATGCTATTGCCCACCTTGGAACTTTAGATGTTGTTCCCATTTTTTCTCTTAATTTTAAATCATCAACTTTTATAACAGCTCCATCTATTCCAAATGTTAATTCTTCTCTTTCTTTTCCAATTTTGTTTATTGCATCTATCGCTTCTGGAATATTATTACATGGTATTAAGACTGGGTTTACATTAAAGCCTAGTTTTTTTAAGTAATTCAATTCTTCAAAATGTGAATTAAATTCTTTTCCTTCTATTTTTTGTACATTAAATATATAAATATCTAATGGTCTTTGTTTTGTTATCTTCGTATCTAATTGTCTTAATGAACCTGCAGCAGCATTTCTTGCATTTGCAAACGTTTTTTCTTCGTTAAGCTCCCTTTCTTCATTCAACTTTTCAAATTCTTTTTTACCAATAAATACTTCTCCTCTTACTATAATATTTATCGGCTCTGGAAGTTCCTTTGGAATAGTTTTTATGGTTTTTAAGTTTTCTGTAACATCCTCTCCTACTAAACCATTACCTCTTGTTGCACCTCTTACAAATTTTCCTTCTTTATATTCTAAAGCTGCTGAAAGACCATCTATTTTAGTTTCTACAACAAATTTTACATCATTTTCTTTAATATTATTTTCTTTTGCTGCTTTATACACCCTTTCTTTAAATTCTTCTAATTCATCAAAAGAAAATATATCTTGTAAGCTCTGTAGTGGGACTGCATGCTCTACTTTTTCAAACCCTTCCTTTACATGACCACCAACTTTTTGTGTTAAAGAATCTTTTGTAACTAAGTCTGGAAATTCTTTTTCTAGGGCTTTTAATTTATTCATTGTCATATCATATTCGTAGTCTGATACTTCTGGATTATCTTCATCATAATATTTATTTGCCCATATCTCTAGTTGCTTTCTTAATTTTAATATTTCCTCTTTAGCTTTATTTTTTTCCATCTGCTTTTACCTCTTCTTTAAATAAGTCTTTTCCTTTTGTTATGTAATCAACTCCTGAAAATATAGCTGCAATAACTGATATACTCATTAAAATTGTAGTAATAAAGTTATACCACCACGCAAATCCTGTAAGTCCACTTGTAAAGCATTGTGCAAATCCATTTTGATCTACAAAAGCTAATATTATTGCAAGCATTTGTGTTACTGTTTTTAATTTTCCCCATACAGAAGCAGCAATTACTTTTCCGCCTTTTTCTACAGCAACCAATCTATATCCTGAAACTATAAATTCTCTAAATAATACAATTATTGGAATAATTGCAGGTAATCTATTATCTTCCACTAATATAAGCATTGCAGATAATACTAATATTTTGTCAGCTATGGGATCTAAAAATTTTCCAAAAGTTGTAATTTGATTTTTACGTCTTGCTATATACCCATCTAATTTGTCCGTTATTGATGCTAGTATAAAAATCAAATCTATTATAATCCATTTTAAATCAAAATTAAAAAATGGTATTATTGCCATTATTGGTACTAATATTATTCTAAATATTGTTAATTTATTTGGTAAGTTCATTTGTGTCTCCCTCCATTTTTTGATATACATTATTATATACAATCTATTATTATTTTTAAAGTCTATTTTTACATTTTATATAATTTATTTATCTAATCGACTTTGTTTTTTCGACAATTTCCACTATATCTGTTATATATTCACTAATTATTGGTATGTTTAATTTTATTATTTTTTGTAAAATTAACACAATTATTGCAGTTACTAATGTTACACCTATTCCAATACCTATTCCTTTCCATAAACCTGAAAATAAATTTCTGAAAATCATTTCCTTTTTATTTCCCATTACTTCGATTAAATCTATAAATTTATTTTTATTTAAATTATAATTTAACCTATCTATTTTCTCTATTAATATCTTAAGATCTTTCTCTATCATAAAACACACACCCAATATTATGGTGTGTGTTTTTGGAATTTTTATTCAATTTCATTTACTGCTTGCATATATATTGAATTTGTATCATCAGTTATTATGTTTTCATTTGATGTGCTATCAGCCTCTTTTGCTTCTTGTTCCTTTTGTTCTTTTTGCTCTGTTACTAGCTCTTCTAATCTATCAATTAGTGATTGTAAACTTGCCATATCACTACCTATCATTTCCCAATCATTATTTTGTGTTGAATTCTCTACATTTTTATTTGCTTTTATTATTTCTTCTATTATTGAATTAATATCATCAGTATTTGAAACTTCTATATTTATTGCAGATTGAGAACCAAGATTTCTTAATGCTTCTGTTAGGTTATTTCCTATTGCTACTTTATTTCCTACTGCAACTATTACTTTTTTAAGTACTGGTACTTCAGATTCATTCAACATTACTTGGTATATTGGTTCTACATATAAAATAGTATTATCTATAGGAACCATTATCATATTTCTTATTAATCTTGTTCCTGTAACATTTAAATTTTGTAATGTTGATGATATTTCTTCATCTTGCTCTATCTGAGTATCTAATTGCATTGGTCCAATTATATTGCTATCTACAGAATATTTATATAAAGTTAATTTACTATTTCCATTCTCATCATATGTTCCTACAAGGTAAGAAATTAAGCTTTGTCTTTCATCTAGTGTATATGGTAAAACTAAACCTAATTGTGATTCTTCACTATCAACTGTTTTTACCATTGTATAATATGGGTCTATTGGTGTTCCTGTAGTTCTTAATGTTTGACCTGTTGTATGTGTTGCTCTGTCCCATACATCACTACTTCTATATAAAACATCTGCTTTTACATTATGATATCTTTCTAACATATCTGCTTGTATATTATATAAAAATTCTGGATAAACAAAATGTGCTGATATATCTTGAGGTATCTCTTCTTGCGTTTTAAATAATTCTGGATAAATTTCTTTATATGCCATAATTATTGGATCTGTTGTATCTGTAATATAAAAATCAACTGTTCCATTATAACTATCAACTATAACTTTTACAGAATTTCTTATATAGTTTAATCTTTCTCTTGTTCCTTCTCTTTCTATAACAGACATTTGTGAATAAGGATAATTAGAAGCTGTTGTATAACCATCTATTACCCATATTATTCTTCCATCTGATGTAATAACTTGATATGGATTTTCATCATAAATTACATATGGAAATACTTTTTCAACTCTTTCTAATATATTTCTATTTAATAATATTTTACTTTCATTAGTTATACTTGAAGAAAATGTTATATTTAAATTCTTTTCTCTTATTCCTAAAACTAATCTATCTAAAAAGCTTGTTGTTAAACCAGCTTTACCATCATATGTATTCTGTGCTGTTTCTGTATCAGATTTTGGATAATCAAATTCTGATTTATCCTTTGAATTTGTAACTATTGGTGTATTTTCATCAAGTCCAAAATAAATTCTAGGTTGAGTTACACTTATTTGATTATCACTTCCATCAAATGATTTTTGAATGTATTCCATATTTCCAGTTTCATCAGTCTCTGTTGCTGATGTAATTACTGTTCCATACCCATGTGTATATTCGTATGTTTTATTATCATAACTTGTATTGTTTCTGCTTTCTATTTGTCTTGGTGATAAATAAACTAATTCGTCATTTCCTTTAATATTATATTTTCCTATTTGCGAATTACTGTAACTATAATAGTTTGAACTTGTTTGATTATCATTTAAAGTATCTAAAGTAATATCTTTACTTACAATTGCTGTATTATTTATAGTATCTGTATTTTCATTTACTACATCTAAATTATTATAGTTAGAACTATCTAATTCATTTTCTTGAATATTTATATTATACGCAGTTCTTGTATTTCTAATATTTGCTTCTATATATTGTTTTTCTCTATCTAGTTCATTAGGATTTACAAAAGCAAATTGAAATACAGTCATTACTATAAATAATGCTAATAAATACCCTGGAATAGTTACTAATGATATTACCACTTTTTTGGTTTTCTTTTCTTTAAAGAATTTAATAGCTTTAAATACTGCTACAACCATTAATATTGCAAATATTACATAACCCCATAATTTAATTATAACACTTGTTAAACCAGCGCCATATATCCTTGTTGAATCATCATCTTGTAATGTTACACTTTGATCAATTCCTAAATCTTGTGTTTTAAATATAATATAAACACCTAAGAATACTACCATTATTTTTATATATTTAAAAATTTTATTTACTAAATTACTTTGTTTTAATGTATTTCTATCTATACCATCAAAACATACATTAAATGTTACTATATAGTATATAACAGAATATATTAAAACACCTATCGTTATACTTATTAAAAGCATAAGTATCATTTCTATAAAAGGTTTTTGAAAAATGAAATATCCAATATCTAAATTAAATACAGGATCCCCTATACCAAATTGAGTACTATTTACAAATAACATTGCATTTTCTGTAAACACATTCATTATTATTGCACTACCTATAATAGAAACAACTAATGCCAATGATTTATTTAATAGCTTAGGAACTGGTCTTTTTTCTGAATCAAAGAATTGTTTTAATTCTTTTTTAATTCCTTTATTTGTTAAATATATTACAATAAATAATATTACAAAACTAATTCCAAAAGCTACTGATTTATATGTAAGATTTTGCCAAAAAACAGAAGTGTAATTTTTTCCTATTTCTAATAACTCTAAATATTCACCTCTTAAGGCAATATATCCTATTATTGCTACTATAACTAAAAATAATAGTACTAATAACATTCTAGTCTTTGTTTTCTTTTCAGGTTTTACTTGTAGTTTAGCTTCTACTTTTTCTTCCATTTTTTTACCTCCATTATATAATTGCATTTACAAAATCTTCTGCATTAAATTTTTCCATATCGTCTATTTGCTCACCAACACCAATAAATTTAACTGGTATTTTATTTTCTGCAACAATTCCTATTACAACTCCACCTTTTGCAGTTCCATCTAACTTTGTTAATACTAAACCTGTTATATCTACAGTTTCTTTAAAAGCTTTTACTTGCATTATAGCATTTTGACCTGTTGTTCCATCTAGTACTAATAATGTTTCCTTTGTTGCATCAGGCAATTCTTTATTTATTATTTTGTTTATTTTTCCTAATTCATCCATTAGATATTTTTTATTGTGAAGTCTTCCTGCTGTATCACAAATTAATACATCTGCTTGTTTGTCTTTTGCAATTTTTATGGCATCAAATACTACAGAAGCTGGATCTGACCCTTCATCCTTTTTTACCATTTCACATCCAACTCTGTTGGCCCAAATTTCTAGTTGTTCTACTGCTGCTGCCCTAAATGTATCTGCAGCTGCAATTACTACTGTTTTACCTTCTTTTACTAGTTTATTTGCAATTTTTCCTATTGAAGTAGTTTTTCCTACTCCATTTACTCCTACAACTAATATTATTGATGGAGTAGTTTCTAACTTTAGATCATTATTTCCCACATCTAGAAGTTTTAGCATTTCTTCTCTTAATACTCTTTTTACATCTTCTTCGTCTTCTATTTTTTCTTTTTTTATTCTATCTCTTAGATTAGAAATTATTTCTAATGATGTATCCATTCCAACATCTGACATAATTAAAGCTTCTTCTAATTCTTCTAAAAGCTCTTCGTCTACTTTCCTAAAGTGACTAAATACATTATTTATTTTTTCATCAAATGAATTTTTTGTTTTACTTAATCCTTCTTTTAATTTACTAAAAAATCCCATATTTGCTTCCTTCTTTTTTTATTTTTGTAATCCATAGTATTGTACCATAATATTTATGAAATTTCTATAAAATAACTAAAAAACTATTGCTTTTGTTCTTTTTTGAGTATAAAATTATAACTGTATTTAAAATTTAATCTATATTTTAGATATATTATGCCGTTGTAGCTTAGTTGGTAGAGCAGCGGATTCGTAACCCGAAGGTCGGCAGTTCGATTCTGCCCAATGGCACCAAATCTTAAATAAAAGAAATCATGTTCTACATTTTTAGAAGGAGAAAAATAATATGGAATATCTAGATATCTATGATGAAAATGGGAATTATATTGGAAAAGAAACAAGGGAGAATGTACATAAAAATGCACTATGGCATAAAACAGTACATTGTTGGCTATACGACAAAGATGGAAATGTTTATTTTCAAATAAGAGCAGACGTTAATAAACTATATACTACTGCTTCTGGACATATTAAAGCTGGAGAATCTGTAAGACAAGGATTTGCAAGAGAAATTAAAGAAGAAATTGGAATTAATGTAAATTATGAAAAGGCTGAACTTGTAAATGTTTATACTTTTACTATGGACAAACCCAAAAGTGATGGTTCTATGTTTAGAGATAGAGCATTTTCTAATGTTTATGTATGCGAATATAATGGTGAAGGAAATGATTTTAATTTTGATCCTAATGAAGTAACTGGACTTGTAAAAGTAAATGCACAAGACACATTAGATTTAATAACGGGTAAGAAAAAAACTATAATTAGTTCAGTTTATAAAAATATTAATAATTCAGTTGAAAAATATGATAAATTAGACCTTTCCCTTGATAATTTTTTAGTAAATAAAGGAGAAACTGCAATAAAAAAATATGGTGATATTCTAACTAAAGTTATTGATTTAACTAAATAATAATCTCAAAAAAGAGAACAAAATCGTTCTCTTTTTTCTTTTTTATTCGGTTGTTGTATCTTCATTACCATTTTCTGGCTCTGTTTCTGAGCCAGAACTGCTTCCTGTTCCACTACCAGAAGTTGAACCAGAACCTGATTCAGAACCTGAACCAGCTCCAGATCCACTTCCTGAACTTGAACCGCTTCCTGAACCAGAACCTGATTGAGAACCAGAACTACTTCCTGGATTACTACCAGAACCCGAACCAGAAGCTGAACCACTTCCTGTTCCTGAGCCATTTCCACTATTACCTGTTTCGGTATTATCATCTGCTGTACCTGAAGGTACTCGACCTGTATTTGTATTTCCTCCTGATGTATTCGTATTTGAAGATTTTTTAGTAGAATTTGCATTTGTAGTATTAGCATTTGTTTTTTTAGAATTTTTATTTGTACTACTATTTGTTTTTGTATTTGTTGTACTACGTATTTTCTTTCCACTTTCTTTTTCAAATTTTTCTTTATTAGCTTCTATTTGCTCTTCTGTTAAACCAAATAATGAACTTACTAACTCATTAGTTTCATCTTCATCATTTATATAGAAAGATAATACTCCAATGTAGTCAGCTACCCCTGGAAGCATCTCTGATTGTATGTTTTCTGGATTAAATTCAGTTGCTGAAGGAACATATTTTATGATATCTTCCATTTTTAAATTAGTTTCTATATTTTTAAAAATAACTTGCATTATATTATCTATTTTAAAAATATTATTTCCTGATAAAATTTGTTTTGCTGCTGCTTTTAAAAATTCTCTTTGTGTTCTCATTCTTCCAATATCTTGTGTACCATATTCTGAAGGATATGTTGTATTATTATTATTATGTCTAAAACGCACTAATTGTTCTGCTTTATCCCCGTCTAATAATTGATATCCTTTGTCTAAATGTATATGCAAATTTTGACTTGTATCATCATAATTCATATCTATAGGAACATCAAAATACACACCACCTATTGCATCAACTACATCTCGTAATGCATTATTACTAATTACAACATAATTTCTAACATCTATCCCAGTTAAATTTCTTACTGCCTCTAGAGTTTTTTCTGGTGATGTTTGATATAGTGCATTTATTTTATCATATGAATCAGCACTAGTTGTGCTATTTCCTACAAATGTATCCCTTGGTATTGAAAGAATAGATACTTTTTGTTCATTTGGATAATATGCACAAAGCATAATAGTATCAGTTAATTTAGCTTGGATATCTTCGCTTATTCCCATTACTAAACAATAAAATGGATCTAAATTTTGAATATCTGTTTCATCTTGGCCTATGCTCGTCATTAACATGCCTTTTAAAGTTAATCCATTTTTTGCAATTTTTACTCCTAAAACTCCTGTTGCAGTTAATAATATTATTGTTATTATAGTTATTATTATATAAATTTGTTTCCTTTGTGTTGTAATATTCTTTTTCTTTTGACGTTGTGCATGCTTCATTTTCTTTCTCCTTTATTTTTTTAGTAATTCTATTGCTTTATTTAATTGAGTATCTTGTTCTTGTGGTACTGTAATTGCATTTTTATACTCATCAGGTAATTCAACTTTTTCATCTGGCTCTATACCCACTTTATTTATTTTGCTTCTATTTGGAGTATAATATTCGTTTGTTGTAAGTTTTAATCCTGTTCCATCTTTCATTGTTAATAACTCTTGTATTACTCCTTTTCCAAAAGTAGTAGTCCCTATAATTTTGGCCACATTGTTATCTTTTAATGCTCCTGCTAATATCTCTGATGCACTTGCTGTATTCTCATTTGTTAAAACTATTATAGGAATACTAATTGCTCTATCATTCTTTGCATATGTAATATCTTCATTTTCATCTTTATCTTTTGTTATTAATAATGTAGATCCTTTATCTGTAAATAAATCTGCAATAGCGGTTGCTTCGTCAACAATTCCTCCACCATTATTTCTTAGATCTATAATTAATGATTCTATATTTTGATTTTTTAGTTCTTGTAATTTGGTAGTAAACTCTGTGCTACAACCTTGGTCAAAACTAGAAATCTTTATATATCCTATATTATTGTCATAAACATTAGCTTCTATAGGATTAACTCGTACATTTTTTCGTTCTACTTCAAAATCTAGAGTTTCTTCTCCTCTTAATACTTGAATTTTTACAGTTGTTCCTTCTTTACCTTTCATTTTATTGGTTGCTTCTGTAATCTGTTCTCCTGTGTAAGGTTCTCCATCTATTTGAATTATATAGTCGCCAGTTAAAATTCCAACAGCTTCTGCTGGTGAGCCTTTAATTGGAGACAATACTCTTATTGCATTCTTTTCTGTATCTTGAACTATGTATACACCTATTCCTACGAATTCTCCTTCTATATTATCTGTTTTATACTCTTCTAATTCTTCTTTTGTAAAGTATTGTGAGTATTCATCATCTAAACCTTCCACATATCCTTTCAAAGTTTCGTCAAAAATTTTATTTTCATCTATTTCACCTAAATAGTCCTCATCTACTATTTGTTCTATACTTGTCAATTTACTATTTATTTTATCTAATAAAGAACTTGAATCATCATTATTTATTACTATAATTGTTACCATTGATGCTATTACTGCTGTTATTAATATAGTCAATATAATGCTTTTTATAAAAATACTTTTTGAAAAATTATTTTCTTCCATATCTCCCTCCTAAAATTCTTTATTATTATACTACAAATAATTACATTAAGTATATATTTTTAAGATTTTTTTAATAAATATATTTTAAATCGTAAAAAGGGGCTATTTTTCTAGCCCCTTTTATACTATATTCTATTGTAATTGTTTTGCAACTTCTTCTGCGAAGTTTTCTTCTTTCTTTTCAATTCCTTCGCCTTTTTCGAATCTTGCAAATCTGACAACATCTGCATTGTTTTCTTTTAATATGTCTGATATTTTCTTATCAGGATTCTTTACAAATTCTTGGTCTATTAAGCAAATTTCTTCATAGAATTTTCTTAATCTTCCTTGTACCATTTTTTCAGCTATTGCTTCTGGTTTTCCTTCATTCATAGCTTGTACTTTTAAAATTTCCATTTCTTTTTGTACTCTTTCTTCTGGTACATCTGTTTCTTTAACAAACTCTGGTCTTGCTGCCGCAATTTGCATACAAATATCTTTAGCAAGCTCAGCTGTTCCATTTGTTAATTCAACTAAAACAGCTATTTTTCCATCTCCATGAATATATTTTTCTATTAAACCTGTTGTTTCAAATCTTTCAAATCTACGAATATTCATGTTTTCCCCAATTGTTGCTATTTTGTTTGTTAATACTTCTTGAACTGTCTTTCCTGCTTCTGTAATTGATTCTTGTGCTAATAATTCTTCTACATTTGCTGGATTTTTCTCTACTATTTGTTTTGCTACATCCATAACAAAATCTTTAAATTCTTGGTTTTTAGCTACGAAGTCAGTTTCTGCATTAACTTCTACTATAGCTCCAACTTTTCCATCTTCTGAAACATAGCATTCAACTAATCCTTCTGCCGCAACCCTTCCAGATTTTTTAGCAGCTTTTGCTATACCTCTTTCACGTAATAATTCTATAGATTTTTCCATATCTCCTTCTGTTTCTGTTAAAACTTTTTTGCAGTCCATCATTCCTGCACCTGTTTTTTCTCTTAACTCTTTAACTTGAGCAGCTGTAATCATTTTAATTCCTCCTTTTATTTATATACCCTATAGTTTTTTCTAATTTATCTAAAAAAAGTGAGAATGTAAAACATCAATCTCTAGATTTAATTAATATTTTATACTTTCTCACCTTCTTATTTATTATTCTTCTACTGCTTCTTCAGCAACTTCTTCCATACTTTTTTCTGTATTTTCAGCTACTTGTTCTTCTGAAGCTGATGTTTCGAAAGTTTCTCCTTGATTTCCTTCTATAACTGCATTTGCAATTACATCTGCTATTAATTTAACAGCTCTTATTGCATCATCATTTCCAGGAATTGCATAGTCTACATCTTCTGGATTGCAGTTAGTATCTACTAAACCTACAACTGGAATATTTAATTTTTTTGCTTCTAATATAGCTGTTCTTTCTTTCTTAGGATCTACTACAAACAAAACTCCTGGAAGCTCTTTCATTTCTTTTATTCCTCCTAAGTTCTTTTCTAGTTTTTCCATTTCTTTTTTAAGAACGATTACTTCTTTCTTAGGTAAAACTTCGAAAGTTCCATCTTCTTGCATTTTTTCTAATTCTTTTAATCTTTCTACTCTTGTTCTGATAGTTTTGAAGTTTGTTAACATTCCTCCTAACCATCTTTGGTCTACATAATACATTCCGCATTTTTCTGCTGCTTCTTTTACGCATTCTTGAGCTTGTTTTTTAGTTCCTACAAAAAGAATTGTTTTTCCTTCTTCTGCTTGTTCTTTAACAAAGCTATATGCTTCGTCTAATTTTTTAGATGTTTTTTGTAAATCGATAATATGGATACCATTTCTAGCTTGGAAAATATATTCTGCCATTCTCGGATCCCATCTTCTTGTTTGATGTCCAAAATGAACACCTGCTTCTAGTAATTGTTTCATTGCAACTACTGCCATTTTAAATTCCTCCTCTTAGTTTTAATCTTCCATAAAGTATCAACATTTTTGGAAACTTTACTGTATTGTAAAGCACTATCCGCAAATTAGCTTTATGTGTTTTTTCAACGAGTATTATTATAACATAACAAATATGCTTTTTGCAAGTATTTTCTAGTTTTCATATATTTCTTAGATTTTTTCTACTGTTTGACCTTCTTTTGAATCTTTAACAATATATCCCTTTTCTTTTATTATGTCTCTTAATTTGTCTGATTCATTCCAGTCTTTATTCTTTCTTGCTTCTGCTCTTTTCGTTAATAATTCTTTAATATCTTCTGGTATTTCTTCTTTCTTATAATCATCAATTTTAATACCTAAAACTTTATCAAATCTTTTTAACAATTCTGCTAATCTTTTAGATTTTTCTGTTCTTTTTGCTACTTCCCATACAACACTCATTGCTACTGGCATATTTAAGTCATCATTTATTGCTCCATTAAACTCTTTTTCATATTTATTTATATCTTCCTCTGATATATCTTCTGTTCCATGTAAATGTTTTTGATATGCATCTCTTAATCTATCTAAAGATGTTTTAGCAGCATCCATTCCTTCCCACGTAAAGTTCAATTTTTTCCTATATTGTATTGAATAGCAAAATAGTTTATATACTAATGGATCATATCCTTTATCTACTATATCCTGTAATAAATATACATTTCCTAAACTTTTTGACATTTTTCCACCATTTATTAATAAAAATTCACCATGCATCCAATAATGTGCTGGAATTTTTCCATATAAACCTTTGCTTTGTGCAATTTCATTTTCATGATGTGTTGGTATTAAATCAATCCCTCCTGTATGAATATCAAATACTTCACCTAAATATTTTTGACTCATAACTGAACATTCTATATGCCAACCAGGGTAACTTGGCCCCCACGGACTATCCCATTTCATAAGATGATTTTCTGGTGCTTTTATCCATATGGCAAAATCATGTGGATTTCTTTTTTCCCCGTCAACTTCTACTCTAGCTCCAGCTTTTTGGTTTTCTAAATCTAAATTTGATAATACTGGATATTTATTTAATTTTGATATATCAAAATATATAGCTGTTGATGTTTCATAGGCATAACCTTTTTTGACTAATGTTTCTACCGCTTTTAACATGTCTTGAATATGCTCTGTCGCTTTACAAATTATTTCAGGAAGTTCTATATTTAATCTATCTAAATCTTTAAAGTATAATTTGGTATAGTAATCTGCAATTTCTAAAGGTGTTTTCCCCTCTTCCTTAGCTGATTTTATCATCTTATCTTCACCTGTATCACCATCAGAAACTAAATGTCCAACATCTGTTATATTCATAACTTGTTTTACTTTAAAACCATTATATTCTAATGTTCTTCTTAAATTATCTTGAAAAATATTAGTTCTCATATTTCCAATTGTTGCATCTTTATAAACTGTTGGACCACAAGAATATATCTTTACCTCTCTTTTATCTATAGGTTTAAATTTATCCTTGGAATGTGTTAATGTGTTATAAAAATATATATCCATAGTAACCTCCTTTATTATTTATATTATTAAGAAAACATCTTAAAAGTATTTCTTTTAGGATGTTTTCTTATGTTTAATCATATACTATTCTGTTGTTGTAGCTGGCGGTTCTGTTCCTCCAGTTGTTCCATCTCCCCCATCAGGTGATGCTGTTTCTCCTCCTGATGAGCCACTTCCTTCACTAGGAGAAGTTGTTTCTCCTCCTGATGTTGTTTCATTACCTGTTGAAGATGGCGGTGTAGTAACTGTGTTGTTAGTAGTATTTGTTGATGGTCTTTGTTCTTCTACAGGTTTTGTATGAATTGTACATTTCTGTGTTGGAGCATTTCCATAGTATCCACTATAATCTGATTTCCATTTAGCATCTTGTTCTCTTTCTGGTATTGTAGTATATGTTCTTGTATATGTACTTGGACAATATCCTGTTGCTATTTTTCCAGATTCAGAACATAATGTAACAGTAGTTCTTCCTCCATCACAAGTTTCAGTTGGTTCTGTACCACTAACAAAAATTTCATTGTAAGTATCTGAACATCTAGAACTTGCAAGTAGACCCGTGTCTCTACATATTCTCTTTGTGACAATTCCACTTGGCTCTTCAAACCTTGCACTCTCTAAATCTTTATTTATACTTGTCATAATTGCATCCCATATTTGTCCTGCTGGGTTTCTTCCACTAAAATTAATTTCTTTATTTTCATCATAACCATACCAAGTTGCCGCTGTATAATATGGTGTAAATCCACATAACCATCTATCTTTCGAGTCATTAGTAGTACCAGTTTTAGCTGCAACATCCATTCCAGAAATTGCACAATACGTTGCTGTACCATAACTTTCTGTAACTGGCGCTGTTAATATAGATTGTAATACATATGCATTTTGTTCTGTCATAACTTGTTTTCTTTCTTGCTCTGGCTCTAAAACAACATTTCCATTTCTATCTTCTACTTTAGTATAGAATGTTGGTTCTATATATTCTCCATCATTTGCAATCATTGCATATGCTGCTGCCATCTCTAATGGACTAATTCCATTACTTATTCCTCCTAAAGCTAATTGCACTGCTTCGTCATTATGTGCTTTATTTTCGCTTGCAGTAACTAATTTACTAACTCCTATTTCTCTTAAAAAGTTAATAGAATTTAGTGGGCCAATTTCTGACATAGCTTTTACATTAGGGATATTTTGTGATCTTGCTATTGCTTCTCTCATTGTCATAGAACCTTCAAATTTTCCACTATCATTCTTAGGTTCGTATGGATTTGATTCTGTTCCAAAATTGGTAGGCACATCTGCATATACTGTTCCTGCTGTTATAATCTTATTTTCTAAGCCTGGAGCTATTACTGCTATTGGCTTTATTGTAGAACCTGGTTGTCTATAAGCTTGTGTTGCTCTATTAAATCCTGTTGCATTAACATCTGTTCCAAGTCCACCAACAGTTCCCACTACTTGCCCAGTTTTATGATCTATTATAACCATTGCAGCTTGTGATTTTATTGTTTCACCATTATCATTTTTTCTACTTCTTTGATATTTATCTGTTTTCTTAAATTCTTCTTCCATTGTAGTTTGAATAGCACTATCCTCTGTTGAATATATTACATATCCTTTACTTCTAAGTTGTAAATCTGCAAATTCTTCATTCCAGTTGTTTTTCTCCATCAAATCTTTTTTTACTTGATTTATAGCTGCTGCTGTATGATATGAATAATTTGCTGCATTTGTAGTTGTTTCACCTTTACTAAATGCTAATCCGTTATTAACTTCTTCTACTGCTGAATTATATTCTTCTTCACTAGTTATTGCTCCTAATTCTTTCATCTTCATTAAAACAGTTTTTGTTCTATTTTTTATCTTCTCTTGCATTTCTGCATTATCTGTCTCAAATGGTTTATAGGCATTTGGCGAATGATTTATACCTGCTAAGAAAGCACATTCTGCTAAATCTAAGTCTTTACAAGACTTATTAAAATAATATTTTGATGCAACTTCTACACCATATGCTTTGTCTCCTAAAAAGATAATATTTAAATAAAGTTCTAGTATTTGATCTTTAGATATTAATCTCTCTACTTGATATGCCTTTGACATTTCTTTTATTTTTCTTATCATTCCTGCAACACCAGTATCATCTTTATCAGCTGTTAAATTTTTAACTAATTGTTGTGTTATTGTACTTCCACCATATGAAGATGAACCTCCATTAATTATGTATTGGAATGTTGCTCCCAGTGTTCTTTTAATATCTACACCATGATGTTGATAGAATCTTTCGTCTTCAATTGAAACAAATGCTTTTGGCAAATAATCTGGCATTTCTTCCTTTGAAACTACAGTTCTGTTTTCTTCACCTGACAAATTGGCAATTTCATTACCATCTTTATCTAGTACTACTGTATTCATATTTTCAATAATTAAATCCTCTTTAGTAATTTTAAAATCATCACCAAAAAGTCCAAAAAATATACCTGCACATATACCTGCACATATAATAATAAATAAGACTATAACTACTAATATTATTTTTAATACTTTTCTTTTTCTTGAACTTTTTACTTTTTTACTCTTTCCTTTAGAATGGGTACTTTTTACTTTTTTATTACTATTTTCTTTTATATTTTTACTCCCCATTTTTACCCTCCTTAAGCAAAAACTTAAATCATGAATATTATATTATAAATTTTATAAAAGATAAAGTTTTTTAAGTAAATTTTAATAATCTTCATCTAGTATGTCATTAAGGTCTGTTACAATTTTTGCTCCACTTTTTATTAATTCATTAGTTCCTTTTGACATTTTACTTGTAATATTCCCAGGTATTACATATATTTCTTTTCCTAAATCTAATGAAAAGTCTACTGTTATCATTGTTCCACTTTTTTCATTTTCTGCTTCTACAACTACTAATTTATCTGATAAAGCACTTATTATTCTATTTCTTGCTGGAAAATTATTTCTTACAGGTTTACTTCCTATTATATATTCAGAAATTATGCATCCTCCATTACTTATTATGTCTTTTGCTACACCTTGATTATTATAAGGATAAATATTGTCTAGACCATTTCCTATAACAGCTATTGCTCTACCCGATGCGCTATTTACCGAATTTTCTTTTAATACTCCTAAATGAGAATTAACATCAATTCCTAATTCTAAACCACTTATTGTATGAATATTATTTTGTGATAGAAATTTCCCTATTTCGCGTGAAATATATATACCATAATTGCTAGCTCTTCTGGATCCAATAACAGCAATTTTATTTGGTCTATTTAAAAGTTTATAATTTCCAACTGCATATATTACAATTGGAGCATCATATAGACACTTTAATTGGTTTGGATAATCTTTATCAACATAGCTTATAACTTGTATATTTTTTTCTTGCATATACTTAATATATTCATTTATTTTTTGTATTTGATTTAAACTTAAAATATTACATATTTTATTTATATTATGATAAGTATGTACTAACTCTATTTTCTTTTTATTTGTAATCTTTTTATATTCTGCTAACATAATCCAATTAACTAATTCTTTATAAGTCATATAACCTCCCAAAAAACAAAAAGAGAAGTAAAAAAACTTCCCCCCTTTTTATTATATATCAACCCTTTTATTACCTATTTTGATTTTTAGCTGCTTTCACAATATTATTCATAAGCATTGCTATTGTCATAGGACCAACTCCCCCCGGAACTGGTGTTATATATGATGTTTTTTTAGAAACTTCTTCAAAATCTACATCTCCTGTTATCTTACCATTTTCCATTCTATTAATTCCTACATCAATAACTGTAGCACCTTCTTTTACCATATCTGCTTTTAAAAACTTTGGTTTTCCCATTGCAGTTACAATTATATCTGCATCCTTTGTAATTTTCTCGATTTCTTTTGTTTTAGAATGACATATAGTAACTGTTGCATTTTTAGATAAAAGACATTGTATTAATGGCTTTCCTACTATATTGCTTCTACCAATTATAACTGCTTTCTTACCTTCTGTTGGTATGTTATATTCTTCTATCATCTTTACAATACCATAAGGCGTACAAGAAACAAAGCAATCTTGTCCTAAAGCTAATTTTCCTACATTTATTGGATTAAATCCATCTACATCTTTTCTATAATCTATTTTTTTAAATGCTTCGTTTATATCCAAATGTTTAGGTAATGGACTTTGTAATAATACACCATTAATACTTTTATCATTATTTAATTCATCTATTAGAGCTAATAATTCTTCCATGGTTGTATTTTCTGGTAGTAAATGTTCTTCATATTCTATACCAATTTCGTTACAAGCTTTATTTTTATTTCTTACATATATTTTTGATGCTGGGTCATCTCCAACTAAAATGACTGCAAATTTTGGTTTGATACCTTCCTTTTTTAACTCATCTACATCTTTTTTTAGATTTCCTCTAATCTTTTTTGCTAAACCTTTTCCATCTATTATTTCTGTCATTTTTTGCCTCCGTTTTTTAAAAGATTTTATACTATATATTTTGTTTTTGCAATATCTAATCTTTTCTATTTATATTTTTAGTATGTTTCATATCCCCAGCTCTAGTTATAGTTTCGTACCCATATTTATCTTTAATTAAATCTACTACTTTATCTAATTTTTCTTGTTTTTTGGTGTCATTATTTTCAAATATTGAAATTTGCTTTTCATCTTCTTCACATAAATTATCTACTCGAATTCCAATTAATCTAATAGGCTCACCTTTGTATAATTGCCTTACTAATTGTTTCGCAGCATTAAATATTTCTTTAGTTGAATTCGTTGAAAAATCAAGTTTTCTTTGATGTGAATAATTTTTAAATTCACTCGTTCTAAGCTGTACACTTACAACATTACAAAGCATCTTTATTTTTCTTAACCTATATGTTGTATGTTCTGTAAGTGCTAATAAAACTTCTTCTATTTTTTCTATATCATTTATATCTTGTGATACTGTAGTGGAATTTCCTACACACTTTGGTTTCTGATATGTATATACAACTTCAGACTCATCTATTCCGTTGGCATATTCCCACATAGTTTTTCCAAACTTACCAAATTTTTTTATTAGTAAATTTTTATCTACCTTAGCCAAATCTTCTATTGTTTTTATATTCATATTATATAATTTAGGAAGCGTTCTTCTTCCTACCATAAATAGTTCGGATATTGGTAATGTCCACATTTTTCTTGGAATTTCTTTTTCGTATAAAGTATGTACTCTATCTGGTTTTTGAAAATCTGAAGCCATTTTAGCTAATAATTTATTATGTGCAACACCAATATTAACTGTAAATTTTAATTCTTCTTTTACTCTTTTACCAATTTCGTATGCAACATCTATTAATCTTCTACCATTTAAGAATTCGGTCATGTCTACAAAACATTCATCTATAGAAAATCTTTCTACTTTATATGAATATTCTAACAATAATTTATACAACATATCTGAATATTTTTTATAAACTTTAAAATTACTTTCGTAAATTTTTATTGTAGGACATTTTTTTCTCGCGCTATACAATGGTTCTCCTGTTTTTATCCCAAATTGTTTTGACAAATTGCTCTTAGCTAAAACAATTCCATGTCGTTGTTTTTCGTCTCCTCCGATTATTGATGGAATCGTTCTTATATCTAGCTTTTCTCCACATTCTAATTTATATACTGCCAGCCATGATAAAAAAGCATTATTTACATCAACATGTAAGATTTCTCTTTCCATTTATTTCACCATCACTATTATAAAACATTTGTTCTTATATGTCAATAAAAAAGAGCAAAATAATTTGCCCCCTAATAATCTAAATATTTAATTTACATACAAAATAATACTAATCTATCAATAATCTTTTCTCTCTTAGTAAAAAAATTAGTTTTTACAATTAATTTTTGAATTGGATTAAAAAAACATTCTATAAGTTGGATATCCTTTAGTTTAAATTTTACTTTAATTGCATCACAAGTAAATAGCTTACAAGTAATACATTGTGTAGAACAATGCTTATCTACTAAATATGGACATTCCTTTAATTCTCCATTCATAGTTAGTGTATGCTTAAATTTGTGACAACAGCCCATTGTTACTCTTTCACTACAATTTCTTTTTCCTATACATACATCATCTTTAAAATCGCAATAATTATTTCTCGCAAATTCTTCATCTAAATCTTCACATACTTGGTCATAAATATATTCTATCCTTTTCCTTTTTTCTTTAATAAAAACTGCTTTTAAACATTTTATTATATCTGTTTTGCTTTCTTGAGTACTGTCATCTATAAACTCACCTATTATTTTCTTTTCTTTATATTTAATTCCTATATCAAGCTTCTTTCTATAGCAATTTTTTAATATTCTTTGAATGTTTTTTATTATATTTTTTAAATTTGTATCTTTTTCTATATTGATGCTAAATAACACAGGTAGTTCTTTTAATTTAATTTTATTTTTCTTATCTTTTATTGTAATAATTTGATAAAACTCATTTTTCTTAGAATCGATAAATTTCTCTAGTTCTCCTTTTTGAATAAAAATATCATACTCTTCATTTAATTTTCCCATATCAATTTTAATTCCCCTCTTATACAAAAGTAGACACAGATAGAATCTGTGCCTACTTGTTTTACTTTATTAACAGCATTTTTTGATATTCTCATATATTAGTACTACTTAGGCACTATCTTACTAGTCATACCATTCTAATTCCCAATCTACAACTTTTACTGTATCACCATCTTTTACCCCGGCTTTTTTTAATGCCTCATTAACACCTAGTTCATCAAGTTTTCTTTGGAAATAATACATTGATTCTGTATCTTCTAAGTTAACCCTAGACATTAATTTTTCAACTGCTGGACCAATAACTACATACATATCTTCTTCTTTTACTATTTGGAATTCGTTCTTGTCTTCTTCTAATTTATATACTTTTCTTTGATTTGTTTCTATTAGATTTTCTTTTGGAATTTCTTTTAAAAGTTCTTCTACTCTTGTTAATAATTCCTTTACCCCTTGTTTAGTAATAGATGATATCTTAAATATTTCTAGATTTTCTTTCTTAGCAACTTTTTCTAATTCATTATATAAAGATTCATCTTGTGCAACATCTAATTTTGTAGCAACAATAATTTGTTTCTTTTTTGTTAACTTCTCACTATAATTTTTAAGCTCATTATTAATATCATAAAAATCTTTTACTGGGTCTCTACCCTGAAATCCTGAAACATCTATTAAATGTAATATTAATCTTGTTCTTTCTATATGTCTTAAAAATTGAATTCCAAGCCCAACACCTTCGCTTGCACCTTCTATTAATCCAGGAATATCTGCAATTACAAAACTATCACCATTTTCTGTCTTTACAACTCCTAAATTTGGATTTAAAGTTGTGAATGGATAATCTGCAATTTTAGGTTTAGCATCTGTAACAACAGATAGAAATGTTGATTTACCTGCATTTGGAAAACCTACTAATCCAACATCTGCTAATGATTTTAATTCTAATATTAATTCTTTTTCTATCCCTTTTTCTCCAGTTTGTGCAAATCTAGGAGCTTGTCTTGTTGCAGTTGCAAAATGAGAATTTCCTTTTCCACCTCTTCCACCTGGCAACACTAATTCTTTAGAATCTTCTTCTGATAGATCAGCTACAATTTCTCCTGTTTCGGCATCTTTAACAACTGTACCTATTGGAACTTTTATATATAAATCTTGTCCTTGTTTTCCGTTACAGCGTGCTCCGCTACCATTTTGACCATTTTCTGCTTTGAATTTTTTATTATATCTAAAATTTATTAAGGTGTTCGAATCCTTATCTGTTATAAAATATACATCTCCACCTTTTCCACCATCTCCGCCATCTGGTCCACCTGCTGCTACATATTTTTCTCTTCTAAATGATATAGCACCATTTCCACCATTACCGGATTTAACAAATATTTTTGTATAATCTGTATACATTTTCCTCTCCTTTATTTATCAAAATAATTAAGCTTCATATTGGCTTTAACTTTTCTCATTGTTTCTTTTGCTATCTCTTGTGCTTTTTTAGTTCCATTAATTAATATCTCGTCTAGTAACTCTGGTCTTTCTTCATAATATTTTCTTTTTTCCCTAATAGGTCTTAATTTTTCTATGATATTTGCTGCTAATTGTTTTTTGCAAGCAACACAACCTCTTTTTCCTTCCCTACATTCTTGGCATACAATTTTAACATCTTCTGGGTCAGTAAATAAATCATGGTAATATGCCACCATACATATATCAGGATTTCCTAAATCATCCTTTTTTATTCTGCCTGGATCTGTTACTGCTCCCATAACTTTTTTAGTTATCTCTTCTTCTGAGTCTGAAAGATATATCGCATTTCCTAATGATTTTCCCATTTTCTCGTTACCATCTAAGCCTTTAATTCTTTTATTCGAACTTAATACTGCTTGTGGCTCTTTTAATGTTTCACCATATATACTATTAAATTTTCTTACGATTTCTCTACATTGTTCTATTAAAGGCAATTGGTCTTCTCCTACTGGAACTAATTCCCCTTCAAATGCTGTTATATCAGCAGCTTGACTTACAGGATATCCTAGGAATCCATATGTTACGCTTTCTCCAAAAATATCTTTCTTTTGAGCAATTTCTGTTTTTACTGTTGGATTTCTTTCTAGTCTTGCGATTGTTACTAAGTTTGAATAATATACTGTTAACTCTGCAAGCTCTGGTACCATTGATTGTAAAAAAATAGTTGTTTTTTCTGGATCTATTCCTACTGATAAATAGTCTAATAAAACTTGATAAACATTATCTCTTACTTTTTGTGGATTATTAAAATTATCTGTTAAAGCTTGCACATCTGCAATCATAACAAATCTTTCTATACTATCATCTTTTTGCATCTTTACTCTATTTTGTAAAGATCCAAAATAATGTCCTATATGTAATCTTCCTGTTGGTCTATCTCCTGTTAAACTTCTTTTTTTATCTGCCATATCGCCATCTCCAATCATTGTCAATTCTGCTATATTATACTATATTTTCTAGTTTTTTACAATTAAATTATAGCTGAAATTTAAAATTCACTATTATAATTATATTTATTACACATAATATTTGTTATATATACAAAAAAGACAGGTTCCTAACCTGCCTTTTTTATAAATCTTAAGCATTAGCTGCTGTTTCTTCGTAAACACTTACTTGTTTCTTATCTTTTCCGAATTTTTCGAATTTTACAGTTCCATTTACTAATGCATATAATGTATCATCACTACCAATTCCTACATTTTTACCTGGATGATATTTTGTTCCTCTTTGTCTAATAAGGATATTTCCAGCTAAAACGAATTGTCCATCTGCTTTTTTGACACCTAAACGCTTTGACTCACTGTCTCTTCCGTTCTTAACACTACCTTGACCTTTTTTATGTGCCATTAAATTTCACTCCTTTCGTGGATAATATCTCTCTTTATATCTTAAGCTTCTGCTTTAGCTTTTGCAGCAGCTGTTTTTATTGATGTAATTTCAACCTTTGTATATGGTTGTCTATGTCCTTGTGTTCTTCTGTAGTTCTTTTTAGCTTTGTATTTGTATACACGGATTTTCTTTCCTTTACCATGAGAAACTACTTTTCCTTCTACTTTTACACCTTTAACATTAGGAGTTCCTACTTCGATTTTTCCATCATTAGATACTAAGATTACTTTATCGAATGTAACTTTTTTTCCTTCTTCTACGTCTAATTTTTCGAAGAATACTACATCTCCTTCTGCTACTTTGTATTGTTTTCCACAACTTTCGATTATTGCGTACATTATAAAATGCACCTCCCTATTTTTGTATACTCGCTAAGCATAAATACAAGGCAGTTAGCATAGCTAACATTTAGTTGCCCGACCTAGGCGGCTTACAGGTAATTATTTTACCATATCATTCCAAGGTTTGTCAACCCCTTAATCAGCTTTATTTTGGATATCTGCTAGCCATCTATTTAATTCTTTTCTTTTATGAAATATTATAACTTTTTCTTTAGCTATTTTATTAATATTTTCTTCGATTTTTTTGTGCTTTTTTATTCTAAATGTAATCATATATTTTAAGAAATGCCAATCAATTCTTTCTTTACACCCAGGAAGTTCTTTTTTCTCTTTATTATAATTACGTATTGTCCTTTCTAATACTCCTTTTATAATGCTAGTAGTAGAATAATCTAGCCAAATTACTAAATCTGCTCTTTCTAATCTTTTTGGTAATGTTCCTACATAATTACCATCAATTATCCAGTATTCTTCTTTTACTTTCTCTAATATTTTTTTGTCTCTTTCTTCAGTAGGTACTTTTTCCCAATTTGGTTTAAAATTCACACTATCTAAATGAGTTGCTGGTATTTTTAATATGTTAGATAATTGCTGTGCAAGTGTTGTTTTTCCTGTTCCTGGTCCTCCCACTATAGAAATTCTTTTTACATCTTTTAATTTTTCTTTCATAATCTTTCTCCTTAAACATTTTATTTTGTCTAATTTGGTCAATCGATTATTTGCAATTTCTATTTACTTTGCACATTATATATGATAATTTAATAATTATCAATCTATAGGAGGTATGTGCTATGAAACGAAAAACAAAAAAATCACAATTGAATTCGTCTAAAGCACCAAAAAGAGTTTTCACTCGGAACGATTTCGAAGTAAGACCTGTAACAAAAGAAGACAAATGGTGCCACTTCGCGGAAGGACCTAATAAAGCAGCTCCATATGGTTACATTGTTGCCATTCCGAATTATTCCAAAAGAATGAACCTTAATCTTAATGGTATCATTGTTCGGACAAGGCTTTTTAAAAAAGTTTGGTATTTGCAAGTGGTAGAGTCACCAGGATGCAGATGCTACCAATCTGCCGAATTAAAAAGAACTCACACCGGTAAGAAAAAAAGAGACAAAGATAAATTTTTGAATATCTCACGTCAATTATAATCTTATCAGAACAATAGAAAAATGCTGAAACTAGCGTTGCTAATCCAGCATTTTTCTATTGAAATTATACTAAAAAGAGCTTATAATTATATTATTATGAGAGATTTAGTTGTAGATAAAAAATATGATAATAAAAAATTAAGTAAATTATTACTAGATACATATCCCGCATTAAAATATGGGACATTTGTTAAAGCTTTAAAGAAAAAAGATATTTTAATAAATGAAAAACGTGTATCTAAAGATTGTATTGTATATGAAAATAATAAGGTTAGAGTATATATTGTAGATGATTTACTTTACAAAAAATATGATATTCCAGTAATATACGAAGACGATAATATAATCATTTTTAATAAACCTAAAGATTTAGAAGTTACAGGTATCGATTCCTTAACTACATATGTTAATGAAAATTATAGTCCAAAATTTATGCCATGTCATAGGTTAGATAGGAATACATCTGGGTTAATTATTTTTTCTAAAAACGATGAAGTTAATAACATTTTAATGGAAAAATTTAAAAATCATGAGATAGAAAAACATTATCTTGCCAAAGTTGTTGGAATCCCTTTGAAAAAGAAAGATACTTTAGTTCATTATTTATTTAAAGATAATAAAAAATCAATGGTTTATATTTCTGATAAGCCAAAGACTGGATATAGGAAGATCATTACATCATATAAAGTATTAAGCTCTGATTCAAAAGAGAATACTTCTATTATAGATATTAACTTGGAAACAGGCAGGACTCATCAAATAAGAGCACATCTAGCATATATTGGTCATCCTATAATAGGTGATGGAAAATATGGTAATAATCAAATAAATAAAAAGTTTAATCAAAAAGCACAATTATTATGTAGCTATTATATAAAGTTTAATTTTATTTCAGATGCAGGTGTTTTGAATTACTTAAATAGAAAAGAAATTAAGTTAGATGATATAATTTTTATATAAAATGAAGAGTCTTAGTTTAAAACTAAGACTCTTCACTTATGGATAGGGATTTAAGGAACGTCCCCAAATCCCTATAGAAATGTATCTAAATTTCTATAATTTAATCATTGAATATTTCATAAAATTCTTTTTCTGTTATTTTCTCTTTTTCTAGTAATACGTTTGCTACTGCATCTAATTTATCTCTATGCTCTATTAATAATTTTTGAGCATTTCTATATGCTGAATCTATTAATATTTTTATTTCTGCACCTATTGCATCTTGCATTTTTTCGCCATATAAAATCATTTGGTTTGGATTTTCTGAGTCTTTTAAAGATATTGGCCCAATTGTATCACTCATTCCATAAACAGTAATCATGTCTCTTGCAATATTGGTGGCAACTTCTAAATCATTACTTGCTCCTGTTGATATATCATCTAAAACTAATTTTTCTGCTGCTCTACCACCTAATAATGCAATTAATTTTTCTTCCATTTCTGTTTTCGAAATATAGTATTTATCTTCATTGCTCTTATACATTGTATATCCACCAGCAACACCTCTTGGTATAATAGAAACTTCTTTTATATCATTTTGTGTTTCTAGGTATCTACTTACTACTGCATGTCCAGCTTCATGGTATGCTGTTAACTTCTTATCTTTTTCTGATATGACTCTACTATGTTTTTCAAGTCCTACTGTAACTTTCTTAATTGCCTCTTCTATATCGTCTCTAGTAATAGAATCATGTTTATTTATTGTTGCTATAATTGCTGCTTCATTTAAAATATTAGCAAGCTCTGCACCAGTAAATCCTGCTGTATCTTCTGCAATATCTTTAAAGTCAACATTCTCATCAATTTTTTTATCTTTACTATGAATTTTAAGTATTTCTTCTCTACCTTTTTGATCAGGTGAATTTATTATTATTTGTCTATCAAATCTTCCAGGTCTTAACAATGCTTTATCTAGCATTTCTGGTCTATTTGTAGCTGCTAATACAATAATTGTCTCTTCTGAATCAAAACCATCCATTTCTACAAGTAATTGATTTAATGTTTGATTATTCTCTGATTCTGCTCCACTTGCATTTGTTCTTCTTGCTCCAATTGCATCTATCTCATCAATAAACACTATACATGGAGCCAGCTTTCTTGCTTTTTCAAACAACTTTCTAACTCTTGAAGCACCAAGCCCTGCAAACATTTCTATAAATTCTGAACCACTCATAGATATGAACGGAACATTGGCCTCTCCTGCAATAGCTTTAGCAATTAATGTTTTACCTGTACCTGGTTTACCACAAAGTAACACTCCTCTTGGTACTTTAGCTCCCATTTTATAAAATTCTTCTGGTTTCTTTAAAAAGTTAACTATTTCAACCATTTCTTCTTTTTCTTCGTCTAGTCCTGCTACATCTTCGAATCTTACATTTGTATCTTTTTCTTCGCTATCATATACTTTACCTTTATCGCCTAACCCTTGCATTTTAAATAGCATTATTATTAAGGCAATCATTAATAAAGTTGGTAAAATTGTAAAAATTGTATCTCCTATTGAAAGTAATACATTAGGTTGTTTTTGAATTACTTCCATTTCATTTCCTTGTTCTACTTTGGTTTGTACATATTCTGTAAATGCTTGCAAGCTTGGTACTATAGTAGTCTTTTCTTTTTCTTCATCTTTTAATTTTACTTTTACTGTAGTACTTCCAGTAGTTAGTTCAATTTTTTCTACTGTATTATTATTTATATTTTGAATTAATTCTGTATATGGCAATATTAGTTCATTTTCTTCTTGACCATTACCACTATAAATTAGATAAGATACTATAGCTAAAGCAATGATAATGACTAATAATATTATAGAAGAAACCCAAAATTTTTTTGAATCATTGTTCTTATCTTTGTTATTATTTGCATTTTCCATCAAAATGATATCCTCCTTATCTATACTTCTCCATTTACTTCTTTGCCTACATTATTATCTTTTTCTTCTTTTTTATCATTTGATTCATCTTCTTTATTATCTTTTTGTTCATCTTTTTCTTTTGGCTCTTGTTTTTCCTTTTCTTTTTGCTCTAATTGTTGTTTTAATTCTTTTTGTTTTTGTACTATAGTAGTTAATTCCATTTGTTGTTTAATTAAACTTTGACGAATTAAGAAAATAGCTGTAATTACATATATATAAGAAATTCCTCTATACATAATATTAAAGTATTTTATCTCAAATCCAGTTGTCATTAATACTATAGAATATATCAATAAAAGTACAACTGGTAAGGTCATTGCATGTACAGAAATATTTACTAGTGCTGAAACTTTCATTCTTACTCTTAATAACATAGCTATAATATTGCTTAATAGAGAAAGAATAATTATATCTAATATACTTATAATTATATATGTTATAAAAAATCCTAAAAATACTGTAAATGCTAAACTAATGCATAGGGAAATCATATTTATACTATTTATATCATTTACTATGTCTTGTTTTGTAAATTCATTTTTACCATATATACTTCCAACATCACTCATTGATATTTCCTGTAATCCCGTGCTGGTATAACTATTTTTTAAATATACTTTATCTTTTAATATAAGCACCCCAACATCATACAAATTTATTTTATCTTTATACTCATTTATTTTGGTTTCATCTAACTCTTTAGTATCAGCAATTATTAATAGCTCATCTGCAATATTATCTATTGTAACTGCCTCATCACTTTTAAGGTCTAATATACCATTTGAATAAGAAAAATCTGGAATATCATTTGCTATAAATTTTTTTACATTTGGAATTGTAACAACAACTTGTAAGATTGAAAATACTATCGCAATAATTACCGAAAATAGTAAAGATAATTTTAAAAAATAAAATATCCCTCTCTTCATTTCTTCTAATGCAAAATCTTGATATGAATCAAAATTAAATATACTATTTTTTACACTATTAAAAAAACCTTGTTTTTTAGATTTTTCCATTATTTATATAACCTCCTAACTGAAGAATCTACATATAAAGGATTTGCATTCATTTTAACTTTTTCCCCTATTTTAAAATCTTCTCCTGTTATATCTACAGTAACATGATACATTCCGATTCTTCCTAGTATTGGATATCTTTTGTTATTTATTTCTACATATAATTTTGTATCTTTAAACAATCTCTTTATTGCTTGTATTACATCTCTTACTTTGTTTCCAAATGATAGCATATCACTTGAGAGTTTCATATGATACCCTTCTGCATACCCTGTTGGTACAATAGCAATCTTAGTTTCTTTTTTAGTTTTATAAGTATTTGAATATCCTATATTCCAACCTTTGGGCAGAGTTTTTATTTCAGAAATTTCGCTTTCTAAATAACCAATTTTTTTAAGACCTAACTTATTTGCTACTGCAACTCTTCCTAAAAAAGCAGATCCTATTCTTACTGCATTTAAATTCATTTTAGGAAATCTTATAAATGCTGAAGAATTTGATATATGTTTTATAGGAATATTAATTTTTTTCTCTTCTATTATTTTTAGAACCTTTAAAAATCTTTCATATTGTAGGTTTGTCCATTTTTCTTTGTAAAAAGATGTAGAAAAATGAGAGAAGATCCCTTCAATTATTGCAAATTTTTGTAACTCTTTTATATCTTTAATTATTCTTTCTATATCAGTATATAAATATCCATATCTCCCAAAGCCAGTATCTATTTTTATATGGATTTTAGGCTTTTTATTTGTTTTTTTTATAATTTTAATTAATGTATCTTTTGCTTCCGTACTTCCAATTGTTATAGTAATTTTATTATTTACCATATCCTCTATTTCTTGCTCTATTGCTGTAGACGACATCATTAAAACATCTTCTTTTTTTCCTAATTTACGTAATTTTATGGCTTCATCTGTACTTGCAACGGCTAAATAATCTATTCCATTATCTATTAAAAAATTCGCATATTCTTCTAAGCCTAAACCATAACCATTTGACTTTACAATTGCTATTATTTTTAATTTATCACTATTTTTTTTTGCATATTCTTTTATTTGTTTTATATTATGCTTTAAATCTTGCTTTTCTATAACTAAATTGCCCATCTTTTCTCCTCTTATGAACTTTAGGCTCCGTCCCTAAAGTTTATTTTTTATGTCTATTCATTAAAAGGCTTCTAACTCTTTTAAACACTGTTTCTGATATTTTATATAATTTATATCTTACTGGTGAGTAATCCATGTGAAGTTCTCCTATAAATTCTGTGAATTCTGCACCAAAACCTTGTTTAAATCTATATAATCCGTATTGAGGATGATTCTTGTCTACAACTCCAGAAACACCTCTTAAATCGTATATATCATCACCTCTAGAAATTGCAAGTTTAATCATTTCCCATTGTAATAAATAATTTGGCATTAAATTTCTATGTTCGTTACTGCTTGCACCATACAAATACCAGGTTTTATTACCATACATAATAGGTATAACTCCAGAAATTGGTTTACCATCATAATATGCCATTAATACTTTCATATGTTCTGGTGCTAAAGCATCATACATTTGCTCGAAGTACTCCAATGGTCTTATCATAAACCCATCTCTTTTACCTGTTTCTATCATTATTCTATGGAAATCTTTTAAATCTTCTTTATTTCCATCTTTTACAGTAACTCCTTTTCTTCCTGCTAGTCTTACATTATACCTTGTTTTTGAATGAAATGCTTTAAATATTTCGTCTTCTGTTTTTCCTTTTATATCTAATCTAAATACGTATCTAGGCTGAATTTCGTCTCTAAAATCTTTTGCGTCGTCTTTTATTTTATAACCTAATTTTGTTACTATATCTCTAAATTCTTTATCATCACTTTTAATATCTGGTTCTATTTTTAATACCATTGCATGATATTTCTTAGCTAATTCTTTTGCTCCATCTGTTAATTGTTTTAAAACTTTTTCATCGTGAATATCGCAAACTGGCCCTCTTGATGAGTACATTAAATATCCGAAAATTGGTATTTTTCTAAGTAATACACTTAATGAACCTATTATATTATTATTCTCATCTTCAGCTAAAATAACTTCATTTTTCCAAAAATTTTTAACTTTTCCCCATTCTAAAGATTGTTGAAAATTACATCTTTCATGATGTTCCAAAAATTCAGTGTATTTTTGTCTATCTTCTTTACTATTCATATCTAAAAATCTCAATTTAATTCCTCCAATGTATATCTATTTTCATTTTCATATTTTACACTAACTATCTTTTTTTTACAAGTATTTTTCCCCTATTTAAACATTTAAATAGGGGAGTAATTAGATATGTTCAATTAAAACTTTTTTAATAAGTAATTTTGAAATATTAGCAACATCTAGAATTTCCAAAGTTTGTAAATAGCAATAAAAATATTATTATGAAGAATAATATTTCGCTATCACCACATCCACAGCACATATTTCCAAATAATCCTCCATTATTACATCCGCAATTTGAGCCTCTATCTTCTTGCATTCTCTTCCCTCCTATCTTTATTTTAGTAAGCTGAAACTTGCTTTTTTTATTACGTAAGAAAAAAGTTGAGTCTCCTTATCCAATGCGAATTGCAAAGCAATTGTGTACATTGGTAAAACCACTTTTCTTATACGATATATTATGCGAATTTTATTTTTTATGTTACAATATAGAAGTAATATCAATCTCAGAAATAGACTAAATATGCTATAATTTTATTATAAATAATAAAGGGGTGATTTTTTTGGAACTACTTGCTCCAGCAGGAGATTTTGAATGTTTAAAAGCTGCTGTTCAAAATGGTGCAGATAGTATATATTTTGGTGCTAGTTCTTTTAGTGCTCGTGCCTTTGCCAATAATTTTGATAATGAAGCTTTGGAAATGGTAATTAACTACGCCAAACTAAGAAATGTAAAAACACATTTAACATTAAATACACTAATTACAGATAATGAATTTGAAGATGCTATAAAACTTGCAGAACATGCTTATAATTGTGGTATAGATGCAATTATTGTACAGGATTTTGGACTTGCACGTTATCTAATCAAAAATTTTCCTGGTCTTGATGTCCATGGAAGTACTCAAATGACTATTCACAATTTAGAATGTGTGCAAACTTTAGAAAAATTTGGTTTTAAAAGAGCGGTTCTTTCTAGAGAATTACCTATTTCTGAAATATATGATATTTGCCATAAAACAAAAATAGAAACAGAAGTATTTATTCATGGTGCTTTGTGTCTTTCTTATTCGGGCCAATGCTTAATGTCTAGTATGATAGGAGGTCGTTCTGGAAATAGAGGCAAATGTGCCCAACCATGTAGGTTACCATATAAAGTAAAAGGTATAGATTCTTCATTTAACTATTTAATGAGTCCTAAAGATTTATGCGGATTAGAATTTATTCCAAACCTAATTGATGCAGGAGTTACTTGTTTTAAAATAGAAGGAAGAATGAAAAAGCCAGAATATGTAGCTACAGTTACAAGAATTTACCGTAAATATATAGATAAATATACGAATAAAGAAGATTATGAAATAGAGCCAAAAGATATCGATGATTTACTTCAGGTATTTAATAGAGGTGGATTTTCATCTGGTCATCTTAAAAATTCTCCAAATACCGACTTTATTTATCCTGAAAAGCCTAATAATGCTGGGATATATATAGGTAATATTTCTAATTATTCTGCACATAAAGGCTATGTATCTTTTACATTAAAAAATAGTCTTTCTATTGGAGACATTATTTCATTTGATAACGACCATAAAAAATATACTGTTTCTGAATTAATGAAAAATGGACTAAATATAACTTCTGCTGATAAAGGTGAAAAAGTAACTATTGGTAGAATGAAAGGTAAAATATCTATCGGTGCTAAAATTTATAAATTAACAAGTAAAAGCTTATTTACCACCGCAAATTCTTCTTTTACAAATACCGAAAATATAAAAATTCATCTAAATGCTAATATTACAATAAAAGAAGGAAAACCTATTGTATTAAAAGTTTCAACTATAAATAATAATGATAGCATATATAATAATATTACAGTTACTGAAAAATCTGAAAGTACACCTGTTCAAGCAATTAATAAACCATTAGAAATAGAAAGAATTATTACACAATTAAAAAAGACTTCTAATACTCAATTCGAATTTAATGATATTAATGTTCAACTAGATTCTAATTTATTTTTACCTAATATTAGTATTATAAATGAACTTAGAAGACAAGCTTTAGCTAATATCGAAACTTGTGCTATGCAAAAATTTAAAAGAAATTTAGATATAAAATATTCTCCAACTAACAGTATTGCGCCACAAGTTACACAAAAGGATATATCTGTTTGCTTTAACATTTTAGACGAAACATTAGATTATACTAGGCTTAATAATTTTAGTAAAGCTTATATTCCTTTGAAATATTTTTATAATAATAAATATTTTGAGATTATTAATACAATTGCAAAAAAAGCTGATATCTATGTATATATGCCAATTATAATTCGTGGTAATTATAAAAATTTATTAGCCAATTATTTAAGATCTGCTATAGAAAATTTTGATGTTAAAGGCATTGTTTTTTCTAATATAGGAAATGTTGAATATTTAAAATTTATTAAAGAACAATATGGTAACAAATTAAAATTAATAGCAAATTATACTTTAAATGTTTTTAATGATAATACTGTAAAAGAGTTACTTGATTATAACATTGATTTAATAGAAATTTCACCAGAATTAAATAAAACTAATATTTCATCACTTTGTAATTCTTATGGCAATAATTTAGAAGTATTTGCATATGGAAAACTTCCAGTAATGAATACAAATTACTGTTTTTTAGGTAAATCAAATAAATGCTATCCAAATTGCGATAAAAAATGTTTTGATACTTCTAAAAAATATGCTTTAGTTGATAGATTAGGTTTTGAATTCAGATTTATTCCTGATAATATTCAAACTGTTACAACAGTTTTTAATAGTAGAATTACATCAATAGAAACAAAAGCTTTTAATGTTAAATCATGTAGAATCAACGTTTTAGATGAAAATATTGATGAAATTAATAAAGTTATAAATACTGTATCAAAAGGAAACAGATTAGAAGGAAATATGTATACAAACGGTAATTTAAATAGAGAAATATAGGGATTTGGGGACGTTCCTTAAAATCCCTATTTTGCGAATTGTATTAAGTTACTTTGGAAATCCTAGCTGTCATCTGGTAATATACACTCTAAACAAATTAAATTATGTAAAAAAGACATCCTGATTGAAGTGAACCCAAATTGTTAGACAAAAAAAGTTTAACAAGGAGGGTTCATTTTTTATGAGTAAATATTCGAGTGAATTTAAATTAGAAGTTGTGAAATATTATTTAGATAATAATGTTGGATATCAAACCACAGCCGACCACTTTTGTGTAGCATATGCCCTTGTACTTAAATGGGTTAGAAAATACAAAGAAAATGGATATGCGGGATTAATGAAAAATCAAAAATCAAGTTATGGTGGAGATTTTAAACTGAATGTGGTAGAATATATGCATGAAAACCATTTATCATGTCAAGAAACAGCATTTCATTTTAATTTAGCAGGAGATTATGTAGTTAGTAAATGGGAACGTATATATTATGAGGAAGGACCACAAGGTTTGTATATAGAACGACGTGGAAGGTCGAAAAATATGAGTTCTAAACCAAAAAAGAAAAATTTAAATAAGGAAGTGGAAGAAGATTTAATTGCTGAAAATCAAAGGCTTCGAATGGAGAATGAATACTTAAAAAAATTAAATGCCTTAGTTCAGGAAAGAATCAAGCGAGAGAACAAGAAAAAGTAATTGTTGTCGATGAATTAAGGCATAAATATAGCTTGAGAGAATTATTAAAATTAGCGGAAATACCAAAAAGTACATTCTATTATCATTTAAAGAACATGAAGAAAGAAGATAAATATAAAGTAGAAAAAGATGAAATTTTATCAATATTTCATGAAAATAAAGGACGTTATGGTTATAGAAGGATAACATTAGAAATGAGAAATCGTGGCTATATAATAAACCAAAGGTTTGCAATATCAGATGAAACAATACCAATATTTATTAGAGCAAAAAGGAATAAGACAAAGTATGTCTAGGAAAGGAAATTGTTTAGATAATGCTTGTGCAGAGAATTTCTTTTATATAATAAAGTCAGAACTTTATTATATAAAAGAAAAAAAGTACAAAAATATAGAAGAATTAGAAAAAGATATAATTGAATATATAGAATATTATAATAACAAAAGAATTAAGAGCAAACTAAAAGGAATGTCCCCTGTTCAATACAGAAAACATTCCAATTTAGTAGCCTAATTTATACTGTCCAACTTTTTGGGTTCAGTACAGATTAAGAATGTCTTTTAATATTAACCTATTTTATAATTTCTAATCTCGCTTATATCGGATTACTACTTAGTTTAATGATTAAATCCATATTATCATCTTTTGCTGCTTTATTTTTTCTTATAGCTCCACATTTTTCACATTTAAAAACTATTACATATCCCTTTTTAGAATTTAATTCAATCCCTATTGGCTTCAAAATACCATGACATGTTTCTGCTCTATCTCCTGGATTTATATCTACATGTTTAGAATACAAACAATATGGGCAATGATTTCTGCAAGAATATTCTAATTTAGGTACTAATTTTCCACAGTGTTCACAAATAAATTCTTCATCTATCTCTGTAAATTTGCTATCTTTTAACATACTTAAGCTCCTAATATTTAAAATCTCCATTTCCTAAAAATTCTCGTAATAAAGAATTTGAAGGAATTAAATCTTTTGGTATTTCCTCAAAATATTGTAAAATTTCACATAGTCTTTTAGCTTCTGAATATTCTTCTTCAGAGCTATCTATTTCCTTTAATAATGGTAAAGCCATAGGTTTCAATGCAGATATTTCATATACTAATGATGTATTAAACATAACATCTGCTTGTTCTTGATAAGGAAATATATTTTTTTGTTCTCCTCTATTTACTGATGGCCACATTTTTAAAGTATGAAGTGCTGAATATCCTCTAAATTGATAATCCCTTACTATTCTTCTTAATAACCTTGAATCTGTTGTAGATATCCTATTAAAATAGTCAATATTTAATACAGTTAATGCACTAATATAAATTTTAAACTTGTTTTCTTTTGGAATATCCTCTGTCAACTTATCGTTCAAACAATGAATTCCTTCTATTACTAAAACATCATTTTTATTTAGTTTTAATTTATCTCCTCTATATTCTTTATGTCCAGTATGAAAATTAAATGATGGTGTTTCAACTTCTTCTCCATTTAGTAAACTTAAAATTTGATTATTAAATAAGTTCATATCTATAGCATTTATATCTTCAAAATCATAATTTCCATTTTCATCTTTTGGAGTTTCTTCTCTTTCTACAAAATAATTATCAACTGATATAGTTACTGGTCTTAATCCATTTAATTCTAATTGTAAACCAAGTCTTTGCGCAAAAGTTGTTTTACCAGAAGATGATGGTCCTGCAATTAAAATAACTTTTGCATTTCTATTTTGTGCTATTCTATCTGCTATTTGTGAAATCTTTTTCTCGTGTAATGCTTCATCTAATAAAACAATATGTTTTGCTTCTCCATTTTGAACTTTTGTATTAAGCTTATATAACGTATTTATATCTAAAAATCTATGTATATTTTCATAGTCTTGTAAAGCAGATAACAATTTAGGATTATCTACAAATGGTTGTAATTTTGTTATATCCCTTCTATTTGGATATCTTATAATAAATCCATGTTTATATTTTTCTAGTTTAAATATCTTCATATATCTTGTAGATATTGGCATAACACCATAAAAATAATTATAATAATCTTCACAGTAGTATAATGTAACATGATCTCTTTCTTTTATATCTTTTTGCAATATGCCTTTTAATGTCCTATTCTTTTCGTAAAACTCATTTGCTTCTTCCTTAGACATAATAACTTTTGTGATTGGCAAATCTTCTTTAACTATTTCATGCATTCTGTCACTTACAGCATCTATCATTTCGTCTGTAACTTTCATATTATCAATTTCAAAAAACATAGAATTTGATAGTTGATAATCCACTGTTAATAATGCTTTTGGGTATACTTCTGAAAAGGCTTTTGCCATTATATAACTTAATCCTCTTATATAAATTCTAAGTCCATCTTTATCTGATATATCAATAAATTTTATTTTAGTATCTTCTTTTAATATATGGTTTAATGATTGTATTTGATTATTGCAAATACATGCAATAACATGTTCATTACATTCTTCTTTAAACACATCAATTACTTTTTGTGGCTCTTGTATCTCTATAGTTTTATCTTTATATGTTATTTTCATAGCATTCTTCCTTTCGTTTTTACTGCATAATATTTTATATTATATTACTATTTAAGTCAAACTATTCTTAAAATCTGGAACATATTCTTCTTCATGTTCACCTAGATCTTGTATATATCCATTTTCTATCCCAATTTCATATATATAATCTTCTATTTGTTTGTATTCTTCATTATTTATTTTTCTATTAAGCTCTTTTATACGCTTTGCTTTATATGTTGGAAAATATTGTGCCATAACACTTACATAAACTTCTTTTCCTATGTTCTCTATAATCCACTTTAATACTTTTTTACTATTTTCGGTTTCATTTGGAAGAATTAAATGCCTTATTATTAAACCTCTTTTTATTATTCCATTTTCATCTAATTGTGGAGGTCCAACTTGCTTATACATTTCTGTTATTGCTTTTGATGTTACTTCAAAATAATTATTTATATTTGAATATTTTCTGCCTAATTCATTATTAGCATATTTAAAATCTGGTAAGTATACATCAATATATCTTTCTAGTAATTTCAATGTTTCTACATTTTCATAGCCATTTGAATTATATATTATTGGTATTTTTAAACCATTTGATTTTGCTATTTTAATTGCTTCTATAATATGATAAACATACATTACTGGAGTTACTAAGTTTATATTATGAGCTCCCTTTTTCTGTTGCTCTATCATACTTTTCGCTAAAAAATCTATATCTACTTCTTGTCCCATTCCTTCTTGACTTATTTTATAGTTCTGGCAAAATACACAATTAAAATTACAGTTTGAAAAGAATATTGTTCCCGAACCGTTTGTACCACTTATACATGGTTCTTCAAACTGATGTAATGATACTAATGATATTTTAAATTTATCTGTGGCTTTACATCTTCCTACTCTGCCTTCTAATCTATTTATTTTGCACATATGTGGACATAGTTTACATTCTTTTAAGCCTTCTAACATTTTATTACCTTTCTTTTTACGTTCATTAATTATTATACCTTAAATTAACAAAGAAATGAAGAGGCATAGATACAACATATCCGTTACTTGAAAAAATATGCTATTGCCATTCCCAATCCTGAATTTCCTTTTTCCTTATTAGAAGAGAATTTTATTGTGCTTCTTCGAACTTTTGTTTGCTTCAAGAGTTGAAAATAAAATACAAGTTTAGCTTGTACTTTATTGGTGGGCAGGGATGGATTCGAACCATCGTACTCAAATGAGAACAGATTTACAGTCTGCCGCCTTTAGCCACTCGGCCACCTACCCAAATATAGTGTGCGTTATGGTGCGCCCTCAAGGATTCGAACCTTGGACCCACCGGTTATGAGCCGGTTGCTCTGACCAACTGAGCTAAGGGAGCCTGTCGACGAAATTTAGTATACTATTTTTAATATAATATGTCAATACCTTTTTTAGTATTTTTTTAATTTTTTAATAAAATTTTTATATTCATTTAAAAATACTATATTACCTACTTTTAAGTAATATAGTATTTTTATTATATCTTGTTGCAATTTATTAAACTATACAACAATTTAGTTTTCTGATTTTCCTTCTGGAAGTGCTGGAACTTCAAGAACTACTCTTATACTCATAATATATTTAATTGTTCTTACAAATTTGCTGTTTTTAAATCTTTGCCATAAGCTTGGTTTAGCTTCAAATGTTTCTGCCACATATTGTTCCTGTTTTTCTTGTTTTGCTTGTGGTTTTTCTACTTTTTGAATTGTTTCCACCTTTGGTTGTTGTTTTACTTTTTCTACATTTGAAGGTTCAGCAATTGCAGCAACATTAACTTTCTTTTCTTTCTTAGTTTTTACTTTCTTAACCTTTTGAACTGGTTCCATAACAGGTTCTACTTGTTCTTCTACCACATCTTCTACTGGTGCTGGTATTTCTTTTAATGCATCTGCTATTTCAAGTCCAATATAACTTAATGCTTTTGATCTATCTTCTATTCTTTCCATATCTATTTCAATATGTAAATTTGATTCCAAATTAGATATTCTTGCTTTTAATAATTTTAGTGCATCTTTATAATGATCTGTTTCTTTGCTTCTACTTCTTCCGATAATTAATAAAGTATTTATTATATCTTCATCAAAATCTTCTTGAGCTTCTTTTACTGAATCTTTCCAATTTTTTTCTTTTGTTTCAACCTTCTTTAAAAGCTCTTTTAGTTTTCCACCTAAACTTATATTTAATTCTCTTTGTCTAATTAAATTCTCTATTTGTTTAGTATTTTCTTCAAATTGGCTTGTAGCAAATTCAACTAAATCAAAAGCAGCATTATAAACACTTGCAGGGAAATTTTGTTTCTTTGGATACTCTACCAAATATGTTTTTATAGCTTCTACTAAATCCTTAAAATAAGTATCATCATCTAATTGAATGATTTGTTTCTTACTTTTAGGATTAATCATTTTATGTACTTTTTCTATATTTGATAATATCTTCTCCTCAGTTATTACCATTCTAACATTTACTATGCCAGATCTAGACATGTAAATTCCCTCCTTCATCATACGTAAATTCCAAAAACTAAGTTTATTATACATCTTTCTTCATAAATCTACAATAATTTTATCTTTAATTATTTATTTCATTTTTGTAATCTTTTTGTAACAGTGTTGTAATATTACTTCATTATCCCTGATATAGCTATCTTTTCTATTTCTTTATACATAGACTGAATATCTAAATTATTTTCTGTTTTTAATTTAAATATTAAGCAAGAACTCGTAAGACTAAATATTTCGGAAGCAATAACTTCTGGATCTCTATCTATAATTTCTCCTTTTTCTATTCCTTCCCTAACAATTTTTTCTACTATATTTAAGTATTCAAATACATATTGTCTACTTCTTTTATTTCGTTCTTCTTTTCCCCACATTTGACTAAGAATAATTGTAATCAGGCTCTCATATTTTACTATTACTTTAATTTGTATTAAAATAATAGCTCTTATCTTATCTATATAACTTGAAACTTTATCTGTTTTTATTTGAATACTATTTTTTAAAAGTTTCATACCTTCTTCTACTAGGAAATTAAATATTTCTTCTTTACTAGAAAAGTGATAATACAAAGTACCTTTTGCAACGCCTACTGTAGCAGTAATCTCTTCTATACTTGTAGCTTCATACCCTTTATCTGCAAATAATTGCATAGCTGTCTCAAATATTTTTCTTTTTGTCTTATTCATTAACATATCTCCTATTTTTTCTAAATTTTAAAATAAAGAAATTTCTAATTTTAGTCCATCTACTTACTTTAACAACTAAATAAAATTTATTTGGATTTTTTTCTTCCATTGCTTTCTCCTTTGTATAAGTTCTTTTTTAGTTTACTATAATTCTTCTTTTTTATCAATAGACTTCTTCTAATTTTCCAATTAAATCTATCCCCTCATCACCTATAATTTTAGCTGTAACTATTTTATTTTGCAAATTTTCTGCATTTTCTTTAATTTTTACCATTATATAATTGGTAGTATGCCCTTTATAGTAACCATCTTCTAATTCTTCAATTAATACTTTTAAATTTGTATTTATATATTTTTTATTCTGCTCTTTTTCATTTTTATCAGATAATTCTATTAATTTTCTACTTCTTTCTTCTTTTATATTCCCATCCACTTGATTTGGCATTTTTTCAGCTTTTGTTCCATGTCTTGGTGAATATTTAAACACATGCATTTTATAAAAATTAATATCTTTTAAAAATTCATAAGTAGTATTAAATTCCTCAGCAGTTTCTCCTGGGAATCCAACAATTATATCTGTAGTTAATGCAACATTTGGATATGCTTTTTTTAATAATTCAGTTGCTTTTTTAAAATCTGCAGTAGTATAATGCCTATTCATTCTTTTTAAAGTTTCGTCACAACCACTTTGTAAAGACAAATGAAAATGATCACATATTTTATTTAATTTACTTAATCTATTAACAAAATTTTCTGTAATCAATGTTGGCTCTAATGAACTTAAACGAATTCTTTCTATTCCATCTATCTTATTTAGCTCTTCCAATAAATCTATTAAGCCAATATCTTCTTCTAAATCTTTTCCATATGAAGCAACATGAATTCCAGTAACTACAATTTCTTTAATTCCTTTTTTAGCTAATTCTGTAACCTCTTCTTTCACATTTTCTATTTTCCTGCTACGTATGCGTCCCCTTGCATATGGAATTATACAATATGTACAAAATTGGTTACATCCATCTTGAACTTTTATTGCAACTCTATTTTTATCTGTATAATTTACACTACCAAAATCTACAAATTCTTTTTGATGCATTACATCTGATATATGTTCTTGTGGTTGTTTATTGGCTAATGCCTCTTCTACATACTTAACTATTTCTGTTTTTTCGCTTATACCTAAAATTAAATCTATATCCTTTATTTCTTCTAATCTATCTGCCGCTACTTGTGCATAGCAACCTACCGCTACTACAATTGCATCTGGATTTAATTGTTTTGTTCTTCTAATCATTTGTCTTGATTTTTTATCGGAAATGCTAGTTACAGTACAAGTATTTATTATATAAATATCTGCTTTTTCTGAAAAATCAACTAATTCATATCCTTTTTCTAAAAAAGCCTGAATCATTCCATTTGTTTCATATTGATTTACTTTACAACCTAATGTATAAAATGCTACTTTCATTTTTCTTCCTCTTTCTTACATTTAATCGCTATTATATCAGTAAAATCCATTTTTTTCAACAGGGAAATGGGGACGGTCCTAAAATCCCTAAAACACAAAATAGGGATTTCAAAGAACGTCCCCAAATCCCTATTTTCTTAATATTCTTAAAGCATTTAATACTGTAAGTAATGTAACTCCTGTATCTGCTAATACTGCAAGCCATATTGGTGCTGTTCCAAATAAGCCTACAATTAACACAACAAGTTTTGCAAGTAATGAAAATGTTATATTAAATTTTACTATTCTCATTGTTTTTTTAGCAATTCTTATTATTGTTGGTAAGGTTGAAATATCGTTAGATATTAAGATTCCATCTGCTGTGTTATTTGCAATTTCTGAACCAGTTCCCATACTCATCCCAAAATCTGCTGTTGCAATTACTGGACTATCATTAATTCCATCACCTAAAAATGTTACTTTATTTTTATCAGCCTGTAGTTCTTTTACTTTGTTTAATTTTTCTTGTGGTAATAATTCTGCATATACTTTTGATATTTTTAATTTATCTGCAATATTCTTAGCAGCCTTTTTATTGTCACCTGTTAATATTGCAACATCTTTTACTCCTGCCTCTTTTAAATTATCTAATATATTTTCCACATTTTCTCTTAACTCTTCTTTTAATGTTATATATCCTACAATTTGTTTATCTACTGCAAGTGTAATAGTATTATCAACATATTCTGCTGTATCTACATCGTATTTTTCCATTAGTTTTTTATTTCCGAATAAAATTTCTTTTCCATTAATAATTCCATATAAACCATGTCCAGAATATTCGATATAATCTTTTACTTCTAATTTTTCAATGTCTTTTTTATAACTTGAAACTGCTGTTGCAATAGGATGATTAGATAAACTTTCTATACTATAAATATATTCTAACATTTCATTTTCTGGAATTTTTGTTGCTTCTAATTTATCTATAACCATTTTACCTGTAGTTAATGTTCCGGTTTTGTCAAATGCAATTATATCTGTTTTTGATAAATTCTCTATATGTTTTGTTCCTTTTATAATCATTCCTTTTTTAGAAATCGCGCCTATACAAGAGAAGAATGATAATGGTATAGAAATTACTAAACTACATGGACAAGATGCCACTAAGAAGAACAATGCTATATCTATCCACTTATCCATATCTGCACCTAATATTAATGGAATTATTACTAACAAAATTGCAACTACTATTACAATAGGTGTATATATTTTAGAAAATTTAGTAATAAATTTTTCTGTCTTTCCTTTATTATTTGTTGCTTCATATACTAAATCAATTATTTGCGAAGCCATAGAATCTTTATATTCTTTTTCTGCTTTAATATAAATTGCACTATTTAAATTTATACTTCCAGAAATAACTTCATTATTTTTTTCTACTTTAACAGGTTTACTCTCACCTGTAATTGGTGATGTATCTATTTGGGATGTACCAGATGTAACTATTGCATCAACAGGAATCTTTTCACCAGGTTTTACAAGTAATATGTCACCTATTTTTACATCTTCTACTTTAATAACATTTACATTATCTCCATCAACTAAATTAGCATTATTAGCTTTAATTTTAGTTATATCTTCTATATTTTTATTAGATTGCACTTCTGCAAATTCTTCTAAGAATTCACCTAATTTAAATAATAAAACAACCAAACAACTCTCTGGATAATCACCTTTTATAAATGCTCCAATTATAGCTATTGTCATTAATGTGCTTTCTTCGAAATTAAACTTAAATAAGTTTTTTATTCCTTCTATTAATAAATCATATCCTGCAAATAATACTGCTACTAAATATATCCAAATCTTATATTCTGCTAAAGCTGGAATAAATCCAATTCCAAATAAAACTAATGAAAGTATGTAAAAAACTATTTTGCTTTTATTTTTTTCCTTTACTTCACATTCCTCATGATTATGACTACAACATGCCATGCTTTTCTTCCTCCTCTAAAATATGATCTAATGCCATTTGTATAATAAGTTCTACGTGCTCATCATCTAAGCTGTAAAAGATTTGCTTTCCTTCTCTTCTAAATTTTACTAATTTACTATTTCTTAAAAGCTGTAATTGATGAGAAACTTGTGATTGATTTAAGCCCAATAATTCGCATAGATCACAAACACATAGTTCTTCTTTTAATAAGCTACAAATTATTTTTAATCTAGTTTCATCTGAGAATAATTTGAACATATTTGATAATTTTCGGTATTGATCTGCCTTCGGTTCTAGTGATTTAACATTATTTATTTTATTTAAATGTGGACAGTTTTCTGCACATACTAATTTTTCTTCTTCCATTTTTACCTCCTTTTATATCATATGAACAAATATTCATATGATTACTTGTTCATATGATAAATCAAAAAAAATAATCTGTCAAGATATAACAGCTTATTTTTTTAATAAATATATTTTTTAAATTTACTAAATATATTAAAAATTAACTACTATATAGTAAGTAAAGAGGAGCATACAGTTTTACATCATTCCTATATACTCCTCTTTTTACATTTAATTTATAATATTATTCATCTTTTTTTGTTTCTTCTGAAGCATCTTCTTTTATTTCTTCTTTAGCTGGTTCTTCAGCTTTTGGAGCTTCTTCTTTTACTTCTTCAGTAGCTTTATCTTCTACTGTTTCTTCAGTTTTAACTTCTTCTACAGGTGTAGCTTCTGTTTCAACTTTTTTTGCTTCTTCTACTGGAGCTTCAACTTTTTCTTCTGCTACAGGTTCTTCTTCTATAGTTGCTTTTACTATAATTTCTTTATCTTCAATTCTTGCACCAATTTGTTCTTTAGTCTTAGCAGCTTTACCAACTCTGTCTCTTAAGTAGTATAATTTAGCTCTTCTTGCTTTACCTACTCTTACTAATTCTACTTTTTCTACTAATGGTGAATGAATTAAGAATGTTTTTTCTACACCAACACCAGAAGCTATTCTTCTAACTGTGAATGTAGCATTTAGTCCTCCACCTTGTTTTTTAATAATAATTCCTTCAAATACTTGGATTCTTTCTCTATTTCCTTCTTTTATTCTTTGGTGAACTCTTACAGTATTTCCAACCTTAAGAACTGGTATCTTCTCTTTTAGATGCTCATGCTCTATTGATTTAATGATATCCATTATTTACTTCCTCCTTCTTTTAAATTTTTATATTCACTTAACATTTTTTGTTCTTTATCAGATAATTCAATTTCTTTTAATAATTCTGGCCTTTTTAAATATGTATTTATTATTGACTGATTTCTTCGCCATTCTTTAATATTTTCGTGATGCCCAGAAAGCAATACTTCTGGAACTCTTTTACCTAAAAATATTTCTGGTCTAGTATACTGTGGATATTCTAGTAAGCCATTTGTAAAAGATTCTTCTTGTATAGAGTCCTCTTTTAAAACCCCTTCTACATATCTACTAACACTATCTATCAAAACCATTGCTGGTAGTTCCCCACCAGTTAATACATAATCACCTATAGAAATTTCCTCATCTACAATTTCATCAATTACTCTCTGGTCAATACCTTCATAATGTCCACAAAGTAATATGATATTTTCTTCTTTAGCTAGATCTTGTACCATTTGTTGATTTAAAGTTTTCCCTTGTGGTGACATATATATAACTTTAGCATTTGGTTCTTTAACATAACAATATGCATCATATACAACTGTTGGTTCCATAACCATTCCAGCACCACCACCATAAGGAGTATCATCTACTTTTTTATGCTTATTTTTAGAAAAATCTCTAATATTTATTAAATTAATATCTATTAGTCCCTTTTCTTTTCCTCTTCCAATAATACTTTCATCTAATGCTGAAAACATTTCAGGAAAAAGTGTTAAAACATTGAATTTCATGTTTCCCCCTATGTTAAACCTGGAATAAGGTTAATTGTCATTTTCTTATTTTCTAAGTCAACTTTTTTCACAACATCTGCTATAGCAGGAATTAATATTTGTTTTCCGAGATTGTCTTTTACTACATATACATCATTACTACCGGTTGGAAATACATCCTCTATTTTGCCCAAATATTCATTTTTATCTGAATATACATCAAGACCTATTAAATCTACAATATAATATGTATCTTCTCCTAAGTCTTCTTGACTTTCTTTTTCTATCTTCAAATAAAAATTTCTATATTTTTCTGCTTCTTCTATAGAGTCTATTCCTTCAAGTTTTAGTAAGACTTGATTTTTATTGTATCTTACTTGTTCTATTTTAACTTTTTTTAGTTCATTTTTTAATTGTATATATACAAACTTTAAATCTTCAAATTTGCTAATATCATCTGTAAAAGGATTTACTTTTACAACTCCTTTCAATCCGTTTGTATTAACAATTTGTCCAATCTCTATATATTCCATATTAACCCCTTTTAGTTAATGAATTCAATTGTAACTTTTTTGTCTTCTTTTGATGCTACAGATTTCATTATAGCTCTTACTGCTCTTGCTACTCTTCCTTGTTTTCCTATAACTTTACCCATATCATCTTCAGCAACTTTTACCTCATATACAACTGATTTCTCACCATTTAATTCTTTTATAGATACTGCATCTGCATTATCTACTAAATTTTTTATCATTATTTCTAAAACTTCTTTCATTTGTTTATCCTCCTATCATTAATCTTTAGTCTTTATTTACTAAGTCTATTAATTTTTTAACTGTATCTGTAGGTTTTGCCCCATTTTTGATCCATGTTGCAACAGCTTCTTTGTCTAAAACTATTGTTGATGGTTTTGTCATTGGGTCATATGTACCTACTTTAGCTATAACTTTTCCATCTCTTGGACTTCTAGAGTCTGCTACTACTATATGATAAAAAGGTGCTTTTTTCTTTCCTTCTCTTTGTAGTCTTATTTTTACCATTTATTTCACCTCCTAAAAATCTAAGTAATCTATTATTAATTGTTATTAATAATCTACATTTTAAAATCTTTTAAGTCATTCATATTTAAGTTTTTCATCATGTTCCTCATTCCTTTTCCTGACTTGATTTTCTTCATCATTTTTTGTGTTGTTTCGAATGAAGTCATGAACCTGTTAATTTCTTGTACTGATGTTCCACTACCATTTGCAATTCTTTTCCTTCTGCTTGCATTTAACAATTTTGGATTTCTTCTTTCTCCATTTGTCATTGAACAAATAATAGCTTCTATTCTATCAAATTCTTTATCATCTACTTTAATATTTTTAAGTTGATTCATTCCTGGAAGCATTTTTAATAAAGATGAGAAAGAACCCATTTTCTTTACTTGTCTTAATTGTGCTAAATAATCATTTAAATCGAAGCTTTGTTTTCTTAATTGTTCTTCCATTTTCCTAGCTTCTTCTTCATCGAATGACTCTTCAGCTTTTTCTATTATAGAAAGTACATCTCCCATTCCTAAAATTCTTGATGCCATTCTATCTGGATGGAATGGTTCTATGTCACTTAATTTTTCTCCTGTTGCTATATATTTTATTGGTTTTCCTGTTACTTTTTTTACTGATAATGCTGCACCACCACGTGTATCGCCATCTAACTTAGTTAAGATTATTCCATCTATTCCTACTTTTTCGTTAAATGTTGTTGCCACATTTACAGCATCTTGACCTGTCATACTATCTACTACTAATAAGATTTCTTGTGGTCTTACATTTTGTTTTATATTTTGTAATTCTTGCATTAAGTCTTCATCTATTTGAAGTCTACCTGCAGTATCTAGTATTATTACATCATTTAGTTTTTTTATTGCTTCATCTATTGATCTTTTAGCTATATTTACTACATTTTTAGAATGTTCATCACTAAATACTGGAATGTTTAATTGTTTACCAACAACTTGAAGTTGTTTTATAGCTGCTGGCCTGTAAACATCACATGCAACTAATAGTGGTTTTTTACCTTGTTTTCTTAACACATTTGCAAGTTTACCTGCTGTCGTTGTTTTACCAGAGCCTTGCAAACCTATTAGCATTATTACTGTTGGAGCATTTGGTAAAAATGTAATTTTACTTTCTGTTCCTCCTAATAATTCTACTAATTCATCTTTAACTATTTTTATAACTTGTTGACCAGGTGTTAAAGATTTTAAAACATCTTGACCTAACGCTTTTTCTTGAATTACAGCTATAAATTCTTTTACTATTTTATAGTTAACATCTGCCTCTAGTAATGCAAGTTTAACTTCTCTTAACATATCTTTTAAGTCAGCCTCTGTAACCCTTACTTTTCCTTTAAATTTATTTGTTATACTTTGTAATTTAGAAGATAATCCTTCGAAAGCCATTATTTTCTCCTTACTTTAAATTAATTTTTTTAAATCTTTTTTTATTGATTCTAATGTTTTTTTGTCTTGTATATTTAAACTATCTAATTTAGAAATAATACCATTTACTAGTTCTTCTTGTTTTTGCATTTTCTTCATAAGTCCTAATTTATTTTCTAAATCATATAATTTTGCTTCTCCACTTTTTATATTATCTCTTACTGCTTGCCTTGTAATATTATAATTTTCTGCAATTTCTGATAAAGAAAAATCATTGTTATAATATTCATCTAATATCTTGAATTGTTTTTCTGTTAAAGTATTTTTATAAATTTGAGATAATATACTTATTTCTATGTTTTTTTCCATCATTACACCTTCTCTTTTTGTAATGCTATTATACTTTACACTATTTTAGTGTAAATGTCAAGAGCTTTACAGTAAAAAAGATAGAGATTTTATGTTGTTTCAAAATCTCTATCTTTTTATTGATTGCAATCAATTATAAAAATTATAAATCTTCTAACTTTTTAGCTTTAGTTGGTCTTAATTCTTGTCTTACCTCTTCTAAATCATCTATATTATCTACAACTGCTTTCTTCATTATATCCTGTATCTTTTTTCTTTTTGTTTTTCCCATAATTCCTAAGTCTCTTAACCTTTGTATTCTTTGTCTATATTCTTCTGGGACTTCTGCTATATCACACCCAGCAAAATCATCTAATACTTTTCTTTCTGGTGCTTTACGCCATCTTCCCGATAAATGAACTTCTTCTAATTGCTGTGGAGTTAATTCATCTACTCTTAAATTTCTAGATTCTCCTAGTTTTTTGAATCCTATTGATGGAGCTCTCCCATGTTCTTCTATAAATTCTACGAATTCTTCATAAGTTGTTTTCTTCACTATCCCCAAGCCAAAACTTCTTAGTTTCGCTATTTTTTCTCTATATTCTTCTGGTATTTCTTCTAAGTTTACTCCTCTATATTTATCTAACTGCTTTTTTTCTTTGGAATTTTTCCATCTTCCATAAAGATTTGTTTCTTCTTTTTGTTCTTCTGTTAGTTCATCAGCAAGTAGTCTTTTACCCTCTTTTCCGAAATTTCCTATAGGTGTTCTTCCATTCTTTTCTAAGAACTCTATGTATTCTTCATATGTGCTATGTTTAATTTTTTTCTTTAAACCTAGCCCAAAACTTCTTAACTCAGCTACATGCTCTCTATATTGGGCAGGAACTTCTTCTATATCTTTCTCAGCATATTCTTCAAGTACTTTATTATCCATGGAATATTTCCATCTTTTAGCTAATCTTTTTTCATATTGTTCTTCTTCGCTTAAATTCTCAATTAAAGTTGATCTACCTTTTTTCGAAAAACTTTGCCTAGGTTCTCTTCCGTTTTTCTTTAAATATTCTATATACTCTTCATATGTTGTTTTTTCTTCTAACCCAAGTTCTCTTAATTTTTGTATCTTATACCTATATTCTTTTGGAACTTCTTCTATTGGTTTTCCTTTGCATTTTTTTAGTAATTTTCTTTCCTCAGATATACTCCATCTCTGGTATAAGTGTAATTCTTCGCTTTGTTCATCTGTTAGTTCATAGGCTTTTAATCTTCTTCCGCCTTTTGAAAAATGACTTTGTGGCTTTCTTTTGTTTGTTTCAAAAAATTCAATATATTCTGAAAAAGTATCATGTATTGTACGAGTTTTAAGTTGTTCATCAATTTCTCTTAATAAATCCAATAATTCTAATTCTTCTGGTTGTAATTTAAAAACTGAATAATAGCTATTATTAGTTCTTCTTTCTCCTTTTCCCATTGCGTGTTCTATTTCTATAAATGTATCTAGTTGTCTTATCCAGTTATTTACCGCATCTATTATAACCCTATCATCTTTAGCATCTATACTCATAATTCTTCCAATTTCTTGACTATATACTATCCAAGATTCAGTCGGCTTAAACATTACTATCCCATCTAACCCACGTACATGTTTTCCCTCATCTAGCATATCTACACAGAACAATAATTGTAATGAATCGTTTTCTTTATTTTTCTCAAAATTTTCTATTGTTTCCCTATTAGATAAAGGTGTTTTACCAAAAGTGTCTCCTCTTCCAGCTTTACTTAACACATAATTAATTGATATGTTCTTGTTAACCTTCCCAAATATTTCTTGTGCTTTTTTTATTTTTTCTTGCATATCATATCTATCTGCACAAAATACTATGTATTTTCCGCGTTTATTTCTCATTTCTTGCGCCATAATATCTGGCATATCTGGTGCTCCACTAATTATACTCTCTAATTTTTGATAAGTTTGCAACACTATTTCCTTTTTATTTAAATCTTCTATTCCATCTATTGCTTTTTTGTATTTTACTAATTCGCATTTTAAAGCAGATAACATTCTTGCATATCTGGCACCTTTTAAAACTACTTCTCCTTCTTTAGAACCATCTAATGCTTCTGTCATAGACATTTCATAAACTACACTATCTGCAAACTTCTCGTATAACATATTTCTTCCATCATTTCTTTTTGGAGTTGCAGTTATCCCTATGTATTCCGTATCTGGATGGTTTTTCATAAAAATATCTAGCTCTTTCTCCCATGTTATAGCTCCAATCCTATGTGCTTCGTCACAAATAACTATATTAACTTTAAAGTCTTTCATTTTATTTATCTGACTTAATGATTGGTATGTAGCTACTCTTATTTTCTTGTTTCTTAACAATTTGCTTCCATTTATCATATATAGATTAATATATTCTTTATATTGATTTCCTATTATTAAACTAGGAACTACTATTAATGCAACAGCTTCTCCTTGACTTTCTAATTCAGCAGTTTCTATGTACTTTAGTGCTGGAAATGTCTTTCCGCCACCTGTTGGATACACAAAAGCTACTCTATTATGTTTTTTTAATCTATTATTTAAGAGTACATATGTTTTTTGTTGATGTATATATTTTAATTCTATAGCCATTTTATCTCCTTATTTAAAAAATTTCTTTATCCAAATAATAAGTTTCTCATACCATTTTTTCTTTGTTATTATTGTAATACTTTTCTTTTCTTTACTTTTATCTTTTTTTTCAAATGGATTAATTATATTTTTATTTATCTCTTGAATCTTCTTATCTTTTATTATTTTTTCTGTATCTTTAATAAGTCTTCTTTCCTCTTCTGGTGCTATATAATCTGCATATAAAACAGCTAAGAGTCTTTCTGTGTCAGGTAATAATTCATCATATTCAATATCTTTAAATTGTATAATATATTGCTTATCCATTTTATTTTGAATATTTATTATTATATCTTGCGGAATTTTATTTTTCATATCTTCTGGCATTTCATTTATTATATAATTTACTTCCGAATACGCTCTTCTATCCATTTTTACCTCGATTATTTTATTTTTTTATATTATATACTAAAATCTTTATTATCACAATCGGAAGTTTTAATCTAACATACAAATATCTGATTTAAATTTGGTGTGCTATAATTCGCAAAGCCAATATGAACATTCTCAAGTATCTATCAACAGAAAATAGGGATTTTAAGGAACGTCCCCAAATCCCTAAAACAAATTTCTTATTAATAAACTTTCTTTGTCTTTTATATGATTTATAACATACACACAGTCATCAAGTTGTGGTACAGCTTGGTTATATTCTCCTACTTCTATATTTCCTTTAATTAGTGTTAGTTGTCTTGCTACTTTTTCTAGTTCATTATGTTCGATATAACAAGATAAAAGATTTAATTTTTTATTCCATTCTTGTTCCACTTTTTTTATATCATCATTTATTTGGTTGACATCTTTATTTTCTTTCAGCATTTCATTTCTTAAATTTCCTAAATTTTCATTTATACTGTAGAAAACTTTTTTCGTATAATTATTACTTAGTATATCCATACTAAATATTAAAATGACTACTAAAATGCACACAATAATTTCTTTATACATTTTTGTTTTTCCTTTCTTTTGCTTGGCAGAAAAATTGCCCTTCTCCATCTATTGTTACTACCAAAGCATCTTTAGGTTTTATTTTGAATTTAGCAACTTGTTTTTCTAACCATTTTTCATCTTTTCCTAGTTTTCTCAAATTTTCTTCCATAATTACTCCATCTATAACTAAATCATAAGAAATCCCTTCATATTCCGGCTCTATGTTAAAGTCTTTTACTACTACGTTTCTTTTTTCTGGTTTTGGAATAACTGTTATTTGTCCACTTGTTTCTAAAATTGCATACTCTACATCTCCAATATTAAAAATATTATTTGAACGCAATCTTTCCTCTAATTCATTTATAGTGAATCTTTCTTTTTTTAATATTTTTTCGTCAATTCGTCCTCTGTAAATTAAAATAGAAGGTTTTCCACATATTATCTCTCTAAACTTTAAACTTTTCATGTTAAAAACAGAAATTAGTAAATGCATAACAAGTAAGCCTAAAATCGGAATTAATCCATTTACTATTGGTGTTCCAACATCTGACATAGGAATAGAGGCTAAATCTGCAATCATAATAGAAATAGCAAGTTCGAAAGGCTGTAGTTGTCCTATTTCTCGTTTTCCCATTAATCTCATAACTAACAAAACAAATATGTATATAATTATAGCTCTAAAAAAATTTGATAACATAATATCACCTACTTAATTTTTTCAATTTTATTATGTCATTTTTTTATTTTTTTTATACATTCTGAATAATTATTTAACTTGTGTAAATAATATTATTATGAAACCATTTTAAGGAGGTTTTATATTATGGCTGATAGTCAAATGAATGTAAAAGGAAATTCAACTACAAGTACCATGGGACAAATACTATGGAGATTAGTAACATCTGCTGTAGTTCTAGCTATAACTGCTTTTTTCACTCCTGGTTTCTCTATTAATAATCTTTGGACATTAGCTATTGCTGCTATAGTTCTTTCTATTATGGACTATATAATTACTAAATTTACTGGTTTACATGCTAGTAGCTTTGGTAGAGGTATTGTCGGTTTCGCACTTGCAGTCGCTACATTATATGCTACACAATTTTTCGTTGCAGGTTATACAATATCTTGGATGGCAGCAATAATTGGTGCCTTAATTTATGGAGTTGTAGATTATTTTATTCCAGGTACTCAAAGTGTATAATTCTAGGATAATTTAATTTTGTATATATTCTGGCAATTATATTCATAGCAAGAAAGAGCAAGGTATTATCCTTGCTCTTTTTGCATATTAATCTATTTTTTCTACTATCTCATTTTTGTTTTTGTATATAGAATGTTCTGGAACTACTCCTCTTACTGATGAAAGTGGATATATATTAGTATGTTTTCCTATTACAGTTCCAGGGTTTAATACAGAACCACATCCAACTTCCACTTCATCGCCTAACATTGCACCGAATTTTTTTAAACCAGTTTCTATTTGCTCTTTGCCATTTTTTACAATTACTAGTTTTTTATCTGATTTAACATTTGAAGTAATTGAACCTGCTCCCATATGTGATTTATATCCTAATATTGAATCGCCTACATAATTATAATGTGGGACTTGTACTTTATTAAATAATATTACATTTTTTAATTCTGTTGAATTACCAACAACTGCACCTTCTCCTACAATAGCTTTTCCTCTAATAAATGCACAATGTCTTATTTCTGCATCCTTACCGATTATTGCTGGACCAGCAATATATGCTGTTGGAGCTACTTTAGCACTTTTAGCAATCCAAATATTTTCTCCTTTTTCTTCATATTCATCTTTATCTAAAGTTTTACCCAAGTTTATAATAAATTCTTCTATTTTTGGCAAAACCTCCCATGGATATGTAACTCCCTTAAAAATACCTTTAGCAATAGTTTCATCTAAATTATATAAATTTTTTATTTTACACTCTTCCATTTTGTTTCCTCCAATAATCATTATATAGTTTACTTGCTGTTGCTGGGCTATCTACACCTTCTTTATTTTTTACTGGTGCAAAATCCTCTTCTCTTTTTCCTCTTACAATAGATATCTGATTAAAAAATTCAAATGAGTCAAATATAAAATATTCAAATTTATATGCATTTGGTTCTTCTGGGTCAATCATTTTTCCATTTTCGTCCATATAGCTATATTTTTTATGTGCTTTATGATATTGCAAATTTTGTAAACTTATTTTTTCTAAGGCTTTTAAACTAAATAAATTACACATTACATGTGATTCGCCAAATAGAATTTCACCATTTTCATCTTTTGCCTCTACCATATCTTCTGGAAGTTCTGAATACTCTATAACTTTAACCTTTCCATTTTGAATGCATAAAGACCCTATTTTTTCTCTTGGTGTATTTTTAAATATAGATCTTGTAGCAATTTCTGAGCCTTCTTTAATAGCTACTCCCATTAGTAATGTATCTACCATTTTTAATAAGACATTATCTATAGAACCTATGTATACCCATTCTATTCCTTTTTCTTTCATATCATCTAGTACACCTTTCATATACATAGATTTAAATATACTTCCGTTACCATCTGATGCTTTTTTTATATTGTAATTTTCATCTAACATTATTTGTCCATCTTCGGTTATTAATGGCAATTCACCTTGTTCGAAAAATCCTACATATTCTTTATTATATCCAAAATAATTATGTTCTTCCATAAAATCTACTATCTCTTGATTATTCTCATGACTTGTCATAATATACCATGGAATTATAGTATTATATTGTTTGTTTGCTCTTTGTAATGTATCTACTATTATTTCAAATAAATACTTTGGCTCAGGTTCTACATCTATTTTAAAAGTTCCTTTTGCTCCTTTATATCCTAATCTAGTTCCCTGACCTCCTGACATCGTTGCTACTGCAAATTTTTTATTTCTTACTACATTTGCCCCTATTTCTTCGTAAGCTTCTCTTTCTTCTTTAGATATTTTATCTGGATTTAGTGATTTTATTGGTTTTAATTCACCAACATCTACTTCTGCTTCTTCTTTAATATTGTTATATAATTCTTTTAATTGTGGAAAATTAATTTCTCTTAATTGCTCAATTATTTTATTTTTTGTTGATTTATCCACATTTTCTAATATTTTTAAAGTTCTTGTTTGATTATATTTTTTTAAATTTTCTATTACTTTTTCATCTTTCATATTAAACCTCCGATTTCACCGCTTTATTTTATCATATGCTTTTTTATTTTGCAATGTTTATAAATTTACCCTAATTTTTTGCATTTTATGGAATATCTTTTATAAACCGCTAATATACTTAACTAAAGTAACTTAGTACAAACATTTTCTATGAGGAGGTATTTTATAAATGGAAAATATTAATGTATACGAAGATATTGCAAAACGTACAGATGGTGATATCTATGTTGGTGTTGTTGGACCTGTTAGAACCGGTAAATCTACTTTTATAAAGAATTTTATGGATTTGTTAGTTATTCCTAATATCGAAAATGAATATAAAAAAGAACGCGCTACAGATGAACTGCCTCAAAGTGCCTCAGGAAGAACAATTATGACAACAGAACCCAAATTTGTTCCTAATGAAGCTGTCGAAATAACTATTGGAGATAACATTAAATTAAGAACTAGATTGGTAGATTGTGTAGGTTATTTAGTAAATAATGCAATAGGCTATTTAGAAGATGATATGCCTAGAATGGTAAAAACTCCTTGGTCTGATGAAGAAATGCCTTTCGAACAAGCTGCAGAGATAGGCACCAAAAAAGTAATAGAAGAACATTCTACAATAGGAATTGTAATGACTACAGATGGTAGTTTTACAGATATTCCTAGAGATGATTATGTTAATGCTGAAGAACGTGTTATAAATGAACTAAAATCTTTAAATAAACCTTTTGTAATTGTATTAAACTCTGAAAAGCCCAGTTCTGAATATACAAAGGAATTAGCCAGAAGTCTAGAGCTAAAATATGAAACAACTGTAATTTGTATTAATTGTTCTGAACTAACTCTTGATGATATAAATAATATATTTTCTAAAGTTTTATATGAATTTCCTATTAATCAAATTAATATTAACTTTCCAAAGTGGATAGATATTCTAGATGAAAGCCATCCTTTAAAAAGCACATTGCTAAATGATTTAAAAACTTCATTTGAAAAAGTTAAAATTCTAAAACAAATTGACAAGTGTATTCAAAATTTATCATCTTCTGAAGTTATACAGCAAGCATGTGTAAATAAAATTGAACTTGGAACTGGAAGTGTCTATATATCTATTGTGCTTAAAGAAGCTCTATTTTATAGTGTTTTAACTGAAATTTCTGGTGTTTCAATCTCAAATGATGGTGATTTGTTTAAAACAATGGCTGAATTTTCAGAAGTAAAGAAAGAATATGATAAAATATCTTTTGCTTTGGAAGAAGTTAAAGCAAAAGGCTATGGAATTGTTACACCTTCAATTGATGAATTGATCTTAGATGAACCAGAAATGGTTAAACAAGGCTCTAGATTTGGAGTAAAGCTTAAAGCGAAAGCACCTTCTATACATATGATACGAGCCGATATAGAAACTGAAGTATCTCCAATAGTTGGTTCTGAAAAACAATCTGAAGAATTAGTAAATTACTTATTGTCTGAATTTGAAAATGATCCTAAAAAGATTTGGGAATCTAATATATTTGGAAAGAGTTTGCATGAACTTGTTAATGAAGGATTACAAAGTAAGCTAGCTCATATGCCAGAAGATGCACAAATAAAATTACAAGAAACATTAGAAAGAATTGTAAATGAAGGTAGTGGAGGATTAATTTGTATAATATTATAAAAGATAAAAGCAGATATAAATCTGCTTTTATGTTATTATTCATAATCTTCTGTACTTAGTTCTGGATATATAAATACAGAGCCTCCGTCTGATACCTGACCACTTGGGAAATGCGTTTTATTAAAATTTGTTTGTCCTCGTAAGAAATATCTAGTTTTAGTTGAACTAGGTACTCTTCCAGTTCCTATAATTGTTGGATCATCCCATGTAACATCTATAGCATACCATTTATTATTAAGCATAACATAATTCCATGCATGTGCTTCTGTTTCACCTGCAGAATTAGTTCCAGTTCCTACTATTTCAACACATGGTACACCTACAGCATCTAGTAAATATTTTAATGATTCTGCATATCCTTCACAAACGACATTTTGCTCTACTAACGCACCATATATATTTCTATTATTTGTTCTCGTCATTGAAGAATCATATTCTATATAATCTACTAAAAAATCATGTATTCTTTTTACTTTAGTATATGGATCATCATTTGCCACTTGACTTGCAATATCAGATTTAATAGTTTCTAATCTATTTAGTGCAGAATCTACATCTGTTTTTGAAGCAAATCCATCTACTAAATAATTTCCTACTTCTGATGGTTCTATTGAAACTTCATATTTTGTTTCAAATATATTAGAAGTTGAATATATCATTAATACCATTTTAGTTACATCTATATAAAATACCTCTGGATAATCCAAACCAAATGCATCCAAAGCTGCTTGATAGGCTACATTCAATTTCTCTTTTCCTTTTTCTTCATTTAATAAAGAATTAAATTGTTCTCCAAAATTTATTTTAGCAGTACCAGTTTTTAAGTTTTCTATATTAGATTCAACAGCTGAATATATTATTTTAGCATTAGAATCTAGTTGGTCATAATAATATTTATACTTTCCAGCTGATACTGTAGTGTTAGTATTTTGATTTGTAGTTTGTACATCTAACTTACTTGATAATAATGTATTAGAACTACTTCCTGTTGGTTCTAATGGCTTAATTGTTTCATTACTTACTTCATTTGTACTTGTAACTAATGACAAAATATCAGTCGTATCTATTCCTATATATTGGATAAAAGCATATGCTATTCCTCCAATTATTCCTAAAATTAAAATTATTAATAAAAATGTTAAAATTCTGTTTTTCATAAAAAATCTCCTAATTTTTCTAGTATCTATTTAACCAAACACAAGATTTTCTACGCATTAGTAAATGCTAGAAAATCTAGAATTAGCCATAAATATCTACTACAAAAAATTCTCCTACTAGGAGAATTTTTCTAGTATTTATTTAATTATATCATTTATTTCATAGAGTTGTATATAGTAATTTTTTCAAAATTGTACATATTTTTTTATTTATTGGAAATTACTAATTTTAATAATTATATATAGGAGTAAATTAATGAATTTTTCAAGAATAAAACAATCTCTTACAAATTTAATAACATATAAAGGACCTAAAGATTCATATGATTTTTCTTTAAATATCTCTACTTCCAAAAATGTGACATATGAATCTGATGAAAAAGTTTCTAGCAATTTAAAAGTCAATAAAGATATAATTGATAGAAAATATAATACCTTAATAAACAGTGATATTATTATCAGAAAATTTAAATTAAAATCCAATAATCATTCTTACTCAGCTTTTATTATTTACATCGATGGTATGTCTGATTCGAATTTAATTAACGATTTTATATTAAAACCACTAATGCTACGAAACACAGCTAATACTTACAAAACGCATAGTTTAAAAACTATTAATAAAGATAAAAAAGTTATTATCCAAAGAAATTCCAATAACCTAGCAGTAGAAATAGAGAATTCATTACTACCACAAAATTCTTTAGTAAAAGAAACTGATTTTAATAATATTTTTTCTGCTATTAATATGGGAAATTGTGTACTTTTTGTAGATACCTTAGCAATCGCTTTTAACTTAGATGTAAAGGGATTTAAACAAAGAAGTGTAAGTTCTCCAAATAATGAAATAATTATTAAAGGCCCTCAAGAAGCATTTGTAGAATCAATTCGTGTAAATACTTCTATGTTACGTAGAGCAACAAATACCGAAAATTTAGTTATAGAAAATGTTTTAATTGGGAAATTAAGTAAAACCCCATGTGCTATTTGCTATTTAAAAAATATTGCAAATTCCGATTTAGTAGCAGAAGTTAGATATCGTTTAAATAATTTAAAAATTGATTCACTTTTATCTACAGGTCAATTAGAACAGTTAATATGTGAAGATAATAAATATAATATTCCACAAGTATTATCAACAGAAAGACCAGATAAAGCTGCCAAAAATTTATATGCAGGTAGAGTTGTAATTTTAGTTAATGGAAATCCATATTGCATAATTCTACCCACTACTATCGTAGATTTCATCTCTTCCCCAGAAGATACAAATTTAAGACCCGCTTTTGCTAATTTTCTTAAATTTTTAAGATTTCTTGCAATGGGTATAACTTTGTTACTACCTAGTATTTATATTGCAATAGTAGATTTTCATCAAGAATTATTACCTACAGAATTATTATTTTCTTTATGGGCATCCAGAGAAAATGTACCTTTTCCTATAATTTTCGAATTGCTAGTAATGGAAATTTCATTCGAATTAATTAGAGAAGCTGGTCTTAGAGTTCCTTCTCCAGTAGGTCCTACAATTGGAATAGTTGGTGCGCTCGTTCTTGGACAAGCAGCAGTAAATGCTAGTATTGTTAGTCCATTTCTTATAATAATTGTCGCAATCACAGGTATTGCATCTTTTGCTATTCCTGATTTTTCATTTGGCTTTCATTTAAGAATTACCAGATTTTTATTTACGATATCTGCATATATAACTGGTTTTTTGGGAATTGCAATTGGAATATATGTATATTTATGTATTCTTTGTAGTATCAAATCATTCGGTGTACCATATTTAAATCCAAATGATACTATAGATTTCAATAAGAAATCTAGTAATTTCTTTGTTATGCCAACATGGATGCAAGAGTTTAGGCATAATTATCTTCATCCAAAAAAAGAACGTGCACAAAATAAAATTAGTATGAAATGGAGGCATCCTAATGAATAATATAAAATTAAGCAATCTGGAATCCATTGGGCTGGTTCTTATAGTAATTATAAACCATGTCATACTTAATTTTTCAAAAAGTATAATAGCCAATACTGGTTCGGCTTCTGCTCTTAATATATTATTTATTGGAATAATAGTTTTACTATTTGTTCAATTACTCATATTTCTGTTTAAGCATTTCGCTGGTCAAGATATTTTGGATGTTTCACAATATCTCGGTGGAAAAATCTTAAAAGCAATTACTGGTATTCTTTTTATAACTTATTTTATAGTTTTTACAAGTGTTCTTCTTCGTAGTTTCTCTGAAAACTTAAAAATAATATATCTAGCTAAACTTCCTATAATAGTAATTGTAATATTATTTATTTTTGCAATCACTTTTGGAAATAAATTAGGCTTTAAGGTAATTTCCAAAGTTAATTTACTAATACTTCCTGTAATTATTTTTTGCATAATTTTTGTTTTGCTTGCCAATTTAAAAAATTATGATTTTAATGGACTATTCCCTATTTTAGGAAACGGAATAAAACCAACTTTTATTACAGGTTTAAGCAATATGTTTGCTTTTTCTAGTCTTTCTATATTTTATTTTTTACCTCCTATGGTAGAAGATTCAAATTCATTTAAAAAAATAGCAAGAATCTCAACTATTCTTTCAGTAATATTATTCTTTTTTAGTATAGTCTCTTTTTTAGCACTATTTCCTTTTATTAGAAATAGTGAAGAAATTATGGCATTATACCTTGCTACTAGATATATTGAATTTGGTAGATTTTTCCAAAGACTTGATGCAATATTTTTACTAATCTGGACAGTCGCTGTTATAAGTTATCTATGTATAGCTACTACTCTTTCTATAAATACTTTTAAAAAAATTACCAATATAGCAGATACAAATGGTGTACTTTACTGTTTTTCAGGAATAATTTTTTTACTAAGCTTAATTCCTACTAATTTAGCACAATTAAACTTTATAGAAATCAATATATTTAAATATGTAGTTTTTATATTATTATTTGCTTATAGTCCATTAGTCTTAATATTTGCTAATATAAAAAAGAGATTGAGGGGTGGAAAAAATGAAAAAGTTCCGTAGATTTTTTCTTTATATTCTTGTATTTTGTATCATTTCTATCCTTATTTTTTCTCTTTCTGGTTGTTATAGTGTTCAAAGTATAGACGATTTAGCATATGTGGTTGCACTTGGAATAGATTTAGGACAAAATAATAACTTAGAACTTACAATTCAACTTACCTTTCCTAACAGCTCTGACAGTAGTTCTACTTCTGGTGAGGCAGCCCCAACAATTATAAATAGTGTCGAATGCTCCTCTATTAATAGTGGTATAAGCTTACTAAATAGCTATATTAGTAAGGAAATTAACTTATCACATTGCAAAGTTATAATTTTCTCCGAAGCTATTGCCAATAGAGGAATTGGCTCAGAAATATATACACTTTCTAATCAAGTAGAAATAAGACCTGACTGTAATATAATTATCTCTAAATCTTCTGCTAAAGAGTATATAACGAATTCAAAACCCGAATTAGAAAACTTAGTAGCAAAATACTATGAGTTAACACCTTATTCTAATGAATATACAGGTCATATTGTAAATGCTACCATATCAAGCTTTTTTAATTCTTTAAGTGCAAACTATAGTGATCCAGTAGCAATTTTAGGAAATGGTAACAAACTAAATCTCACCGCTTCCGATGAATCGATAAATCCAGAACAAGAATTTAATATTGTAGCTGGCCAAAATCCTTTAATAGAATATGATAGAAAAAGCGAAAACCTAGGTGTAGCAGTCTTTAAACAAGACAAATTAGTCGGTGAATTAACAGCTTTCGAAAGTTTATTGCACTTAATATTAACAAACCAATTTGAATCTAGCATTATCTCAATAAATAATCCTTATAAAGAAAATTCTTCTATAGATGTAGCACTTTATTATCATAAAGATACAAAAATAGATGCAAGATTAGTTAATGGTTCGCCTTATGTAAAAAGTAAAGTATATCTTAATGCACGATTATTATCTGTAGATAAAAATTCTGAAGATTTTACACCCGAAAAAATTAATGACCTAGAAATTTTAATAAATTCTTATTTAGAAAATGCCTTTTTAAATTATCAATACAAGACAGCAAAAATATTCGAAGCAGATATAGATAATGTTGGAGAAAATTTAATTAAACATTTCAAAAATGATAAAGAATGGAGCAATTATAACTGGTCTGCAAATTATAAAAATACTTTTTTTGATATTGATGTAACAACAAATATTAAATCAAGCTTTCTATTATCAAGTTAGGAGTTAGCAATGTTTTTTGTAATTTTAATTATTTCGATTATTATTTTTTGTAAAACTATTAATTATGCAATTTATGAAATAAAAATAAATAGTAATAAATCTGGTGGTATAACAATTATCATTATGGCATTTGTAGTTTTGATTTTTGCTCCTTTTATTACTTTATTTAGATGATTTTACATTTTGAAAAATATAAAAATTATATTTTTATATTCTAAATAAGAAGAGATGCAATATGGTTGTATATGTAGGAATATACACAGCCATGTTTGAAGGACCTGGTATTATTGGAGCAGTTCTATTAGCTAAACGACATGCCTATCTCACTGAAAAAAGTCTTTAGTAAAAAACTAAAGACTTTCTTCTTGCTTTATTTCTTGAATTCTTTTAAAAGATATTCTTTTTTCTTGTTTGTTAGCATCTATTACTTCTATATTTATTTTATCTCCTATTTTAAAAGTTTCTTTTGTTCTTTCGCCTATTAAAATTTTATGATCTGCATCATATTCATAATATTCGTCACCTAAATTTTCAAATCTAATAAGTCCTTCTACTGTATTCTCTAATTCTACAAATACACCAAATTGTGTCACTCCAGAAATGATACCTTCATATTGTTCCCCAATCTTTTTACTCATATATTCAGCCTTCTTTATATCTACACTATCTCTTTCTACTTGTGTTGCAATTTTCTCCCTATCTGATGATTGTTTAGCATCAGTTTCTGCAACCTTGCTATAAAACTCTACTTGCTTTTCGGTCATTGTATAATTATTTTTTAAATATTTTGAAATAATTCTGTGTATAAATAAATCTGGATATCTTCTGATTGGTGAAGTAAAATGACAATAATATTTACTTGCTATTCCGAAATGTCCTTTATTTTCTGAATCATATACAGCAACTTTTAAAGTTCTTAAAATCATATTAGAAACTATTTTTTCCTCTGGTTTTCCTTCTACTTCTTTTAATATTTTAGAAAATTCTGCTGGGTAAATTTTACCTTCTTTAATATGAATTTTATATCCAAAATTAAATAATAGTTTATTTAATTCATTTACTTTTTCTAAATCTGGTTCTTCATGTACACGATATATAAAAGGTGCTTTAAGCCAATAAAATTTTTCTGCGATTGTTTCATTGGCTGCTAACATAAATTGTTCTATTATTTCATTTGCAAAAGTTGTTTCATATTTTTGTACATCTATTGCATACCCATCTTGATCTAATATAATCTTACTTTCAGGAATATCCAAATTTAAGTATCCTTTTGCTAACCTTTTATCTTTTAAGATTTTAGCCAATTCTTCCATAAGTTTAAAATCAGCTATAAAATCTTTATATTTTGTTACTATCTCTTCATTTGAATTATCTAAAATTGCTTGTACATCTTTATATGACATTCTTCTTGTAACATTTATTATTCCTTTAAATACTTCACTAGAGATTATCTTTCCTTTATTATCTATTTCCATACTTACAGATAATGTATATCTATCTTGCACTTCATTTAAACTACAAATTCCATTCGAAAGTTCTCTTGGAAGCATTGGAATAACTCTATTTAGCATATATATACTAGTGCCTCTTAATAGTGCTTCCTTGTCTAGTAAAGTATTTTCTTGCACATAATGACTTACATCAGCTATATGAACATCTAGTTTATAGTTTCCATTTTCTAATTTTTGTACACATACAGCATCATCTAAATCTTTTGCATCTTCCCCATCTATCGTGAAAATGTCATATTTACCACGAAAATCTACTCTACCTTCAATATCATTAGGATTAATTTTATCTCCAAATTTTTGTGCCTCTTTAACAACATCCTTTGGAAACCTGTATGGCAGTTCGTAATCTTTAATTAAAGAAAGCATATCAATACCTGCTTCATTTACATTTCCTATTACTTCTAATATTTTTCCTTCTGCTTTCTTACCTTTTTGTGGATATTTAGTAATCTGTACAAGAACTTTATGATTATTTCTAGCTTTTCCAAAATTCTTCTTAGAAATAAATATATCCCTACATAACTTTTTATCATCAGGTATTACGAAACCAAAATTTTTATTTTTTTGAAAAGTTCCCACTAAAGTATCTTTTTTATGTTCAATAACTTTTAATATTATCCCCTCTTGTCGTGCACCATTTGATTTCTTTTTTAATTTTACTAAAACTCTATCACCACTAAATGCATCTTTAGAATCTTCTTTTGCAATATATATATCATCTTCTTGATCTTCTACAACTACAAAACCAAAACCTCTTTCATGTCTCCTAAAAATACCTTCTATAAATTTATTTTCCTCTTGCATTTCTATCTTCCTTTCGAATAGGGATTTGGGACGTTCTTCGGGATTTGGGGACGTTCCTTATAATCCCTATGTATTTTATTATTCCTAACTTAATATAATTTATAACATAACGGAGCAAGAAAAAAAGCAGACATTAGCTGCTTTTTGTATATATGGTTATTTTATTAACATGAATACAATTCCTAATACAATTGTTAAAATTGCAAAAATAACTCCTAAAATAATTGTCCATCTCTTTTGTTTTCCTGCTTTTGTTCTACTTTTATTTTTATCATAAAAATTATTTGTTGCAGTATCTGTAATCGCTCCAGATGCTCCATTGTCTTCTTTTTCTTGAACTAATGTTAATATAATAATTGCTGCAGCAACTATAATATATATTACTATTAATGCATATTTTACTATTTCCATTTTGTAAATTCCTCCCAAGTTTCTCAAACTTTTTTAATTTTAACATATATGTTTTATAAAATCAAATATTTTAATCATTTTTATTTTTTTTAAATTTTTCCCATATAATACTATGCTTTCTGTCTTTTTCGGGTACCCTATCTGTCACTATGTTTTTTATTAAAATTTTCTTTAAACTTTCTTCGCTTACATCAACAATTAAATTACCATCTTTAGCAATTGATATTTTTCCTGTTTCTTCGGAAACGATTACTGCTATTGCATCTGATTCTTTAGATATTCCAATTCCTGCTCTATGCCTTGTTCCTAGTTCTTTTGCAATATTAGTGTCATTTGCTAATGGCAACATACATGCTGCTGCTTTTATCTTATTATTACTAATAACAACTGCACCATCATGAAGTGGTGTTTTTGGCACAAATATATTGGTTAAAAGTTGTGGAGATACATCTGCATCAATTAAAATACCTGTATCTATAATATCCTTTATTCCAATATCTCTTTCTATTACTATTAGTGCTCCAATTTGCCTTTTTGACATTTCTTCGGCTGCTATTACTATTTTATATATATCTTCTTTATTTTTTGTTTCTATATCTTTTGCAAATCCCAGGTATTTTTTTAATTTGTTAGAACCTAACTGTTCTAATGCTCTTCTAATTTCTGGTTGGAAAATAATAATTAAAGCTAATACCCCCCAACTAACTACTCTATCTAGAATTGCATGTAATATTGAAAGCTTTAATACCCCACTTAGCCATGTTATTACTAAAAATAGCACTATTCCTTTTAAAACTTGCCATGCTCTTGAATCCTTTGTTAGTTTTAATAATTTATATGCTAAAAATATAACAATAGCTATATCTATTAAAAATAATATTAAATCCAATGGATGTTCCCACATTTGCATAATTCTGTCTAAAATATTAGTTTGGTAAAAGTCTGAGATTCCAATAATTATATCATCTTTCATTATTTACTCCCTATTACATACCAATTAAATAGTATACTAAAGTTCCCCCTACACTAACTATCATTAATGCTGCTAAAATGCCTGCTGTAATTTTTACAAATATATTACTTCCTGAATGTTTTTTCTCTTTTTTAGACATTCTAATTCCTCCTTGTATATACATAATACGAATATAGTTTACCACATTTTATTTTTTTTGTAAACCTAAAAATTTTGTCAAAAAATCAAAAATTGTAGGTTTGTCAAACATATGTCACACTTTATTGATAAATATATACTTTGAAA
>CAKNPW010000005.1 GCA_930990555.1 uncultured Clostridium sp. | reverse complement strand
AATTCCTTTGGACTTAACCATCCTAGCGGTCTCATTGGAAAATTATTATATTCTTTTCTCCAATCTCTTCCTCTATTTCTCAAATCTTCTAAACTCCAAAATACCTTATTGTAGTAAAACCTTTCTTGATCTTTTCTATGACTTCTTTCTACTTTTCCATTTTGCTTTGGTGTATGTGGCTTTATTGTTTTATATTCTATTCCTAATTCTTCTAATGTCTCTTCAAATAGCGTTTTTTTATTCTTTAAAAATGCCTGCCAACTTAATCTATTCGTGAATTCAAATCCGTTATCTGTTTGTATTGTTTTTATTTCTATTTCATATTGCTCTCTGAAATATCTTACCAACCTTTTTACAAATTCACTCGACATATATGTACTATGTTCATTTGTATACCATATATATCTTATTCTAGTGAATTCATCTATTCCTGTATATTGATAATATTTTTCTCCTTTTTCTTGCAGTTCTGGGCTCATACATTTCTTTGGTACATATTTTACATCTACTTGTACTTTCTCTCCTGGATATGTTCCTGTTACCCACTCACATGGCTCACTCTCTTTTTTCTTACTTGGTGCTTTTTTATATATTCCTAGTCGTTGTAACACACGATACAATCCTTGCACTGTTCTTGTATATCCTGCCTTTCTTAATTTTACCCATAATACAACCAATCCTGTATCTTTATTATTGTTTTTGTAATTTTTTATCATTTTTATTTCTTCTTCTGTGTGTTGATTGGGATGATAATGTGGTCTTCTTGATTTATCCCTTAGGCTCTCTAAGCTACCATCATATCGTTTTCTCCATCTATATATTGTTCTTCTACATTCGCAAAATTTTATTGCTGCTTTTGTTACTCCATATTTATATGAAAACTTTACTACAGACTCTTTATATTTTAATTTTTGTATGATATTATTACCCATATGAGAGTACCTCCGATACCGTTTATTTGTGGTTATTTAAACAATATCATTTTTGGTACTCTCTTTCAATATTTTATTTTCAATGTTGGTGTGACATATCTATTTTAAACCTATATTAATAAAATTATAGGTATTGCTAAAATAAAAAAAGGTATAAAATGAACGAGTGTAACAAATTGTTTAGTTTATTCAATCCTAAATGGGAGGTACAAATGATGTGATAACATAATGACATGAGAGGTAGATAAATTAAAATTGTGTTTATGTTAATATTGAAACAAATTTTGAAGAATGCTATAATATATTGAATGATAGATAAGAGAGGTAAACGAATGGGGGCTAAATTTAATATAGAAGAGGAAATAAAAAAGTTACCATCTAAACCAGGTGTATATCTTATGCACGATAAAAATAATAATATCATATACGTTGGTAAAGCTGTTTCACTAAAAAGGAGAGTTACATCATATTTTAGGAAAACAAATAAAACTGAACGTATAAAAAAGATGGTGTCTTTAGTTGATTATTTCGAATATATAGTTGTAAATAATGAAGCAGAAGCATTAATTTTAGAATGTAATTTAATTAAAAAATATAGACCTAAATTTAATGTATTGCTAAAAGATGATAAAACATATCCATATATTAAAATTGATGTAAAATCAGATTTTCCAAATGTAATTATAACAAGAAGATTAATAAATGATGGTTCAAAATATTTTGGACCATATGCAAATCCTGGGGCTGCAAAAGAGATGGTGGATTTTATAAAAAGCAAATATAAAATTAGACAATGTAGAAATTTTAAATCAACTCAAAGACCATGCCTGAATTATCATATAAAAAAATGTTTTGCTCCATGTGTGGGATATATTTCCAAGGAAGACTATAGAAAGCAAATTGCTGAAATAATAGATTTATTAGAGGGAAAGACAAGTAAGATAATAAAAGAACTTGGAATACAAATGGAAGAAGCATCTAAAAAACTAGATTTTGAAAAGGCTGCATATTTAAGAGATAAAATGGTAGCAATCGAAAGAATTTCGGAGAAACAAAGAGTATCAAATATATCAGAAAATAATATAGATGTTATAGGAATTGCAAAAAATGATTTAGAAGTTTGTGTAGAGATATTTTTTGTAAGAGGAAGTAAAATGGTTGGTAGAGAATATTATTTCTTTCAAGATTTAGTTGATATGTCAGATAGCGAGATTTTATCAGGTTTCATAAAACAATATTATATGGATAATCCTAATTTACCAAATAAAATTATGATGAGATATGAACCAGAAGATAAAGAAACAATAGAAGAATGGCTTTCTAATATTGCTAATCATAAAGTAGAGATAAAGACTCCGCAAAAAGGAGAAAAACTACGTTTTGTGGAAATGGCAGAAAATAATGCAGAAGTTACATTAAAAAATAAATTCGAAGATAAAAACAGTCTATTGTTAGAACTAAAAGATGTATTAAAGATGGATAAAATACCAGGAAAAATTGAATGTTATGATATATCTAATATATCTGGAACAAATATGGTTGCAGGAATGTGTGTAATGCAGAATGGTATTATAAAAAAGAACTTATCTAGAAGATTTAAGATAAAAACAGTTTATGGTCAAGATGATCCAAGATGTATGGAAGAGGTAATAGAGAGAAGATTAAGACATTCTTTAAATGGAACTAGTACAGGGTTTGGAAATTTACCTGATGTGATATTTGTAGATGGAGGTATAACACAGATTAGAGCTGCGAGAAGAGTAATTGATAAACTAAATGTAGATATAAAAATTTTTGGAATGGTAAAAAATGATAAACATAGAACTAGAGCTTTAATGGATGAGAATAGAAATGAAATAGAAATATCAGAGGAATTATTAAACTTAATAACAAAATTTCAAGATACTGTTCATGATACTGCAATTTCTTATCATAAAAAATTGCGTGAGAAAGAAATGACTGAATCAGCTCTAGATAAGATTTCAGGAATAGGAGAGGTAAAAAGAAATTTATTATTAAAAAGATTTAAAACTGTTAGTAATATAAAAAATGCATCACCAGAAGAATTAATGACAGTAAAAGGAATAAATAAGGACTTGGCTATAAAAATTAAACAAGAATTGCAATAATATAATAAAAAACCGTTTCCATAATTTTAGGTGGAAGCTGTTTTATTTGGCTTTAACTATTTGGAAGAATGCGAAAAAGATACAGCTTTAGTAGAGTGGTTTTACTTTCAGTAATCTTTTTAAGCTAACAACGAAAACACAGCCATAAACCTAAATTAGGTATGGCTGTGTTTTCATTATATAAATTCGAGATATAGGGATTTTAAGGAACGTCCCTGAATCCCTAAAGGACTTATAGTAATATTCCAGCTTCTAGAGATATTTTTATCATTTTTGTTAATCCTTGTTCACGTTCTTCTGGTGTTGCCTGTTTGGTTATAAATTGTGAGTCTACAACGGTCATTAAACAAGCAGCTTTTTTATTTAAAAGCTTTGCGTTGTAGAATAATGCAAATGCTTCCATTTCTGCTGCTATAGGTTTTATGTTTTTTGGAATTCTATTAAAGAATTTTTTAGGGTCTGTCATATAAAAATCTACAGCATCTGTACAAATAGTATTTCCTTCAACTATTTTTATATCAGAAATGTCAGCGACTTGTTTTATTATAGAATTAAGATTTTTATCTGCTGAGCAAATATGACAATCATCATTATTGAATGTAAGTGCATAATTACCTTCTGTATAAACATCATCTGCAAGAACAACATCAAATAGGTCTAATTCTTTAATATATCCTCCGCAAGAACCAATTCTTATAATATTTTCTACATCATAAAATTTATATAATTCATATGAATAAATTCCAACACTTGGCATACCCATACCATGTGCCATAACAGAAATTTTTTTCCCTTTATATAAACCTGTATATGCTAACATATTTCTAACAGAATTAACTAATTTGGCATCTTCTAAAAAATTTTCTGCTATATATTTTGCACGTAAAGGATCTCCAGGCATAATAACAGTTTTAGCAAAGTCGCCAACTTCAGCTTCATTATGTGGTGTCATATATAAACCTCCTAAAATTAAATTTAATATTAGTATATCATATTATTAAAAAGTTATAATCTTGTGATATATAAATGTAACATAAAAGTAATATTATGGAAATATACAAATTAATGTAAAAAATGTATAATATTTGTAGAAAATGCAAAAAAAGGAGAGATAAATATGTGGACATGTTTATATTTAAGCCATATAGTTGTAATCATAATGATTATAATAGCTATTTTAGGAATTATATATGGAATAAGCCAAAAAAAGATTAAAGTTTATCAAGTTATTGTTATATTCTTATTTTGTGTAATTTCAATGGCATTGGTTGCAGGAGTAACATCAATGCAATATATAGATGATTTAAATAGTAAAATAGACTGCGTTACAGAAAATATTAAAACTGATTATTGGACATATGATTCTACAGAGATGTCAATGATAGATAGTTATACAACTGGTTATACAAAATTAGTAGATTTAAAAACAGGAAATTTAGTAGCCGTTAAAAATGATGCTATTTCAACAGGAAAAGCTGTAATTGATTTAAGTAATAAAGAAGAAGCAGATACTGCTTGTCAAGAGATTGATATCAAAAAAGAATTAAATGCTACAGATGATTATTTAATTACTTTAGATTCAAAAGAATTTATAAAAGCTACAGATAATATTTACTACGTAACTTATAATTATACATATACAAACTCAGATGATAAGGCAGAAGAAAAAGGAAAAGTATATTATATTGTAAATAGTGATAATCAAATGAAAACAATTGTCATGACAAGTATTAATAACGAAGAAAAAGAAGTAGAATTTGAAGAAAGAGTATTAGAAATCATTAATACAATGGATTTATAAAGGGAGGTAAATTTCATGGTAATAGCATTAAATTTTGTTTTTGATATAATAGTAGCAATTTTAGTGTATGAATATTTTAAAAGAGATAAGAAAATTGAGGCATTTGCTGCAGCTGTTATTATAAAGGTAGCATATTTCTTATCATCAACAGTAATTATGGGACAATTTGATTTTGTTAGCTTCATAATTTATATATTAGTAATGATTTGTGTTGCAAGATTATATATTATAATAGTACAAGAAATATATAAAACAGAACTACATCCAGTGTTATTTGTATTTGTTACAGCATTAATTGGTGCATTAATAATGTCATTAATAGGTGAAATTTTATATACATTATTATTTAAATTAGTAACATTATTTGCAGCAACATTCCAATATTCATTAGATAAAATTTCTTAAATACTTGAATGATCAAAATTAGTGTGATAGAATGAAGAAAATTAATTAAGAATATGAGAGATTAAAAAAAAACCGATTTTGGCGATTTTTTAATCTCTCTTTTGTTTTTTAGAAAGGGGTTAATATATATGAATACTAAGTATATTTTTGTAACAGGAGGAGTTGTTTCTGGACTTGGAAAAGGTATTACAGCAGCATCATTAGGTAGACTTTTAAAAAATAGAGGATATAAAGTAACTATTCAAAAATTTGATCCATATTTAAATGTAGACCCAGGAACTATGAGTCCATATGAACATGGTGAAGTTTTTGTTACAGATGATGGAGCAGAAACTGATTTAGATTTAGGACATTATGAAAGATTTATTGATGAAAATTTAACTAAAGATTCTAGTATTACAATGGGAAAAATCTATTTAGAAGTTTTAGAGAAAGAAAGAGAAGGAGAATACTTGGGAAAGACAGTACAAGTTATCCCACATGTAACAAATAAAATAAAGGAAAAAATATATAGTTTTGAAAATACAGATACTGACATAGTAATTACAGAAATAGGCGGAACAGTTGGTGATATAGAGGGTCTTTCCATAATAGAGGCAATAAGACAAGTAGGCTTAGAAAAAAATCCAGAAGATGTATTATATATTCATGTTACGCTACTTCCATATATAAGTGGCTCTAATGAAATAAAATCAAAACCAACTCAACATTCTGTAAAAGAATTACAATCTTATGGAATAAAACCAAATATATTAGTATGTAGAAGTGAAATAGATATACCAGATTCTATAAGAGAAAAACTAGCTTTGTTTTGTAATGTAAGAAAAGAAAATGTAATTCAAAATAAAACAGTAAAATGTTTATATGAAGTACCACTTATGCTAGAAAGAGAAGGATTAGGAAGAGCTGTATGCAACCAACTAAGATTAGATAATTATATTCCAGATAATTCTGAATGGCAGGAAATGATAAATAAGATAGAAAATATAGAAAATAAGACAGTAAAGATTGCAATAGTAGGTAAGTACACTAGATTAGAAGATTCATATATATCTGTAATAGAAAGCTTAACACATGCAGGGTATGCAAATGATGTAAAAGTTAAGGTTGATTTAATTGATTCTGAAAAAATAAATAAAGATAATGTGAAAGAGAAACTAAAAGAATATAATGGCATAGTTGTTCCAGGAGGTTTCGGGAATAGAGGAATAGAAGGAATGATTACAGCTATAGAATATGCAAGAAAAAACAACATTCCATTTTTAGGAATTTGTTTAGGAATGCAGATGGCTGTGGTCGAATTTGCAAGACATGTATTAAACTTAGAAGATGCAAATTCTGAAGAATTTGATGAAAATAGTAAAAATAAAGTTATACATATAATGGATGAACAAAAAGATATAAAGAAAAAAGGCGGAACAATGAGACTAGGGGCATATCCATGTATATTAAAAGAAAATAGCAAAGTAAGAGAATTATATGGAAAAGAAAATATTTCAGAAAGACATAGACATCGTTTTGAATACAACAACGAATATAAAGATAAACTAGAAAAATATGGACTTTTATGTACAGGAGTTTCACCAGATGGAAATTTAGTTGAAATTGTAGAATTTGTAAATCATCCTTTCTTTATAGGAGTTCAATTTCATCCAGAATTAAAATCAAGACCTAATAGACCAGCACCAGTATTTGTAGGCTTAATAAAAGCTGCAAAATAGGGATTAGGGGACGTTCCTTATTTTCCCTATTTTAGGAGAATAAGATATAGTAAAAGCAAACCAAATAAAGGCTAGAGTATTACTCTAGCCTTTATTATAAAAACAAAGAAAAAATAGTTATAAAAATTGAAAATGGTTAATAGAATTAATAATGAAAGCTTGGTCAAAAAAGAAATGTGAATTTTATGTGAAAATTAGCAAACATACTTGACAAGTGCTAAAAAAAGGTATAAATTATTAGCAGTCACAAAGAAAGAGTGCTAATAATCATATATATATAGGAGGTAATGTGTAATGATAAGACCATTAGCAGACAGAGTATTATTAAAAATGGAAGAAGAAGAGGAAAAAACAAAAAGTGGAATTATTTTATCAACATCAGCAAAGGAAAAACCACAAACAGCAAAAGTTATAGAAGTTGGACCAGGAGAAAAGATTGATGGAAAATTAGAAGAAATGTATGTAAAAAAAGGAGATAGAGTAATAATAAATACTTACTCAGGATCAGATGTTAAATATGAAGGCGAAGAATATAAGATTGTAAGACAATCAGATATTTTAGCTGTTGTAGAATAATAAAAAAGAAAGGTTGGTAATTTAATATGGCAAAAGAAATTAAATTTGGCGAAGATGCAAGAAAATCATTATTAAATGGTGTTAATAAATTGGCAGATACAGTAAAGGTTACATTAGGACCAAAAGGAAGAAATGTAGTTTTAGATAAAGGATTTGGTTCTCCATTAATAACAAATGATGGTGTAACAATAGCAAAAGAAATCGAATTAGAAGACGCTTTCGAAAATATGGGAGCAAAACTTGTAAAAGAAGTTTCTACAAAAACAAACGATGTTGCAGGTGATGGAACAACAACAGCAACAGTTTTAGCACAAGCTATGGTAAAAGAAGGTGTTAAAAATGTTGCAGCTGGTGGAGATCCAATGGCAATAAAAAGAGGTATGGATAAAGCAACAGAAAAAGCAGTAGAAGAAATAAAGAAAATAAGTGTTGACGTAAATGGAAAAGATGATATAGCAAGAGTTGCAAGTGTATCATCAGATAATGAAGAAGTTGGAAACCTAATTGCAGAAGCAATGGAAAAAGTATCTAAAGATGGTGTTATAACAATAGAAGAATCAAAAACATCTGATACAGCAGTTAATGTTGTAGAAGGTATGCAATTTGATAAAGGATATATTTCTCCATATATGGTAACAGATACAGAAAAAATGGAAGCTGTTTTAGATAATCCATATATTTTAATTACAGATAAAAAAATAAGTAATATTCAAGAAATATTACCACTATTAGAGAGTTTAATGCAACAATCAGCAAAACTGGTTATTATATGTGATGATATGGAAAATGAAGCATTATCTACATTAGTACTTAATAAGTTAAGAGGTGTATTAAATGTAGTTGCTGTTAAAGCTCCTGGATATGGTGATAGAAGAAAAGAAATGTTACAAGACATAGCAATCTTAACTGGTGGAGAAGTTATAACAGGTGATTTAGGATTAGAACTAAAAGACACAAGAATTGATCAATTAGGAAGAGCAAAACAAGTTAAAGTTCAAAAAGAAAATACAATTATTGTTGATGGAATGGGAGATAAACAACAAATTGCTGACAGAGTTGGACAATTAAAAGCTCAAATAAATGAAGAAAAGAGCGATTTCGATAGAGAAAAATTACAAGAAAGATTAGCTAAAATTGCCGGTGGTGTAGCTGTAATAGAAGTTGGAGCTGCAACAGAAATAGAAATGAAAGATAAGAAACTAAGAATAGAAGATGCATTATCTGCAACTAAAGCAGCAGTTGAAGAAGGTATTGTTGCAGGTGGTGGAACAACATATATAGATGTAATTCCAGAAGTTAGTAAATTCGTAGATACATTAGAAGGAGACGAAAAATTAGGTGCATCAATTGTTCTTAAAGCACTAGAAGAGCCAGCAAAACAAATAGCAAGAAATGCAGGATTAGAACCAGCAGTTATTATAGAAGAAGTTAAGAAATCAACAAAAGGTGTTGGATTTAATGCAAGAACTGAAAAATATGAGGATATGAAAAAAGCAGGTGTAGTTGATCCAACTAAAGTTACAAGAAGTGCATTACAAAATGCAGAAAGTATAGCATCTATGATACTAACAACAGAAAGTTTAGTAGCAGATAAAAAAGAAGAAAAATGTAACTGCGGTGGAGGAAACAACCCTGGAATGCAAGATATGGGCGGAATGTATTAATAAAAAAGTGAAAAGGGATTTTGGGGACGTTCCTTAAATCCCTATTATGCAAAACAATTAATGTTCGAGCAGGCTAGGAACTTCTAGTCTGCTTGAACCAGTTATAATAAAATGTAGCTAATAAAAACCGATTGGCATATTTCCAATCGGTTTTTCGAACTTTTAACAATGTTTCAAAATTTCAATTAGCAACATCCATTTCTTCTATTTCCACCACAACAACAGAATATTATAATTAATAGTATTATCCATGTGCAGCAATCATCTCCAAAACCGAAGCCACATCCACAACCTCTATTTTCTGGCATATCAATCCCTCCTTTCTAAACATATAAGTATACCTGTTAAAAATTATTAAAACAGCAAACTACTTAGCAACCGCATGGGTCACATGGTGTGTCACATCCACATCCAGAATTTCTACTATTTCCACATCCGCAGAAAAGTATTAAGAAAAGAATGATGAACCATAATAAATCATTATTACAACACATAAATATTACCTCCCTTTTCTTTTAACCTTAAATTTTTCCTTAGTATGATATATCTTATTCGAAATATATCTATTGTGTTACTAAAAAAATAATGATATAATTTCTGGCAGAATGGTAGTGTATATAGGAAAAGGAGAAAAAATATATGGGTAATATTGTTTTATTAGATGAATTAACAATAAATAAAATTGCAGCAGGTGAAGTTATAGAAAGACCAGCATCTGTAGTAAAAGAAATGGTAGAAAACTCAATTGATGCAGGAGCAACAGCTATAACAGTAGAAATAAAAAATGGAGGAATATCTTTTATACGAATAACAGACAATGGTAAGGGAATTGCAAAAGATGATACAGAAATTGCTTTCGAAAGACATGCAACAAGTAAAATAAGACAAGCAAGTGATATCGAGACAATCCACTCTATGGGGTTTAGAGGAGAGGCTTTAGCAAGTATTGCAGCTGTTGCAAATGTAGAACTAATAACAAAAACAGAAAATGATGAAATAGGAACAAGGTTAGTAGTAGAAGCGGGAAAGGTATTAGAACATGAAGAAATTGGATGCAAAACTGGAACATCAATAACAGTAAGAAATTTGTTCTTTAATACACCAGTTAGATATAAATTCTTAAAGAAAGATTTTACAGAATCAGGTTATATAGAAGATGCTATTACAAGACTTGCACTAGTAAATCCAAACATTGCATTTAAACTAATTAATACAGGAAAAACTATTATTCAAACAGCTGGAAATGGGGATATTCAAGCCGTTATATATGGTATATATGGAAAAAACATTGCAGAAAATATTTTGAAAGTAGACTATACATATGAAGATATACATATTTCAGGCGTTATAGGTAAACCAGAAATAGCAAGGTCAAATAGGTCAAATCAAATATTCTTTGTAAATAATAGATATGTAAAAGACAAAACTTTATCAGGAGCGATAGAAAAAGGATTTAAAGGACTACTTACAATAGGAAAATATGCATTTTCAATTTTAAATATAGAAATGGATCCTTCAAAAGTAGATGTAAATGTTCATCCTGCAAAATTAGAAGTTAGATTTTCTGACGAGTCAAAAATATTTAAGTCTGTATATCATGCAGTAAATGATACTTTATTAAAAAATGATTTAATAAAAAATTCAGATAAGGGAGAGGAAAGCTCTAATATATCAAATAGCTCATTATTTGGAAATAGAAATAAAATAGGAACAGAAATTAATAATAATAGGTTTAATAGTTTATTAGAATTACAAAGAAAAATAAAAGAAGATTTAGAAAAGAGCAAGCAAGATATAAATTATAATCCTTTAAAAAAGGATGAAGAGGAAAAAGTAGAGGTTAATAATGAAAAAGAAACAAGTTCAACAGCTGAAACTAAACCAGTAGAAGAAACTACACATATAGCCATAGAACCAAAAGTAGGAAATACTAATAATACTGGTAAAACAGAAGAAACAGTAACTGAGCTTAAAGAAGAGAAAAAATTAGATATTAAAGAACTAGAAGAAGCTAGTAAAGAGATAGATAAACAAATAGAAAATTTAACAAATAATAATATAAAAGAAGAAGAGAAAAAAGAAAGTTTCGATGAAATGTATTTAAAAATTTTTGGTACAAAACCACCAAAAATAGAAGATGATAATCAAAAACAAGAACCACAAGCAATTACAAAAGAAGACAATACAACTTTATTTGATAATATAGAAGATGATTATAAATATAAACAACAATATAAATTTATAGGAATAGTATTTAATACATATATTATCTTTGAAATGGATGATGAAATGTATATAATGGATCAGCATGCTGCCCATGAAAGAATTATGTTTGAAAAGGTAAAAAAGAATTTTTATTCAGATGAAGAAAAAGATTCACAATTAATGATTTTACCAGACATAATAACATTAACACATAAAGAAATGGATATTGCAAAAGAAAATATGGAATTATTCAGAAAAGCAGGATTTATAATAGAAGAATTTGGAGACAATACTATAAAAATTTCTGGAACACCAAGTATATGCTTAGATCTTAATACAAGAGATTTATTTTTGGAAACATTAGATGAAATAAATTCTGTTGCAAGAACAGCAAAACAAGAAATTGAAAATAAGTTTTTAGCAACAATAGCATGTAAGGCGGCTGTAAAAGCACATATGGTCTTATCAAAAGAAGAGGTAGAGAGTTTAATGGATGAATTATTAAAATTACCGAATCCATTTACTTGTCCACATGGAAGACCAACTGTTATAAAAATGTCTAAATACGAGATAGAAAGAAAATTTGAAAGAAAATAGATGGAGGAAAAAGTGAAAGAGGCAATATCAAAAAAAGATGTTATAGTAATAGGAGGACCAACAGCTTCGGGGAAAACGGGCTTATCTATAGAACTTGCAAAAAGAATAAATGGACAAATAGTGTCTGCAGATTCTATGCAAATATATAAAGATATGGATATTGGAACAGCTAAAGTTACAAAAGAAGAAATGCAGGGTATAAAACATTATATGATTGATATTGTTTCTCCAGATAAAAGATATTCAGTTGCTGAATTTAAAATGGGTGCAGAAAACGCAATCGAAGAAATTATAAGAAATGGATATACACCAATAGTGGTAGGTGGAACAGGCTTATATATAAATAGCTTGATATATAATATTAATTATCCAAAATTAGAATTTGATAAAGAATATAGAGAATATCTAGAAGAAAAAGTAATAACAGAAGGCTTGGAAAAATTGTATGAACAAGCTAAAAACATAGATAATGAAGCAGCTTCAAAAATTAGTAAAAATGATAAAAAGAGAATACTAAGGATATTAGAAATATATAATCAAACAGGAAAAACAAAAACTGAACTAGAAATAATTTCAAGAGCAGAACCACCTAAATATAATTATAAGGTATTTGCTATAAATTATGATAGAAGTAAATTATATGACAGAATAAACCATAGAGTAGATAAGATGATAGAACAAGGATTAATTGAAGAAGTGAAAAAAATAAAAGAAAAGTATAATGAATTTCCAACAGCAATGCAAGGTTTAGGATATAAAGAAGTTGTCCAATACTTAGAAAATAGATGTACATATGACGAGATGATAGAAAAAATAAAACAAGAAAGTAGAAGATATGCCAAGAGGCAGATTACGTGGTTTAAAGCAATAAAAGGATTAATTTGGCTGAATTCGGAAGATGGAATCCAAAGGAACATAGAAATTATCTTGGAGGAGATAAATTGAAAGATAAAATAGATAGCAAAAGAAAAACGAATAAAATAAAAATAGTTTTTATAAGTATACTAGTTATAGCAGTACTAATATATGCTGTATATACTGCTTGGCAATTGTTTGAACATCCAACAGATGTATTTTTAGTAGAGCAAGGATCCATTTCAGAAGAAATAAGGACAGAGGGATACATAATAAGAGATGAAACAAAAGTACAAGGAAACAACTATAAAAATGGGATAGTTCAGATAAAGGCAGAGGGGGAAAAGTGTGCAAAGGACGAAAATATTTTTAGATATTACTCAACAGGAGAAGATGAACTTATACAAAAAATTCAAGAATTGGATGAAAAGATTGATGAAGCACAGAAGAATGATACCACAACAATATTTCCGAGTGATATAAAATTATTAGATGAAGAAATAGAATTAAGATTACGAGAAATTTCAAAAAATAATAATATTCAAAAGATTACCGAGTATAAAAAAGAGATAGAAAATTATATTACCAAAAAAACAAATATTATTGGGGAAAATAGTAAAGCTGGCTCTTATTTAAATAATTTAATACAAGAAAGAAAAAAATATGAAAATCAATTAAATTCTGGTAGTGAGTACATAAAAGCTCCAACAAGCGGAGTAGTATCATATAAAGTAGACGGATTAGAAGATGTTTTAACACCTGATGATTTTAGCAGTTATAACAGATCATTTTTTGAAGGATTAAACTTAAAAACAGGTCAAACAGTAGCGACAAATACTGAATGTGGAAAAGTTGTAAATAATTATGAATGCTATATTGCAACAATTATAAAGAAGGATCAATTACATGATATAGAACAGGGTGATAAATTAGATTTACGCCTATCAAATGGAGACGAAATAGCTAGCAGTGTTGAATATATTATGGAACAAACAGATAATGATGTTTTAGTGGTTTTTAAAATAAGTAAAGATGTAGAAAAATTAATAAGTAATAGAAAGATTTCATTTGATATTATATTTTGGCAATATTCAGGTTATAAAGTACCTAACACAGCTATTATAAAAGAAAACGATTTAGCTTATGTTGTTAGAAATAGAGCTGGTTATTTAACTCGTGTATTAGTAAAAGTAGAAAAAGAAAATGATAATTATTCAATAATAGATAATTATAGTTCAGATGAGTTAAAAGAGATGGGGTATAATTCGTCAGATTTGAATGTTAGTACAAAAATAAATATGTATGATGAAATTCAAACAGTTGCAAATCCAGAAATAAAATAATATTACAACAATATTACAAAAATGTTAAAAATAAGTTACAAAAATAAAAAACTATTGACAATAATTAAAAAAAGTTAGATACTATATGCAAATACCAACAAAGGAGAAATATTAGGAGGTTTTTTTAATGGCAGGAGCTATAATGAACAAAGTATGGGATTTATTTGGAATGGATACAGAAAGAGACTCAGAAGCAGTAGAAGAAAAAACATATGATAACAATGATTATGATACTTATGATGGATATGATGAAGAAGAAAATGATGAAATAGAAGATAGAAGAATTTTTGGAAAGAGAAACAAAGAAAAAGTTGTTTCTATGCCACAGACTCAACAAATAAAAATGGTAATTTCTCAACCTACAACATTTGATCAATCAGAAGAAATTTGCGAATTTTTAAAAGAGAAAAAATCTGTAATTGTAAACTTAGAATATGTAAATAAGGATGTAGCTAGAAGAATTGTAGACTTTATTAGTGGTGGAGTTTTTGCTTTAGATGGTCACATTCAAAAAGTTTCAAATTCAATATTTTTAATAGCACCTTATAATTATGAAATTACAAATGAAATGGCAAGAGAAGAGATATCAAATAAATTATCAGTATCTTGGTTAAAAAATAATACAAAGAATTAAATATAAGCACGTATAATCGTGCTTATATTAAGGTTGACAAATAAAATATGCAAAAAGGAGGCTTAATGATATGCTTACACCATTAGATATAGAAAATAAAAAGTTCTCTAAGCAAATGGTTAATGGATACAGTGTAGAAGAAGTAGATGACTTTTTAGATGAATTAACTAAAGATTATGGAAAAGCCTATAAAGAAAGTACAGAAGCCAAAAAGACAATAGATGAACTAACAAAAAGTTTAGCTCATTATAAAAATATAGAAGAAACTATACAAAGTACTTTAGTTATGGCTCAGTCAACAGCAGAAGATGTAAAAAATGTAGCAAGACAACAGGCAGAACAAATTGTAAAAGATGCAAAAGGTAATGCACAAAAAGAAGCAGATGGATTAGTACAAGAAATAAATATGAAGAAAAAAGAATTAGATGACCTTAAAAAACAATTTGATGTGTATAAAGCTAAAATGGAAGCTTTATTAATATCTCAATTAGAATTATTAAAAGATATAAATAAAGAAGAAGAATAAATTTATAGCACAACTAAAGACAAGTTTTACTTTTATATGTAAAATTTGTCTTTTATTGACTTTATTACAAAACTATTAAATGTATGTTACAATTATATTAATAATATTGACATATCCTTAATATTTAATAAAATATATGATGTAAAGAGGTATTATGAGAATTATAGGCGGATTAGCAAGAGGAACAAAATTATATACTTTAGATGGCTTAAATACTAGACCAACACTAGATAGAGTTAGAGAATCATTATTTAATATTATTCAAAATAATATTCGAGATTCTATAGTGTTAGATTTATTTGCGGGTAGTGGAGCAATTGGGCTAGAAAGTATAAGTAGAGGTGCAAAAAAGGCAATACTATGTGACAAAAACAAGCAAGCTATCGGGATTATAAATAAAAATGTAAAGAAATTAAGAGTAGAGGGAAAAGTGCAAATTTTGTGCATAGATTACGAAAAATTCTTAAAGAATACACAGGAAAAATTTGATTTTATTTATATAGATCCACCATATAATACCAATTTTATTAGCAATAGTATTAAGATAATAAATGATAGAAGTTTATTATCAGAAGATGGAATTATTATTGCAGAGACAGATGAGGAAGAACGAATAAAAGACGAAATTGATAAATTGAAAATAAGTATAAATATTTATGATACTAGAAAATATGGTAGAGCAAGGTTAATATTTATGCGAAAGGAGTAGACAAATGGAGATTTTCACATTATTAGAGACCCTAGAAGAAATACTGGAACAAAGTAAAAAACTTCCATTTACAGATAGAGCAATTGTTGATAAGGAAGCTATTTTAGAAGTTATAAAAGAAATTAGACTAAAACTTCCAGACGAATTAAAACAAGCAAAATGGATAAAAGAAGAAAGACAAAGAATATTAACTGAAGCTCAAAAAGAAGCAAACGATATTGTAAAAGAAGCAGAAACAAGAATTATTTCTATGATTGATGAGCATGAAATAACTAAAAAAGCATATGAACAAAAAGCACAAATAATAGAAACTGCAAACGAAATGTCAAGAGAAATATCACAAGGAACAAAAGAATATGCTGATAATGTCTTAGGAAGTATTCAAACAGCATTAGAAGACGCATTAAAAGTTATACAAAATAATAGAAAAGAATTAAAATAAATTGGAAGTCAGAGGTCGGTATGTATTTTTTTACTAGATGATACAGACATCTGACCTTTTTTTGTATATAGTAGGCTAATTCTTCTAGTAGAAGAATTAGCTGTACTAGAGACTTATGGCGGATGCTAGATATTCTAGCATTTACCAATGCATAGAAAATCTTGCATCCGCTTTTGTATATAGTAGAAATCGGAGGGAATGTAATGGCAAAGGCAAGAAGAGCAAAAAGTACTAGAAGAACATCAACTATTAGAAGTAATACTAGAAGTAGTACAAGAACAAGAAAGAAGAAAAATAATATAGATAAAAATTTAGTAGTTGTTGTAATGATAATAACAAGTTTATTGCTTTGCGTTTTAATATATGCACAGTCAGGATGGATGGGCGAGCACTTAAGTCCTGTGCTTGGAGGTATAATGGGATGGATAAAATATATTATACCAGTTGGAACATTAGCAATGGCAATAAAAATTGCTGTTGATGATAAAGAATACTTAAGCAAAAAAATAGTAAATTATATTATATTTTTAGTGTGTGTTGCAGCAACTATGGTAATTGTAGAAATAAACAAGGGAACTTTATCAATAAATTTAGATTTTTCTACTTTTCTAGAAGAAGCTTATGATTTAGGAACACAAAATGTAGCAGGGGGAGTTATAGGAGCGATAATTGCAATGCCAGTGTGCAAACTATTAGGAACAATTGGAGGAATTATATTATTAGTAGGAATTGCACTTATTACATTAATTAATTTATTTGAAATAAAACCAGCAGAAATAATTAGAGATTTCTTCGAAAGAATGAAAGAAAGAAGAGAGTATGATGAAGATGATGATGACGAAGAAGAGCTAGAAAATCAGAAAAGTGTATTAATAGAAAAGAAGAAAGATAAAGCAAAGAATAAGAAAAATAAGAAAGAAAAAGCAGAAGAAAAAGAAGAAATTCCAATAGAAGAACAAATAACAATTAATTTAAATGAAACAGAACCAAAAAAGAAAAAATTAAACCATGGTAAAGAAGAAGTTAACATAGCTTCAAAAGAAAATAAACCAAATCAAATAGAAGCAAATTTATTTAAACAAGAACAAGAAAAGAAAGAAGAAAAAACAAAAGAAGTGTTAGTACTAGAACATGGATTAACTGAAGAAGAAGAAAATTATGAATTTCCACCAATCGAATTACTTAGTGAGGGTGAAGGAAGAGTTTTTAAAGGCGGAAAAAAGGCACTAACTGATACAGCTGCAAAGCTACAAAAAACTTTATATAGTTTTGGTGTATCTGCAAAAGTAGAAAATGTATCTGTTGGACCTGCTATAACAAGATATGAGGTAAAACCAGCAGAAGGAGTTAGAGTAAATAAAATTGCAAATCTTGCAGATGATATTGCACTAAGTTTAGCAGCAGAAAGTATAAGAATAGAGGCTCCAATTCCTGGTAAACAAGCTGTTGGAATAGAAATTCCAAATAAGGAAAATGAAGTAGTACATTTAAGAGATATTATAGAAACAGAAGAATTTGTAAATCATAAATCTAAATTGGCTTTAGCATTAGGAAAAAATGTTGGTGGAGAGGCTGTTATTGCAGATGTTGCAAAAATGCCACATGTTTTAATAGCTGGAAGTACAGGTTCGGGAAAGAGTGTTTGTATAAATACATTAATTACAAGTATATTGTATAAAGCAAAACCAAATGAAGTAAAACTATTAATGGTAGACCCTAAAGTTGTTGAATTATCTGTATACAATGGAATTCCACATTTACTAATTCCAGTAGTAACAGATCCAAAAAAGGCTGCAGGAGCTTTAGCATGGGCTGTTCAAGAAATGGTAAATAGATATAGTCTTTTTGCAAACAAAGGGGTAAGAGACATAAAAGGATATAATGCGGCAATAGAAAAAGAGGGAGGAACAGGAAAATTACCACAAATAGTAATAATAATAGATGAGCTTGCAGATTTAATGATGGTTGCAGCAAAAGATGTAGAAGACGCTATTTGTAGATTAGCACAAATGGCAAGAGCAGCAGGAATGCATTTAGTAATAGCAACTCAAAGACCATCTGTTGATGTAATTACAGGTATAATAAAAGCAAATATTCCATCAAGAATAGCATTTGCTGTTTCATCACAAGTAGACTCTAGAACTATATTAGATTCAGTAGGTGCAGAAAAATTATTAGGAAAGGGAGATATGCTATTTTATCCATCTGGTGCATCAAAACCAACAAGAGTTCAAGGTTCATTTGTATCTGATGATGAAGTTGAAAAAATAGTAGATTTCTTAAAATTTAATGGTGGAGAAGCTAAATACAACGAAGATATTATAGAGAGTATAGAAAAAGCGAATAGTACAGATCAAGAGCTTGATAAAATGGAAGAAGAAGATGATGCAGACCCATTATTAATGGAAGCGATAGATACTGTTGTAGAAACAGGACAGGCTTCAACATCTTTTATTCAAAGAAGATTTAAAGTGGGATATGCAAGAGCAGGTAGAATAATAGACCAAATGGAAGAAAGGGGAATTATTTCTGGCTACCAAGGAAGTAAACCAAGAGAGGTTTTAATTACAAAAGAGAGATTGGACGAATTAAAAATGGGAGCTACTCCAGATGAAAACAAATAGGAAAGGTGGAACAACATGCCAAAAGAAAAGATTCTTTCTAAACTAAAATATAAAGATTATAATAATTTATTAGAGCAAGTTTTAGAAAAAAAGGATTTTTCGAGTACTGCTAAAAACTTAATTTTGAGTATTTTATATAAGATGGAAACAAATTATAATGATTATAAAACAGTTAAAAGAGACATTACAGCAAAAGAAGAGATTCTAACTAATTTTATAAATCTCGTGAAAAACCATTGTAATAGCTTAATTGTTATAAAACCAGAAAGTAAGAGAAGCAAATTGCTAAGTAATAAAAAATCTAAATATATTGCAAATTCAACTAAAAAAGAATTAGAGGTATATCCAAATGAAAAATATATTTTAGAAGGGTTATATAGTTTATACGATAATGAAACTATGGTAAATGAAAAATATGGAGTTTTGAAAGATGCCATTACGGATATTTTTATAAGTGGAAACTCAAGTAATAATATTGAACTCTTAAGAGATTTTAATGGATTTGCTTGGTATGTTGCTAAAAATGAATTTGAAGACCCTTATGCCAATTTGATTTTTCAAGATATTAGAATAATTGCAGGAAATGATTTATTAAAAGCTTGGGTATACAATAACGATAAAGATAAGGATTACATTGAAGAATTAAAAAAAGAATTAAACAGAAGATATGATAAAGAAATGGCAGAGCAATTATTTAATCAAATAATAATAACTATATTAAAGATATATTTTGAAAGATATCCCGAAACAACAAAAGAATTGAAAACAACCAAAGAAGAACCTCAAGATATAAAAAAATATATTGAAGAAATATCTAAAGATAAGAAAAAATTATTAAAAAAGGTAGAAAAATTAGATAGAATTATAAATGATTCTGAAAAATTAGAAGAAGAATTAGTAGCAAGAAACAAAACTGGTGAAGATTTAAAAGATAAAATACAGTTAAAAGAAATTTTAATTGCTGAAAGACAAAAATGTATGAACCAAATAATAGAATATAACAAAACTATAGATCCAAGACAATTGCTAAAGAAAACTAAAAAAAGAACAATTACAAAAGTTCAGTTATTAGATTATCATGAAATTGCAAAAAGTGAAACAACAGCTTTAGAAGAATTAATTAATTTACAAAAAATTTTTTTAAAGGGATACAAAATATTAGCGGAAAAATTAACAGGAAAAAAGGAAGTACTAGAGTTACTATATGAATTTAGATATTATAATTTAATTCCAATTACATCAGAAGAATTATTAAAGGATAATGAAGAATTAAAAGAAGATATAGAAAATACTAGATTATTTTTAATATATAAAGCAATGGAGGAAAAAATAATAAATTCAGTTAATTCTAATAAATATATAAACAATGAAATTTTAAAAAATATATTTTCTTTAAGACTAATTAATTTGGAAAATGCAGAAGTAAATATACAAAAAATACCAGAAGGAATAAGAGCAAATTATTTAGATGGTGATGTAGAAGAAACCTCAAAAGATATTGTTATTTCAAAAGACATAGGCAAGTATAAAGTAAAAGAAAAGAAAAAAATAAAAATATTTTCATAAGGAGGAAAAACATGAAAATAACTTTTTTAGGTGCTACTAAAACTGTAACAGGTTCTAATTTTTTAGTAGAAGGGGCAGGAAAAAAATTTTTAGTTGATTGTGGACTATTTCAAGGAAAAGCAACAGAAGAATTGGAGAATGAAGAACCATTTGAATTCGATATTGATAGCATAGATTTTATGTTATTAACACATGCCCATATTGATCACTCAGGAAGAATTCCAAAATTATATAAAGAAGGTTATAGAAAAGATGTTATTGCAACAAAAGCTACTTGTGACTTATGTTCTATAATGTTACCAGATAGTGGACACATACAGGAAATGGAAGTTGGTTGGAAAAATAAGAAGAGAATAAGAAAAGGTGAGGAGGAATTAGAGCCTCTTTATACTGCGGAAGAAGCAGCTAGATCATTAGAATTATTTAAACCTGTAAAATATGATGAGATTATCGAAATAGATGAAAATATACATGTACGATTTAATGATGCTGGACATATGCTTGGATCCTCTACAATAGAAGTTTGGATAAAAGAAGATGAAAAAGAAGAAAAAATAGTATTTTCTGGAGATTTAGGAAATAATGATATTCCATTACTAAGTGAACCAACAATGATAGAAGATACAGACTATTTAGTTATGGAATCAACATATGGAAGTAGGTTACATATGAGAAATGATGATAAAGCGGAATTATTTCTAGATATAGTTTCTGAAACTTTAGAGCAAGGAGGAACTGTTGTTATACCATCATTTGCAGTTGGTAGAACTCAAGAAATATTATTTGAAATAAACAAATTAAAAGACAAAAGAGATGATGAAGAATTTAGAAAAAAATATGAAGAATTAATGAGAGTGCCAGTATATGTAGATAGTCCGCTTGCAATTTCAGCAACAGAAGTATTTGAAGATAATATGGATTTATTTGATGAAGAAACTAAAGCATATATACAAAAAGGAAGTAATCCTTTGGAATTTCCAGGGTTAAAATTTACGCGTACTGTTGAAGAATCAAAAGCATTAAACGAAAGTAATGAATCTTGTATTATAATTTCTGCAAGTGGAATGTGTGATGTTGGAAGAATTAAACATCATTTGAAACATAATATATGGAATCCTAAAAATACAATTCTATTTGTAGGATATCAAGCACCAGGTACATTAGGATATAGTATAGTTAATGGTGCCAAAAAGATCAAATTATTTGGAGAAGAAGTGGCAGTAAATGCTAGAGTAGAATATATAGAAGGCTATTCTGGACATGCTGACCAAGAGGGATTATTAAATTTTATATATTCATTCATAAAGAAACCAAAACATATCTTCTTATTACATGGAGAACCAGAAGGGCAAGAAGTATTAAAAAATAAAATAATAGAAACAACAAATTTACCAGTTTCAATTCCAAGTTTTGGAGAAACATATGAAATTACAGATACAGCTGTACGATTAATAGGTAAATATAGAAGACCAGAAAAAGAAGATAATAAATTTACAAAACTTGCAATTATAGATAGATTGAATTCATTAAAAGAGAAAATTAATGATATGGAAGATATCGTTAATGATGAATTAACAGATCAAGATATACAAGAGGGAAAATTAGATAGTTTAAGTGAGAAAATTAAAGATTTACAAAGACAAATAAATAGAATTGTAAATAAATAAAGGAGAATACAAATGAAAAGAAAATACTTAAATAATGCTTTTATTGGAAATAGAAAAATGATTGCTAGTTTATCAGAAAAAGGTGAACTATTAAGACTTTGCTATCCAACAGCAGATTATAGACAATTTATAGATTATTATGAAACTGGTGTAAAAATAAATGATTCCGCACTTATCAGACTTCATGATGATATAAATAATGTATATAATCAATATTATTCTACAGATACAAATGTACTAAATACGGAAATAGAAAATACATATTTTAAACTTAATATGAAACAAGAAGATTTTATTCCAATGAAAAAAGATGTAGTAATTAGAAGATATACATTTACAAATTACAATAAAATAGATTTGGAGGTTAAATTTTTAATAGATTCAAAATTGTTTTCAAATTTAAATAATATGGTTGGAGCTAGAATATGTGACAATGCCATGATTCAATATAGTCATGATTTTGCTATGACAACATTTTCTAACATGCCAATATATAGTTATCAATTAAATAATGTAGAAGAAAGCATTGCTTCTGGAGTAATTGGAGATAAAGATTATATTGCAATGTCTAATCATTCTGCAATAGCTTATGATATTGGTGTATTAAGACCAGGAGAATCTAAAGAATTTAATATATACATATATATTAATAAAAATTATAAAGTTGATGTGTTAGATGATTTAATAAAAGAAATTGATCAAATTAAAGAGTATGATACATTAAAATTAATGATGGAAACAAAAGCATATTGGAGGAAATATGTAAAAAAACATGATGTACTTAAAGTAAAAGACTATGGCCAACTTTACAATGCAAAAATACAAAAGATTTTAAGACGAACTATTCTTTTATTTCCATTGCTAGTAAATGAAGAAACTGGGGGAATAATTGCTGCTTTAGAGGTGGACGAAGAAAAAGATTTATGTGGAAGATATGCTTACTGTTGGCCAAGGGATGCTGTTACTATTTCACAAGCATTAGATATGGTAGGTATGTACAAAGACGCAGATAATTTTTATAATGTTTTCTTAAGAAAAACACAGAGTAAAAATGGAATGTGGGAACAACGTTTTTACACAGATGGAAGACTGGCCCCATGTTGGGGATATCAAATAGATGAAACAGGAAGTGTGGTTGCAGGTTTATATCAGCATTTTAAAATAAAAGAATTTAGACTAAAACAAAGAGATATGGACTTATTAAAAGATAATTTAAATATGTGTGAAAATGCAATTGAATTTTTAAAGAAATATATGGATCATTTATTAGATATAGACGAGAAAAAAGAATCTGAGTTAGAAACTAAGTATAGTTATTTAGATAGAAGTCAGATATATAAACATGTAAGTTATGATTTATGGGAAATGAATGAAGGAGTTCATTTGTATTCGTTATCAGCAATATATGCTGCATTTGGAGCGATGGAGCTAATATATAAGGAATTGCAAAAAGATAATAAGAAATTTAAATTACCAGAAGATTTTAATGAATTAGCAAAATATAAAGAATTAATTAGAAATTATATATTAGAGAATTTATGTGATAAAAATCAAAATATTTTAGTACGAAATACAAAAGATAGTAATGTAGATATTAGCATAATGGGAGCAATTACACCATTTAATGTATTTGACCCAAATGATAAATTAATACAAAATACAGTACAAAAGATAAACCTAACATTAAGAACATATACAGGAGGATATTTAAGATTTGAGAATGATGGCTATATGGGTGGAAAAAATCCATGGCCAATAGCAACTTTATGGATGTACATATATTATAAAAAAATTGGAGCAATAAGCGAAGCTAATGAATGTTTAAAATTTGTAATAGACACAGCTACACCTTTAGGTTTACTTGCAGAACAAATAGATAATAGTCAAATGAAATCTAAATGGGTAATTGGATTAGGTTGGTCACATGCAATGTTTGTGTTATCATTAGGTTTAGAAGAATTACTAAACAAAGCTTAAAAACTTAATAAAGAAGGAGCAATATGAAAGCAAAAACAATTTTTGTGTGTAATGAATGTGGATATGAATCTGCAAAATGGATGGGAAAATGTCCAGCTTGCAATTCATGGAATACGTTTGTTGAAGAAAAAATTTCTACGAAAGTAGAAAATGGAAAAAGAGAAAAGAAAATTCAAGAAGCACCAAGGCCTTTAAATAGTTTTGTTGGTCAAGATGCGCAAAGAACTTCTACTGGGTATGCAGAACTTGATAGAGTTCTAGGAGGTGGATTGGTAAAAGGTTCTTTAGTATTAGTTGGTGGAGAACCAGGTATAGGAAAATCAACTTTAATTTTACAACTTTGCGACAAGATTAAAGGAGAAGGAAAAGTTTTATATGTTTCTGGAGAGGAATCTGCAGAACAAATAAAATTAAGAGCAGATAGATTAAATATAAAAAATGATGATATTCTATTTTTAGGTGAAACAGATATAGATATTATTGACCAAAACATAGAAGAATTAAATCCAAAGTTAGTAATAATAGACTCTATGCAAACAATGTATTCAGAAGAAATTTCTTCTGCACCAGGAAGTGTAAGTCAAGTACGAGAAATAACTAGTAGAATAATGAAAATTTGTAAATCTAGAAAAATTACAACTATAATTATTGGACATGTTACAAAAGATGGTAACATAGCAGGACCAAGAGTTTTAGAACATATGGTAGATACAGTACTATACATAGAAGGAGAAAGATATTTTTCATATAGAATGATAAGAGGTGTAAAAAATAGATTTGGTTCTACAAATGAAGTTGGAATGTTTGAGATGCAAGAGAATGGAATGGTAGAAATAACAAACCCATCATCAATTCTAATTTCTGAAAGAGATGATAATCCATCTGGTTCTGTTATAGTTGCGACAGTGGAAGGAACAAGACCTTTATTGGTAGAATTACAAGCATTAGTTACTCAAAGTGTATTTGGTTTGCCAAGGAGAACTGCAAATGGAATAGATTATAACAGGTTAACATTGTTAGTAGCAGTAATGGAAAAAAAGGCAGGATTTATGTTAGGAAATCAAGATGTTTATTTAAATGTTGTAGGAGGACTTAAGGTAAACGAACCTGCGTTAGATTTAGGAATAATTTTAGCTACTGCATCAAGCTTTAAGAATATAAGTATTCCTAAGGGAGTTATCGCACTAGGAGAAGTAGGTTTAACAGGGGAAGTACGTACAATTAATATGATGGAAAAAAGACTAAAAGAGGCTGAAAGATTAGGCTTTAAAAAATGTATAATTCCAGAAAATAACAAAAAACTATTGAAAGAATCATATAAATTGGATATAATTGGTGTGAAAAATATTAACGAAGCCATGAAAGCGATTGGACTACGATAGTTCATAAGGTGGAAGGCAGAAAGGGTTGGTTACAATTGAGAATCAGCAAAAAAGAAGAAATTACAGACATACTAAAGTTAATTTCACCTGGAACACCAATAAGAGAAGGACTAGATAATATTTTAAAAGCAAAAACAGGAGCATTATTAGTATTTTCTGATACTAAGGAAGTTTTAGACATAGTAGATGGAGGATTTTTTATAGATGAAGAATATACATCTTCTAAACTTTACGAACTTGCTAAAATGGATGGAGCAATAGTATTAAGCACAGATTTGAAAAGAATATTATATGCAAATGCACAACTAATTCCGTCACCAGAAATTCCAACTAAAGAAACAGGAACACGACATAGAACAGCAGAAAGAACAGCGAAACAGACAGGGGCTTTAGTAATTAGTATTTCACAGAGAAGAAATATAATTACTGTATTTAAAGGAAATTTAAGGTATACAATACAAGATTCATCAACAATTTTAAACAGAACAAATCAAGCATTACAGACTTTAGAAAAATATAAGAAAGTATTTGATAGCAAATTAAATGTATTAAATGAATACGAATTTAATGACATTGTTACTTTAGATAATGTGATAAATGCAATACAAAGAGCAGAAATGGTTATGAAAATTGTAGATGAAGTACAAAGAGGAATTTCAGAATTAGGACAAGATGGTAGGCTTATAAGTATGCAATTAGAAGAATTAGTTGGTGGTTTAGAAAGAGAAGAACTTCTAATAATAAAAGATTATCTAGGAAAAGGGACAAATAAAACAGAAGATGAAGCATTAGATGAAATAATTGCATTACCATATGAAGAACTTTTAAAGGCATCTTCAATAGCAAAAATTTTAGGGTATGAAAATTTTGATAATTATGATGAGGTAGGAGTTTATACAAGAGGTTATAGGATATTAAGTAAGATTCCAAGAGTACCTAATAACATAGTAGAAAACCTTGTAAAATCTTTTAAATCTTTTCAACATATTTTAGCAGCAGATATTCCAGAGCTTGATGAGGTAGAGGGAATAGGAGAAGTAAGAGCTAAAACAATAAAACAATCATTAAAGAGAATGCAAGAACAATTTGTTTTTGATAATGCTTTAATTTAAGTAGGAGGATAACGAATGAAAACAAAGAAAATAATTATGATTATAGCTATTATATTAGTAATTGTGTTAATAGGATTAGTAGGTTATACAATTTATCAAAAAGCAACTTTTACAAAGCAAAATCCAGTTGCAACAATGGAAATAGAAGGATTAGGTACAATGAAAATAGAATTATACCCAGACCAAGCACCAAATACGGTAGCTAATTTTATAACTTTAGCAAATAGGGGATTTTATGATGGATTAACATTTCATAGAATTGTAAAAGATTTTATGGTACAAGGTGGAGATAAAGATGGAACTGGATCTGGAGCACCAACACTATCAGCAATACAAGATGGTGGTTCAAATACAGAAACATATGCTATTAGAGGAGAATTTACACAAAACGGATTTAATCAAAACACCTTAAGACATGAAAAAGGTGTAATCTCTATGGCAAGATCAGATTATAGCCAAATGGGATTATATGAAGAAGGTTATAATTCAGCTGGTTCACAATTCTTTATAATGACAGGTGAAAATGCAAGCTTAAATGGTTACTATGCAGCATTCGGAAAAGTTATTGAAGGAATGGATGTACTAGATAAATTAAATGAAACAGAAGTAACAACATCTGAGGACTCATCAGATTCAGAAGCAAGCACACCAGTTAATCCACCAGTAATAACAAGTGTAAGAGTAGATACTTTCGGAGTAGATTATGGAGCTCCAGAAACAGTAAAACCATTTGATTATAATTCTTATTTACAACAATTATATAGCGGAATGAGCGAATAATTAAAATCGGGATTTAGGGACGTTCCTTAAAATCCCGATTTTTTGTCAAAAATATATAACATACTTCATATAATATTATATAAGAGAGGTAATGTTATATGAAAACAATATATTTAGACCATGCAGCTACAACTGCGGTGGCACCAGAAGTAAAAGAGGTAATGGAACCATATTTTTGTGAAAACTATGGTAATGCTTCATCATTATATGAACTTGGGTATAAATCAAGAGAAGCAATAAATATAGCAAGAGGAAATGTAGCAAGAGTAATAAATGCTAAACCAACTGAGATATATTTTACCTCTTGTGGTAGTGAAAGTGACAATTTGGCAATTAAAGGTGTTGCTAGAGCATATAGACAACAGGGAAATCATATTATTACAAGCAAAATAGAGCATCCAGCAGTTTTAAATACTTGTAGGCAACTAGAAAAAGAAGGATTTAGAGTAACCTATTTAAATGTAGACAAAAATGGATTTATAGATTTGGAAGAGCTAAAAAATAGTATTAATTCGAAAACTATTTTAGTGTCTATTATGGTTGCAAACAATGAAGTAGGAACTATAGAGCCAATAAAAGAAATTTCTAGAATTGTTCATAATAACAACGCAATATTTCATACAGATGCAGTTCAAGCAATAGGAAATGTAAAAATAGATGTGAAGGAAATGGGGATAGATTTATTATCAATGTCCGCTCATAAGTTCTATGGGCCAAAAGGGGTAGGTGCTTTATATGTAAGAGATAAAATAAATTTTATACAATTACAAAATGGTGGACATCAAGAAAATGATAAAAGAGCAGGAACTGAAAATGTAGCAGGTATTGTTGGATTGGGTAAAGCAATCGAAATGGCTAATAACGATATTATTACAAATAACGAAAAGCTATTAAATTTGCGAAATTATTGTATAGAACAAATAAAAAATAGAATACCATATATAAGAATAAATGGCGATTTAAATAATAGATTGCCTGGAAATATAAATATTTCTTTTTTATATGTAAATGGTAAAGATTTAGTAAAATTATTAGCCAACAAAGGAATCTGTACTTCTAGTGGTTCTGCTTGTAGTAGTGGACTGCCACAACCATCACATGTATTACTTGCAATGGGGCTAAATGAAGGCATAGCAAGTAGTGCATTAAGAATAACATTAGGGAAAGAAAATACAAAAGATGATATAGATTATTTCATAGATGAATTAGAAAAAATAGTTGTAAACTTAAGGACAGAAAGATATTAATATATAAGTAAAAAAGAGAAAGTAGTTTTACTTTCTCTTTTTAAAACATAAAAATCGGGATTATAAGGAACGTCCCCAAATCCCGAGAGATGTTTCTAAAACCCGATTAAAGTTTATTGATCTTTTGCTATATCCTTTAATTTTTTATCTACTGCTTTTTTTTCACCATCTTTAATAACTTCGGTAGCAGCTCCTAAACCACTTAATGCAGCTGTTGCTTCGAAAGGAATAAATACTTTGTTAGCATCACCTTTAGCAACTTCTTCAAGAGCTTCTAAAGATTTAATTTGAATAAGTTTTTCGTCTGGGTCAGCTTTTTTAATTGCTGCGTAAACCATTCTTACTTCTTCTGCTTTAGCTTCAGCTACTTTTCTAATTGCTTCAGCTTCACCGGCAGCTCTTCTAATTTGTGCTTCTTTATCAGCTTCTGCCTCTAATATAGCTGCAGCTTTTTTACCTTCTGCAAGTGTAATTGCAGATTGTCTTTCACCTTCAGATTGTAGAATTAAAGCTCTTTTATTTCTTTCTGCGTTCATTTGTTTTTCCATTGCATCTCTAATATCTTCTGGTGGATTAATATCTTTAATTTCAACTCTATCTATTTTACAACCCCATTTATCTGTTGCTTCGTCCAAAATAGATCTTAATTTTTGGTTTATTAAATCTCTTGAACTAAATGTTTCGTCTAATGTCATTTTACCAACAATATCACGAATTGTTGTAATTGCTAAATACTCAATACCCTTCTTTAATGATTGAATTTCATAAACTGCTTTGGCAGGATCTGTTATTTGGTAGAACACAACAGTATCTATTGTAATTGTAACGTTATCTTGAGTGATAACTCCTTGTGGTGGTATATCCATTGTTTGTTGTTTTAAGCTAACTACACTACGTACATGGTCTACAAAAGGAAAAATTATTGTAAGACCAGCATCTGCAACTTTATGAAATTTACCCAATCTTTCAATTATATAAACTTCAGATTGTTTAACTACCTTTATTGATTTATAAGCAATTATAGCAATAAAAAGTATTAAAATTATTAAAAATATAATTCCTCCCATTTTCATTCTCCTTTTATTTATTCTCTTATATTATTGGCTTCGCCCAATATAGCCCACCTTGGCAAAATCAAAGATTTCGATAGTGGCTTAATTAGATGGCTTCTGATAATTACTTGCAACACAAGCTTTTACACCATCTATACCAATAATTTCTACTTTAGAACCTTTTGGAATAGTTAAGTTTGGATCCATTGTTTTTGCAGACCAAATTTCTCCATCCACATTAATTTGACCTGTAGAATTTAGTAAAGAGATTTCTTCTGTAACTAAAGCTGTTTTACCAATAATCGCATTAGAATTTGTTACAGTATTGTCATTTTTAGTGTATTTTGAAAGTAGTGGTCTTGTAAATATTAAAAGTAAAACTGATATTATTACAAAAACTAAAATTTGAATAAATAAATTTGTTGTTAAAAAACTAACTAACATAGCTACAACTGCTGCTATTGCAAACCATAATAATAAAAAACCAGCTGTTAAAATTTCACCTATAAACAGCACTCCAGCTATTACTAACCAAACTAACCACATAAAGATTCCCCCTTACACAATTCATTAAAATTATACCATAAATCCCCATAAAAGTAAAGAAAAAACAAATATTTATGTTAAGTACGAATATTTTTTAAAATTTTATTCACTAATTAATTATTTTATGATAATATAAAAAAGAATTTTTAAAATAAGGAGAGTACAAATGGCAAAAAGAATGAAAGAAAAAAACGAAAGAAATAGTTCAAAATTGATTTTAAATATATTTATGGTACTTGTATTTTTAGCATTAGTAGGAGGGGTATTTTATTTATCTCCTAATTATATAAGAGAGGATTATGATGGGAAAACCAAAGTTTTAATAAATAACAATAATGTTACATTAAAAATGAAAAATGATGTGTATATAGATGATAATAACAATGTATTTTTATCTTTAGAAGATGTAGAAAATTACTTTGATAAATATATAGAATATAATGAAGAAACAGGAGAAATTTTAACTACTTCAGAAATAAATATAGCCAAAATGAGTACAAAAAATAATATAATAACTATAAATGGTGAGGATGAAGAGCTAAATTCTTCTGCTATAGAAAAAAACGACACAATATATTTACCATTTTCAGAGATAAGTGAAAAAGTATATGATGTTGATTTAGAATATATAGGAGATACAAATACAATTATTATAGATTCTTTAGATAGAAAGCAGGAGGTAATAAATACAACTAGTGAAACAAAATTAAAATATAAACCACAGACCTTATCTAGAACATTAAAAAAGATAGAAGCCAATGAACAACTAATATATATAGAAGAAACAGATAATTGGATAAAAGTAAGAGCAAAAGATGGAACGATAGGTTATGTGAAAAAAGAAGATTTAGGTAATGTAGAAGTAACTAGAAAAGATAGAGAATATATAAACAAAGTTGATGGAAAAATCAATTTAGTTTGGGATTATTATTCTGAATATGTAGATGCTCCAGATAGAGCAGGAGAGACTATGGATGGAGTTAACGTAGTATCACCATCATTTTTCTCTTTAACAAGAGGAAGTAATGGAGAAATATATAATAATGCTGAAGATGGTGGAACAGAATATATAAAATGGGCACATGATAATAATTATCAAGTTTGGGCGATGTTTTCTAATAATTCATTAAAGGATACAACATCTCAAATTTTAAATGATTATGATAAAAGAGAGACTATGATTGAAAACTTAATGAATTTAGTAGAAGAATATAATTTAGATGGAGTAAATGTGGATTTCGAGAATATGAATGAATCAGATAAAAATGTATATTCTAGATTTTTAATAGAATTAGCGCCAAGACTAAAGAAGATTGGAAAAACATTATCTGTAGATGTGACTGCACCAGATGGTTCAGAGACATGGTCATTATGTTTTGACAGAAATACAATTGCTGATGTTGCTGATTATATAGTTTTTATGGCATATGATCAATATGGTACAAGCTCTAATAAGGCTGGAACAACAGCTGGATACAATTGGGTAGAAACAAACATAAAGAAATTTTTAGGTCAAGAAGACGTTGATCCCGAAAAAATAATATTAGGAATACCACTATATATGAGATTATGGGAAGAAAAGGAAGATGGAACAGCTAAACCAGAAATAGTTAATATGAAGGATATGTTTGACGTGCTTCCAGCAAACCAAGTAGCAACATGGGATGAAGATTTAAAACAATACTATGTTGAATATGAAAAAGATGGAAATAAATATAAAATGTGGGTTGAAAATGAACAATCAGTAGGAGAAAAAATAAATTTAGCAAACCAATATAATTTAGCAGGAATAGCATTTTGGGAAAAAGATAGAGAAACAAATGATGAATTTTGGACATTTGTAAAAGAACAATTAAATAAGTAATATAAAATCACCTTATTCATATAAATGAGTAAGGTGATTTTATGATTGGTTATATTATATCTAAACAAGAAACGAATTTCTTTAAAAAGATTTTTAATAAATTAGAAGTTGATGAATATGAAAATGGTAAAAAATATATTGCTCCAAAATTTAATGGAAAATTATTAGAAAGATTAAAAAAAGATAATATAAAGAATGTAGTAATGGCAAAAAAAGACAAGCATAATATCGAGTTTGCAAATAATATATATGCTAGTAATATTAACATATTAGATGGGAAAATTCTGTTTAAACATTTAATACCAGAGATTATAGAATATTTATCAGAAATATTGGGAACTAATAAAGAGGATATAGAAATAACAATATTGGTAAATGATTATTCGCAAATAAATCTATATTATATAAATGAGTTAATATCTAATATGAAAATAATAAATATTATTACTAATAATATAAGAAAATTTAAATCTTTTGCAGATAAATTATATAAAGAAGAAGCAATTACAGTGCCTGTAATGAATAATAAGAATAAAAGTTTGGCTAATAAGAAGATTATATTAAATATTGATTTTACAGAAGAACAATTAAAGAAATATAGAATAAATAGAAAAGCTATTTTAATAAATATAGAGAATGATATAAAAAAAATAAATAAAACATTTGCAGGTATAAATATAAATATAAATAACTATGAATTAAATATTGGAAAAACCTATGACGAGTTTGAGACAAATGAAATATATGAATCATATATTATAGGAAAGAAAAAAGAAGATATTAGAAGAAAAATACTTGCAGATGATGTAAAAATTAGTAATTTTATAGGGAAAAGAGGGATTATAGATATTAATGAATATAAATAAAAAAAATAAAAAACAGTACTTGACAAAAGAAAAATATTGACTTAATATAATGCAGTAATAAAATTATTCAGGAGGGATGACAGAATGGGTGACAACAACAAAGAAATTCTACTAACCGAAGAAGGATATAAAAAAATGGAAGCTGAACTTGAAAAGTTAAAAACTGAGACTAGAGCAGAAATAGCCGAAAGAATAAAAGTAGCTTTAGGATTTGGTGACCTTTCAGAAAATTCAGAATATGATGAAGCCAAAACAGCCCAAGCTGCAAACGAAGATAAAATAGCAGAATTAGAAGCCAAATTGAGGTTTGCTAAAATTATAGATGATTCAGAAATTGATACTAAAAAAGTACAAATAGGAAATACAGTAAAAGTTCTAGACATGGAATTTGACGAAGAAGTAGAATATACAATAGTCGGAACAACAGAAGCAGATATTACACAAAATAAAATTTCAAATGAATCTCCAATCGGTTCAGCTTTATTAGGAGCAAAGAAAAATCAAATAGTAGAAGTTCAAGTACCAGCAGGTGTATGTAAGTATAAAGTTTTATCTATAGCGAAGTCTTAATAATAAAAAATATACATTAAATAAAATAAATTTAATGTATATTTTTTGTTTTTATAGTGTAAAAAGTAAGGTTTTATACTATTATATTGAAAAAGGAATAATAGTTATGGTAAAATATAGCGTAACAAAGGCATATTCTAGGTGTTTCTACATATAAATATTATAAAGGGGTGGATAACATGGAATATGCAAAAGATGAAATATTTACTATAGAATATAGTAAAGAAAAGCCTAAAAAAATTAGCAATAATAATATTATAGGACTATTATTTTCTATAGGAGGGATATTTTGCATAGCAAATATTATAGCTATATATAATTTTTTTAAAATATTATCAAATTTATAAGTGGAGATGTAATATGAAAGTAGCAAACGATTGGAAAGATTATGAAATATTAGATATGGCAAATGGAGAAAAATTAGAAAGATGGGGAGATATATTTTTAGTAAGACCTGACCCACAAATAATATGGGCAGAAAAATCATTTAAAGAAAAATGGAAAAATGTACATGGAATATATAATAGAAGTAAGACAGGTGGAGGAAGTTGGAATTTCAGAAAAAAAGTTCCAGAAAGTTGGAAAATAAAATATAAAAATTTAACATTTAATATTAAACCAATGGGGTTTAAACATACAGGCCTTTTTCCAGAACAAGCTGTTAATTGGGATTGGATGATCAATAAAATAAAAAATAGCAAAAGAAGTATTAAAGTATTAAATTTATTTGCTTATACAGGGGGAGCTACTGTTGCATGCCTTTCAGCAGGGGCATCTGTATGTCATGTAGATAGTTCTAAAGGAATGGTAAGCTGGTCAAAAGAAAATGTTAATGCATCTGGACTAAAAGAAAAGCCAGTTCGTTATATTGTAGATGATGTAGAAAAATTCGTAAATAGAGAAATCAGAAGAGGTAATAAGTATGATGCCATTATAATGGATCCACCATCATATGGAAGGGGAACAAAAGGAGAAGTTTGGCGTTTTGAAGAAGATATAGCTGATTTAGTAAATTTATGTACTAAAGTGCTTTCTGATAAACCTTTATTTTTCTTAATAAATTCGTATACTACAGGTATTTCGGCTAAAGTATTAGAAAATATATTAAGACTTAATATAAAAAATAATGGAAAATTTGAATCAGGAGAAATAGGATTACCAATGACAGATTCTAAGCTTGTGCTTCCTTGCGGAATATATGGTAGATGGGAGGAAGCTAATGCTTAATATATTATATGAAGATAATCATATTATCGTAGTTGTTAAAGAACCTGGGATTCCATCTCAAGCAGATAAAACAAAAGATGAAGATATGCTTACACTTATAAAAGCTTATTTAAAAGAAAAATATAATAAGCCTGGAAATGTTTATTTAGGACTAGTACATAGGTTGGATAGATCCGTTGGTGGAGTTATGGTATTTGCTAAAACATCTAAAGCTGCATCAAGATTAAGTGAACAAGTTAGAAATAAACAAGTTAAGAAAAATTATATTGCTGTAGTAAAAGGAAAAATAGAAAATTCAAAAGGAGTTATGAAAGATTATTTAGTAAAGGATGAAAGAAAAAACAAATCTTTTGTTACAAATAAAAATATTAAAAATGCTAAATTTTCGGAATTGGAATATGAAGTTATAAAATATGATGAAGTTACACATATGAGTTTAGTAAAAATAGATTTAAAAACGGGAAGGCATCATCAGATAAGGGTTCAATTTTCTAGCAGGGGGCATTCACTTTGTGGTGATACTAAATATGGAACTAGAAGTAGAAGCAAACAATTAGCATTGTGGTCATATAAATTAAAATTTTATCACCCAACGACAAAAGAAGAATTAGAGTTTAGATATTTACCTGATCCAAAAGGAGTATGGAATATTTTAAAAGATGTAGATATTTAAATATAAAAAATACACCTAAATTGTTAGTTAACAATAAAGGTGTTTTTTTTATGTAATTATGAAAGAACAATAAAAATTATAAATATTAAACTATTGTACTATTGGTGAAAAAAAGCTTTATGTATGTAAAAATAATTAAGAATTTTTTTACAATAGTAAAAAGAGTTTTTACAAATTAAAATGAATAATTTTTTTTAAGAAATTTATAATTAGTACAGTAAATAAAAGAAATGAGGAATAAATGTGATAGAAGCAATTTGTAATTCATTAACAAAGAAAATAATTAAATCTGTAGATGGCTATGATGAAAGTAAAGCTGATGAAATTAATTTTGGCTTGCAATTGATAATAGGGGAAATACCTAAATTTTTGATTACATTTATATTAGCATGGTTGCTTGATATTATTGACCTAACTATAATTTCTTTTATTATAATTCTTCCATACAGAATGTTTTCGGGAGGGTTTCACTTACATACACATCTGGGATGTATTATAGCAACAAACACGATGTATATAGGAAGTGCATATTTAGCAAGTATATTGAATTTTGATAACACTATTAAATATATATTAATAGCAATTACATTTATATTTAGTTTTTCAATGATTGCAAAATATGCACCAGCAGATACAGAAAATGTTCCTGTATTGCAAAAGAAAGAAAGAAGAAAGCGTAAGATATGGGCATTTGTAATTGCTGGTATGGAATTAGTAATTGCAATATTTATTCCATATAAAGTAATTTCTAATATGATAATTATAGGAATATTAGTACAAACACTAACAATTACGAAATTAGCATATAAAATTACCAAAAATAAATATGGTTATGAAGTATATGGGTAGTAATAGAGGTAAGACCTCTTGCTATATAAATTAAAAAGGGGGGATTAATATGTTAAAATTCTTAGCAAGATTAGCAGAAAAATATGCTAAATCATCTAACACAGCATGTTTACTTTTTGGAATTATTCATCAACCAAAAATGCCTGCTAGTATGATTAAAAAAGACTAGTAACGATCAACCTAATTAAAACGACAAAAAAAATACCTATTTATTTAGGTATTTTTTTTACCTATTAAATTTTTAATAAGCTTGGTTTAGGAAGATATATTTCTAATTGTTGTTTAAATAATTCATCATCTTTGCTTGTGAAAATTGCAAGATTATCATGTTTCTTTAAAATTTTATTTACTTCCCACAAACCTAATCCTGTATTATTAGGTTTAGTAGTATATGCCTTTTCATAAATTTTAAATGTATCAATATCTTTATTTTTATAGGTGTTTTCTATAATTACAAGTTGTCTATTCATTCTATAGTCCATTAAAAATCTTATACTAATATATTTTTTATCACATTCCTGTGCAGCTTCTATGCTATTATCTAGCAATATTCCTAATATCCTAGTAAGCTCATATGTATCAATATGAAGAGAATTTAAATCTATAAAAACTCCAAGTTCTAACTGAATATTTTTAGTAGTTGCTTTATTATATTTATCTGCTAAAATTGCATATATTGAAGGATTATTAATAGTTTCTGGATTTATAGCTGCTAAATTATTAATATTATTACAATCATTAAATAAAGATTTGTAATATTTGGTTAATCCATCCATATCTTTTGCTGTTACATATCCGACCAATACCATTCATAATATTATTAAAGTCATGTTTAAATGCACGAATATTATCATACATTATTTTTAATGTGTTATTATATAATTGTAGATTATTTATGTCTCTATTCGCTATTTCTAACTGCTTAGTTTTTATTATATTGAATAAACTGACAAAGAAATATGCCAATAAACATATAATACTTAATAAAATAATAAATGATGGCAAGATATTATTATAAAAAGCAGTTATATATAATTGCAAAAATACAGTAATAAAACCTAAAATTACAGTACTTAATATTGAAATAGAGTCTTTTTTATTCAAATTGGTAAGCAAAGTAATGTTTACTTTAAAATGTTTAAAAAATTGTAGCATAATAAACAAACATGTATATACAATTAATAGAAATATAATTGAATATAATGGATATGATGCAAATTCAGCATAAGGTTTATTAAATATTAAGGTATATATTTGTGATGAAATCATTTCAAATAAAGCAGTTAATGAAAAGAATATTCCTAAAGCAATACAAGTGTCTAATAATTTAGTTTTAAAAAATATTAAAGATAATAAAATAAAAACTAAAATATTAAAAATTGTATTGTATGGAACGGGGATGATATATTTAGCGATTGAAGCAACAACGAATAATAGGACTGTATATGAATATTTAATTTTTTTTGAAGGGTGAATATTTAAAAGTACTGTAAAAATATTTACATAAATAAATACCTCAACAAGAAAGAAAATTAACGTAATTATATTAATTAGCTCTGCATTGGGATTCATTAAAATATTCATTATCATTTGTAGTGTATTCATAGTTATTTATAACCTCCAGTAAATTGTTTTTATATTTAGGTCCAATAGGACAAACGTCATTATTAGAAAGATATATACAATTTTTTATATTATCTATAGTATTAATACAATCAATGTTAACTATATAAGACTTATGACATCTTACAAAATTTCTAGGTAAAGTTTTTTCTATTTTATTAAAAGCAATGTAAGATGAATAATCTTGGAATTGCGTATGATAAGTCAGCTTCATATTATCTTTTTTAATATAAAGTACATCATTTTCTCTAATTAACATTTGGGAATTACCGACTTTAATAAAATTTGATACACTTGATTTGATGTCTTCAAATAATCTAGATATAGTTAACTCAAGTCTTTCAGAAACAAAAGGTTTTGGAATATAATCAAATGTTTTGTATTTATAAGCTACCAGAGCATATTCTAAATGACCTGTTATAAAAATTATATATATATTTTTGTTTTTAGCTCTAATTTGTTCAGCAATATCCAAACCAGTTAACTTATTTTTCAAATTTATATCAAGAAATAATACATCAATGTTATTTTTATTTAAATAGTTAAATAAATCATTTGCATTATCACAAGTATAAGTAATTTTTGCATTGTAATCATTCTGGATAAAAATATTTTCCAACATCTGTGATAATTTGTCTAAAATGTTTTTATTATCGTCACACAAAACAAAATTTAACATATCTTCATCTCCTAAATAATATATATTTATTATATAGAATAATATTGAATTAACAATAATAGACAAAAAAATATCTAATTAGACGATTACCTATTTTTTCCAATAATAAATACAATATAATCTAAAAATTTGATAATGTCAATATAAAAAAATAATATTGGAGGTTCAAAATGATAAAAATTTTTGACAAAAAAATACTTTTTTCGATATGTGGAATAATTTTAATTTTTTTGCTTGTTTTTACAATTTATCGAGAAAATAAGGTTATGTATACAAATGTAGACAGTCTAAGTAATAAAAAAATTGGTTGGGGTATAAAACGAGAAAAAGATCACAAAAGACCAGATGTAGGAAAAGAAAATGCTGAATTAATGGAAAAATATGATGGTATATATATAGGAAATGAAGAAAAAAAGTATATATATTTAACTTTTGATGAAGGATATGAGGCTGGGGATACAGAACAGATTTTAGATGTATTGAAAGAAAATGATGTAAAAGCTACATTTTTTATTACAGCACATTATTTAAATACAGCTGAAGATTTAGTAAAAAGGATGATAAACGAGGGACATATAGTAGGAAATCATACAGTGAATCATAAAAGTCTTCCAGATATTTCAGACGAAGAAATAAAAGAAGAGGTTATGAAATTGCATCAATCAATATATGAAAAAACAGGTTACGAAATGAAATACATAAGACCGCCAAAAGGGGAATATAGTGAAAGAACTTTAGCTATAACAAAAGAACTTGGATATACTAATGTAATGTGGACATTTGGATATTTAGATTACGATGAGAATGCTCAAAAAGGAACAGAATATGCTAAAAAGATTATATTAGATAATATACATAATGGGGAAATAATGCTATTACATGGAAATTCAAAAGATAATGCAAATGTATTAGATAGTGTTATAAAAGAGGCAAAAGCAGAAGGATACGAATTTAAATCACTTGATGAGTTTGAAAGATAGGAGTGATAAAAATAAAAAAGACGAGAAATAAATTGGAAAGATTGTTGGAAATACCAATAGAAGTAAGTACTAATATGCCTAAAATAACATTAATTGGATTTAGTCAGTTAATGATAGAAAATTATATGGGGGTTATCGAATATGAAGAATATTTGGTAAAAATTAATACAGCTATTGGAATAATAATAATAGAAGGGAATAAAATGAATTTAAATCAAATAAATGAAAATGATGTGCTTATAAGTGGAGAAATTTCTAAAATATATCTTGAAAGTACCGAGGAGGAATAAATACGGTGATAAAAAAAAGAGTGGAAGGTTATTTTACAGGTTTTGTAAATATACATGTGGAAGGTTATTTTATAGAAAGATTTATAAATATGTGTAGAATCCAAAAAATATATTTATGGGACATAGAAAAAAAGAATGATATATATTTGACTGCCAATATTGGAATAAGTGATTTTAAAAAATTAAAAAAGATAGCTAAAAAAACAAAGTGTAAAGTGGGCATTAACCGAAAAAAAGGAGTGCCCTTTTTTTTACATAAATATAAGAAAAGAAAAGTCTTTATTATAATGATGTTTCTTATTCTCCTTTCATTATTAATATTATCAAGATTTATTTGGAATATAGAAATAAAAATAACAGGCGATAATTTACAAGAGGAAGAGATATTAAACTCATTAAATGAAAATGGATTATATATAGGAGAAAATAAAAATGATATAGATGTAAAAGAAATAATTAATAATATAAGATTAGCAAGAAGTGATATAGCTTGGATAGGAATAGATTTAAAGGGAACAAATGCAATAGTTGAAGTTGTAGAAGCAGAAGAAAAGCCAGAAATTATAGAACAAGATGAATATTGTAATATTGTATCTAATAAAGAAGGCAAAATAGTAAAAATAAATGCTAATACTGGAACTGCAATGGTAAAACCAGGAGATGTCGTAAAGGAGGGAAGTTTGCTAATTGGTGGGTGGATGGAGGGTAAATATACAGGAACCCGTTTTGTAAGAGCAACAGGAGAAATAGAAGCATTGGTATGGTATACGGAAAAAGCAACTGTAAACTTTAAAGAAACTAAAGTGGAAAAAACAGGAAATATGGAGAAAAAATATGCAATAAATATAAATAATTTTAGAATAAATTTGTATAAAAGGCTTTCAAATTTTGAAAAATATGATACAATATATGCAACTAAAAAATTAAAATTATTTTCAAATTTCTATATACCCGTAGAGTTAATCGAATGTAATAATTCTGAAATAAAAGAATATGAAGTTAACTATACAGAAGAAGAGGCAAAAGAAGAAGCAAAAAGAAGAGCTGAAGAAAAATTAAATAAAAAAATAACAAATAAAGAAAATATAAATAACATAATGGTAAATTATACGATAAAAGATAATGCGGTGGAGGCAGAGGTAACATATGAAGTCTTTGAAAATATAGGAACTAATGAAAAAATAGTATTTTGAAAGGATGATAAAAATGGAGCAAAGAAGTCTTAGAGTAGTTAGCACAAATAAAAATTTTTTTACAAAATTAACAAATACTATAAATAGATTATTAATACCAACCAAATTAGGTATTAATGGCATAATGATTTCTATAAAGAGAAGTAGTTTAGTAAAATCATTTGAAACATATAAAAATGAAACCAAGGACGAAGCCAAAAAAGAAAATTTGTCTAAAAAATATGAGGATGCTTATACATTATATCTAGAAGCAATAGATAAATATATTATGGACTCAATTTATAAAAAAGTAAAAAATGGTACTGCTACAGATTTTGAAAGAGATGCACTTTCAAACTATTATGAAGTAATTCATTTAAAACAAACAGAATACTTAGAATATAAATATAAAAAGCAACAATATTTGTTGCAACTAGATTATCAAACATTAAAATCAGAAGAAAGCAAAATACTTCCTAGATACGAAAGATTTTATAGTGTAAAAATAGAGCAACTATATAAAGGAGTATTAAAACATTATTCTATTCAACTTGCAGATAATTTAACATATCAGGATAAAAATATTATATATGATAAAATATTTGATTTATTAGAAGATTATATAACAGAAGTATTACCATTAAAACTTAAATTAGATGATAGTAATATGTATAAAAACATAATTTCACAATATGAAAAATTTGATAGATTTACAGTTGGTAAATTAGACATTAAAGATACTATAGAAAAGAGAATGATTTTACTAGGAATAAGTAGACAATTATTTACACATAGTTTACCACTAGTTGTTGCAGAACAATGTTATGTAAAAATATTAAAAGATTTAAGACAAATTATTGTTACTACGACAATAGCAAGTAAGAAAGAAGCAGCTTATAAATTATTAATAGAATTAATAGAAGACTATAATATTAGGCTTCTTTCTACAAAAATTTATTGGGACAAACCATCAGATAGAGAAGAATATAAGTTGTTCTGGAATGAATATAAAAAATTACAAAAAGGTAAAGAAGAAAATTTAGAAAAATATGAAAAACTAAAAGAAATATTATTTATAAGAGCAGATTTGAAGAAATTACGAGCAGCTAAAAGGGATTATTCAAAAATAATAGGTTTTTATAAAAGTAAATTAGTAGAATTAGGGGTAATGAAAGAAATTAAAAATAAATGTAAAACTTCAAAAAAAATATATTCAAGACTCAAAAGACAAGAAAAAAAAGAGATTGGGTAAATAAACAGAAAGGATATAAAAATGAAGTATACAGATATAGAATATTTAAATGTAGAACCTAATGACATGTATTCAAATTTAACAGAAAAAGTTATAAATAAATGCTTTGAAATAGAAAATTTAGTAGACAAAAACATAACCATAAGTATTATTTTTACTACACCAATCGATATACAATCATATAATAAGGAATATAGGAATATAGATAGAGCAACAGACGTTTTATCTTTTCCTATGTTCGAAAAAGAAGAAGTAGAACAGTTGCAAAAAGAAAAGAGCATTGTACCAGAAGTACTAGGAGATATAATTATTAATTTAAGCCAAGTAAAAATTCAAGCTGATGAATATGGACATAGTTTCGAAAGGGAATTAGCATATATGTTGGTTCATGGATTTTATCATTTAATGGGATATGACCATATAAAGGATGATGAAAAAAAAATAATGAGAGAAAAAGAAGAAAAAGTACTAAAAGATTTAAATATTAATAGGGAGTAATTATGGACAAAAAGAAAGATAGCAGATTATATAATAAAAATTTTATAGAAGCCTGGAAAAATGCTTTTTCTGGAATAGCACATGGTTTTAAGACACAAAGAAATTTAAAAATTCAATTAGTAGCAGGAATTATTGTAACAATACTAGGAATCATATTAAAAATAAATAATGCAGAATGGGCAATATTAATGCTTTCTGTATTTTTAGTTCTAGGAACAGAAATGATGAATACAGCAGTAGAAGCAGTAGTCGATTTATGTACAGAAGAATATCATGAAAAAGCAAAAATAGCAAAGGACGTAGCAGCAGGTGCAGTTGTTTTAACAGCATTAAATGCTTTAATAGTTTCTTATTTTTTATTTTCAGATAAAATTGTTCAATTATTTTTATAGATTGAAATAAGAGAGGAATAACATGAGTAGTAAAGGAAAAAGAACAAAACCAAAACACAAAAGCAAAAAAATGCCAATAATACTTATAATAATTTTAATATTAATATTAGCAGTAGCAGGAGCATGTTATTATATATATATATATGATCAAAATAAAGAAAATCCAACTGTAGATTTAGGAGTGGGAGAAGGGTTAAAGGAAGAAGAACCAGAACAACCTAAAAGTATATTTGAAGGAAATGATAGACCAATAGCTATTATGATAGATAATCATAAGGGTGCATGGCCACAAGTTGGTTTAAATAATGCATATAGTGTTTATGAAATAATTGTAGAAGGCGGAGAAACCAGGTTAATGGCTCTTTTTAAAGGAGTAGATTTAAAAGAAATAGGCCCTGTGCGTAGTGCAAGACATTATTTCTTAGATTATGCACTTGAAAATGATGCAATTTATGTACATTATGGATGGAGCCCAAAAGCGGAATCTGATATATCTTCTTTAGATATTGATAATATTAACGGAATAACTGAAAGTACAGACAGTTTCTGGAGAACAAAGGAAAAGTCATCACCTCACAATGTATTAACTAGTATGAAAGATATATTAGAAATCGCAAAAGATAAAAAATATGATACGACATCAGAAAAAAATAGTGTGCTAAATTATACTTTAGATGAAGTTAATTTAGAGGATGGTATTATTGCAAATGACGTTACAATACCATATTCAGACTTGCATACTGTAAATTATAAATATGACTCGGAATCAAAACGATATACAAGATATGCAAGAGGAGAAAAACAAACAGATATGGAAACAGGGGAAGCAATAACAACCAAAAATATAATAGTTACATTTGCTAAAAATACCCCTTTAAAAGATAATGAAAATAAAGATAGGCAAGATTTGGCTGATGTAGGAACAAATGATGGATATTATATAACAAATGGAAAAGCAATAAAAATTAAATGTATAAAAAATAGTAGAACTTCTCAAACTATATATAGAGACTTAAATGGAAATGAAATACAAGTAAATAATGGAAATACATTTTTTAATATATGCCCAATAGATAGTAATGTAACATTTGAATAATTAAATCGTTATCGAAGTTTAGTTTATATGAATATAAAGTGATGAATTAAATTGTATATGAAGACTAGTTTTATTTAAGCTAGTCTTTTATTAATTATAAAAGTATGCTAAAATATTTACGAAATAATTTTGATAAGTACTAAGTTTCTACAAAAAAATAGATTAAGATATGTTAATATAAGTAAATAGAAAGGAAAGAGCAAATGGCAGAGTTTAAATCAGGGTTTGTTGCAATAATAGGAAGAACTAATGTTGGTAAATCAACACTTATAAATAAATTAGTAGGTGAAAAAGTCGCAATAACAGTAAATAAATCACAAACAACTAGGACAGCAATAAGAGCAATTGTTAATAGAGAAAATTCACAAATAATTTTTATAGATACTCCAGGTGTACACAAACCAAAAACAAAACTAGGAGAAACAATGTTAGAAACAGCCTATGAAATTGCAGAGGATGTTGATATTATTTTATTTATAGTAGATTGTTCCAAAAAAGAGATAACAAAAGGAGATAGAATAATACTAGAAAAAATAAAACAAATAAATAGAAAAACTATTTTAATACTAAATAAAATAGATTTAATACAAAAAGAAGAGATTTTAAAAGTAATAGACATGTATAGAAAAGAATATAATTTTGAAGAGATTATACCAATTTCTGCTCTTAACAACAAAGGAGTAACGACTATTTTAGATGCAATAGAAAAAAATCTAAAACCTGGACCTGCATATTATGATATAGACGAGTATACAGACCAAACATCAAGACAACTAGTAGAAGAAGTTATTAGAGAAAAGGCTTTAAAATTTTTAAGCGAAGAGGTACCCCATGGTATATATGTCGAAGTAGAAAAAATGAAATTAAGGAATACAACTAAAGGAGCAGAAATTTATGATGTGGATGCTACAATATATTGCTTAAGAAATTCGCATAAAGGAATCATTATAGGTAAAAATGGGGTAATGTTAAAAAGGATAGTAACAAGTGCAAGAATGGAATTAGAAAAAATGTTAGGTACAAAATTAAATTTAAAAGTATGGGTAAAAGTAAAAGAAGATTGGCAGGATAAAGATAGCATAGTAAAAAAATTTAAATTCAACTAATTGAATAAAAAAACATAAAATACAAAAGATAGTATAAAGGAGATGATTTCATGTTTAAACAAATAGCTTGGAATACCTTTAAAAAAACAGGCAATATAAATACATTTATGGAATTTAAACAATTAAGAGATTTAGAAAAGAAAATAGAGGAAGAAAAAAATGGGAACAATAAAGACAAAAGGAATTATATTAGTTGAACGTAATATGGGTGATTTTGATAAAATGTTAACAATGTTAACACCAGGGCTAGGAAAAATTTCTTGTGCTGCCAGAGGAGCGAAAAGATTTAGAAGTTCGCTCCTTGTAGGTAGCCAATTTTTGTGTTTTGGAGATTATATATTATATAAAACTAGTTCTACATATTATATAAATTCATGTGAACCAATAGAAATTTTTTACAATATAAGAAAAGATTTAAAAAAATTAGAATATGCATCTTTTATAACTAAAATAATAATAGATGTTACAAACGAGAATGAAAACTCTTATAGAATATTGCAATTATATTTAAATACACTATATATGATATCCGAAACAGACAAAGATTTAGAATTTATTCTAGCAATATTTAAAATTAAATTAGTAAGCATACTTGGATTTGCACCAAATGTTAGAATATGTGTAAATTGTAACAAGACAGAAAATTTAGAATTTTTTAGTCTAAAAGCTAATGGCTTTAAGTGTAATATTTGTGGAAAACAGGATGCAAGTTGTATTCATATGGAGAAATCAACAATGCAAGCTATAAAATATATTGTAATGTCACCACCTAAAAAGGTATTTTCATTCAATATAGGAGAGGAATCGGTAAAAGAACTAGAAATAATAGCTAAATTATACCTAAATGATAAACTAGAAAAAGAGTATAAAATGGAGAATATTTTTTAATAACACATAAAAAAATAAAATAAACTTGAAAAAAAGCATATTACCATATATAATAAATTTATAACAAAAGAAAGCAAAATAATTGAGAGGAGAGATTTTTATGAATATAAAAGTTGTTGGAAAGGATTTAGAAGTTACAGATGCAATAAGAGATTATGCAGAAAAGAAAATGGAAAAATTAACAAAATACTTAGACGATTTTGACGGAACAGTTACAATAAAAGTCGAAGGAAATGAGCAAATAGCAGAAACAAGAGTTGCATACCAAGGTGTTACATACAAGGCAGTAACAGCACATAAAGACTTATATGCGTCTATAGACAAAAATATAGATATAGTAGAAGGACAAATAAGAAAAACTAAAACTAAAAAAGAAAAATTAAATAAAGAAGCAACAATTAGAGCTTCTCAAGAAGAAGAGCAAACAGAACCAGAAAACGAAATAATAAAAGAATTATATTATGAAATAAAACCAATGACACCAGAAGATGCAAAATTAAAATTACAAGAAAATAAAGGAAATACATTCTTAACATTTGTTAATTTAGAAAATGGTAAAGTAAATGTTATTTATAAATTAAAAGATAATAAAAATTATGGTTTAATAGAGCCAGAAGCATAATCAAAAGGGATTTGGGGACGTTCCTCAAAATCCCTTTTTAGTTGTAATTTTATAATGTATGAAAATAATATAAAACTTTAACACAATAAATCTCTAAAAGAAAAAGATAACGGATTCTAGATTTTCTAACATAAAAATATGTTTAAAAATTCTTGAATCCGTTATAAAAGTTAAAATGGAAACTATCTATTTAACATTTCGTTTTCATATTTTTGAACCATTTTCTTAACCATGTTTCCACCTATTCTACCAGCGTCTCTTGAAGAAATATCACCATTATATCCTTCTTTTAAGTTAACACCAACTTCAGAAGCTACTTCATATTTGAATTTATCTAAAGCGTTCATTGCTTCAGGAACTAATTTTTTGTTTGAATTTGAATATGCCATTATAAAATTCACCTCCTAGGATTGTAAAAAAAATTCGTTGAAAAGAAGATTTCCTTTTCAATATATATGATGTGTAAATCATAAAAAAATATTCTGGAAAAAATTTGAAAAATAAAAAAGATATATATTGTAAAAAAAATGATAATAATATATATTATTGTAGTGATAAGTAGAAAGGAATAGAAAAAATGTATAAATTAATAACAATTGACTTAGATGGAACTTTATTAAATAAATATGGTGAAGTTACAGAATATACAAAAAACATAATAAAAAAAGTAACAGAAAAAGGTATTTTAGTTGTTTTAGCATCTGGAAGAATTTCAGAATCTGTACTTACAATTGCAAAAGAAATAGGGGCAAACAAATATTATATTTCAGGTAATGGTTCTGTATTATATGATATGCAAAAAGATGAGATTCTATATGAAAATTATTTAAATAAAGAAAAAGTTTTAGAGATAGTAGAATTATGCGAAAAAAATAGCATTTATTATAATATTTATACAGAAAGTTCTGTAATTGCGAAATCTTTAAATTATAATGTTGCTTTTTATAATTATGAAAATACCAAAAAAAGTGGCGATAAGAAAACGGAAATAAATATAGTAGAAGATGTTTACGACTATATAAAAAGTATAAATACAGATAAGTTCCTTAAAATAACAATATGTGATGAAAGTAAAATTGTTTTTTCGAGTATATTGCGCAAGTTAAAAAATATATCTAACATAGATGTATTAGAGGTTTCTCATATGTCACAAAAAAAGATAAAATCAGGAACAAAAGAAATATCTGTTGGGTATTATTATACTGAAGTTAGTAGTAAAAATGTAGATAAATGGTATGCAATAGAAGAAATTATGAAATTAGAAAACATAAAACAAGAAGATGTTATATCTTTAGGTGACAATAACAATGATATACTTATGATAAAAAATGCAGGACTTGGAATTGCTATGGGGCATAGTAATGATCAAGTGAAAAAAGTAGCTGATTTTATAACAAAAACAAATGATGACGATGGTGTAGCAAAGGCACTGGAAAATATTGTACTATAATATTACTGCAATATTACAAGAATATTATATTTAGATTACGAAATAGCTGTATATATTGTTTTAAAAGGTAGAGTGTTGTAAAATAAAATCAGATTATATTGAATTTTAAATATTTAAGGAGGAATAATAAATGGCTTCAAATCCAATGCAAAGACAAAAAAGAGTATCATTTTTATTAGGAATGTTAGTAATGTTAATTATTGCTGCAATAGTAATAGCTTTATTATTTATGCAATTAATTAATTTAAAGAAAGAACAAGATGCAATAGCAGCAGCACAAAGAACTGTTTATGTTGTATCAGAAGATGTTGCTTCTGGTTCAGGAATACAAATTACTGCAGTAGAAGGAGATACATCTAGAACACCTAATGTAACTCAAAAAGTTGCAGATAGTAGTGTAGTACCAGCAAATGTAGCAACTCCATCTGACTTTTATTCTAATGAGAGCCAATCTGAAGCAAGAACAGATTTAGTTGCAAAAATAGATTTAAAAGCAGGTACAATTTTAACTAAAGATATGTTAACAACAAGTTCTGAACAAGTTACAAATGATTTAAGAAAACAAGAATATAATATGTTGTCATTACCAACAGATTTAGCAGATGGCGATTTTGTAGATGTTCGTATACGTTTTGGTAATGGTCAAGATTACATAGTAGTTGCTAAAAAGCAAGTAACAATTCCAGAAATTGCAGGAGCACCAGCAGAGGGAGTAATAAGTATTAATTTATCAGAAGATGAAACAATCTCAATGTCAAGTGCGATAATAGAGCTTTACCAATTAAAAGCTGTAGAAATGTATGTAACAAGATATACAGATCCTGGAATGCAAGTTGCTGCAACTCCAACATATCCAGTAAGCTCAGAAGCATTGAACTTAATGAGTTCAAATCCAAACATCGTTGATGAAGCAAAATCTGCTATAGCTAGTAGATATGATCGTAACTTAAGAGAAAATTATATTAATAATCAAATAAATAGTGTTGAATCAGATGAAAGAAAATCTAATTTAGAGTCTTCAGTAGAAGAACATATTACACAACAAAAAGAATTAAGACAACAATATTTACAATCACTTGAAGATGCAGCTGCAGCAGCAGATGCGGCTGCTACAAGTACAACTAATACAACTACAACAAGTACAAGTAATTAATTTTAATAGGAGGAAATATGAAAGAAGTAGGATTTGTAGGAGCTTTTGATAAAACTGATCTATTAATTTATGTTGCTAAAATTCTAACTGTATTAGGCAAAAGAGTATTAATTGTAGATACAACAATTACTCAAAAAGCAAAGTATGTTGTACCAGCATTAAATCCTACTTTGTCTTATATAACAGAATTTGAAGAAATAGATATTGCAGTTGGATTTAAAAATATAGAGGGAATAGCAGAATATACTAATAGAACTGTAGATACATTAGAATATGATTACATGTTAATAGACATAGATAATGCTGAAAGTGCAATGAAGTTTAAAATAGATAAAGCTGTACAGAATTTTTTCGTAACATCTTTTGATACATATGACATAAGAAGAGGGTTGGAAATTTTAAATGAATTTCCAACTCCAATTAAAATGACAAAAGTATTATTTTCAAAAGAAGTTACAAAAGAGGACGATGATTATTTAAATTATTTATCATTAGGTTCAAAAGTTATGTGGGAAGATGATAGAATATATTTCCCTTTAGAAATGGGAGATAAAACAGCAATTATAGAAAATCAAAAGGTATCAAAAGTTAGATTTGAAAACTTAACCAGTATGTATAAGGATGGAATGGAATTTATAGTTGCTAAAATAGATCCAAAACTTCAAGGACCAGCAGTAAGAAAAATAATGAAAGAAATTTAATCTAAAAAAGGAGAGTAAAATGGCTATAGTATCTTTTTGGACAGAGGATGGTAAAGAAACAGGACAAACATCAACAGCAATTGCTGTGGCTACTCAAATGGCGATACAGCATAATAAAAAGGTGTTGCTAATTTCCACATATGAAAACAATAAAGAAATAGAAGCTGCATATTTAAAGCCACAAGTACAAAAAACGAATTTATTATCTTTATTAAATTTAACCAAGAAATCAGTAGGTATAGAATCTGGAGTTACTGGTTTAATGAAAATAGAAGGAAGTAACAAATTATCACCAGAATTAATAAATGATTATACAGGTATAATTTTTAAAGATAGATTAGAAGTGTTATCTGGATATGATGGGGTAGAAACACCTACAATAGATGCGTTTTATGTATCTTTAATAAAAAAAGCAAATATGATATATGATATTGTAATTGTAGATTTAAAAAAAGGAATAAATGAACTAGCACAGGATGTTTTGACAATTTCTGATGTAATAGTCTATGGGATGACTCAGAAACGTCATTCTATAGAAGATTATGCTAAATCAAGAAAAGAAGGATATACATCAAAAATGTATAATATTGTTGGTTACATTGGAAGATATGATAAATTTTCTAAGTATACACAAAAAAATATTATTAGATCAATAAGAACAAAAGATTCGCTATTTCCAATAGTATACAATACTTTATTTTCTGATGCATGTGATGAGGGACTAGTTGTAGATTATTTCTTAAAAATGCAAACAATGTCAGAAAAAGATAGAAATGCAAATTTTTTAAATGATGTAAAAGAGTTAATACAAGGAATTTTATACAAAATAGACGAAATGCAAATGATGAAATAAGTTTAGGAAGGAGTTTCAAAAATGATTCTTAATATTGTATTAATACTAGCTGTTGCCTTAGTATTTGTATATATAGTATATAGAAATATACAAAAGAAAAAGAATGCAGAAGTAGAAAAAATTGTAGATGTTGATGATCAAACATATACTTTACAAAAGATGACTGAATATATCAAGAAAAGACTTGATGAAATAACAAAGGTAAATTTATATGATTTAGGGCTAACAGAAGAAGAATTAAAAAGAAGAAAAAACAAAAAATATGAATTAAAAAAGGCTTTGAAAGGTTGTACATATGGAGATGTTAATGATAAGAAATATGTAAAAGAATTAATTTATGATATACTTTCAAAAGAGTATGGAGTAGACGAAACAAACATATCAAAGTCAATACCTTTTGATATTCCTTCATTACTTACGCCACAAGACAAATTTGATATTATTATATATATGTATAAAAAAGAGTTTGGCTATGAAGCTTTAACAGAACTAATAAAGAAATATGAACTAGACACATTAAAATATGTAGCAGGAGATGCTAAACCTTGTTATGTAATAACAGAAGAAGAAATAAATGATATATATGAAAAAGAAGGATTTGTTCTTACATTTTCAGATAAATTAAATATAGTTGTACAAAGAATATATCAACATTACAAAGGATATAGTTCTATAGACGAAGTAAGAGATATGAATATAGATGGTGTATCTGGTGGTGTATCTGGACTTCCAGAAAGTTTCTTAAGCCAAGTTGCACAAACTGATGGGGATTATCTAAATGAAGTTATGGAACATAAAGTACCACGTGCTTGTGATAGTATTTGGATATTCTTCCAAGGTAAATCTATACGTTTAGCTTTTCTTTCTTTTGGTTCAGAAGCAGAACTAAAAAGAGTATGTCAAAATATTTATAAATATAATAACCCAGGACAATTGTCAGATACAAATGGTTATAAAATTAATGAAATGAAAGATGGTTCTCGTGTTGTTGTTGTTAGACCAAGCTTCTCTGAAACATGGGCTTTCTTCGTAAGAAAATTCGACGTAAAACGTGCAACACTAGAACAATTAATTACACAACCAGGAAAAGATGATGCAATAGCATTATTAAAATATTTAGTAAAAGGAGCTCGTATAGTTTCACTTACTGGTGAGCAAGGTTGTGGTAAAACAACAATGCTTATGGGTATGATAGAAAATATTTATGAAACTATGAACATAAGGGTTCAAGAAACTGCATTCGAACTTCACTTAAGAAAAATTTATCCAACAAGAAATATTTTAACATTTAGAGAAACAGAAACAATTTCTGGACAAGAGGGATTGGATGTTCAGAAAAAGACTGATGGTTCTGTTAATATCATCGGGGAGGTTGCAACAGACCCTGTTGCATCTTGGATGATTCAAGCAGCTCAGGTTGCTTCTAAATTTACATTATTTACACACCATGCTAAAACATTCCCAGACTTGGTTACAGCGTTAAGAAACTCAATGCTTAGAACTGGTGTGTTCACAAATGAAAAAACAGCAGAAGAGCAAGTTGTACAAGTATTAAACTTTGATATTCACTTGGTAAAAGACTTCAGAGGTAGAAGATACATAGAAAGAGTTACAGAATGTATACCAGTAGAAGAGAAAAATGAATATACATTTGATTTTAGAAATGAAAAGACATTAGAAGGAAAATTCGAAAAATTCTTTGACAATGCAACACATTATTTTACAAAAATAACCAATAAACAATTATATACATATAGAAACATTATGGAATATCATGATGGTGAATATGTTATAACAAATAAAATTACAGACCATAACATACAAGAAATGCGACTAAATATGGATGACAAAGATTTAGCAGAATTCGATAAGTTTGTAGAAGACCATTGGGGAACTTCAAAAGTAACTTCAACAAATACAGAAGAAACAAAAACTGTTAGAAGAGCAGGAAGACCAAGAAAGACAAAAGAATAATAAGAAAGGGGTGTACAAACCTTAAATGTCAAATCAAGTATTATTATATTTGCTTATAGGAATAGGTGTTGTTTTTCTAATAATTGTTATTGCTTATTTGCAAATTAGGAAAAAAATGCAAAGTTCCCAATACAAACAAATACAGCAATTAAGAAAAGGAACACAGAAAACAGCATTTTCTGCAGATATTATATATCAAAGACTATATTTAAAATATAGAAAAATTCCGCTTGTAAAACGTTATTTATTAAAATTACGTAGAAGATTGGAAATATTAAATATAGATGATGAATATTTAACAAGAAAACAAGCTTCACAAATATTAACAAAAGGTTTATTAATTGTTATACCTCTTACTATTGTTATTATATGGTTTACATACACTAATTTTTTGCTATTAGGAATTTTAATAATTTTTGAAATCTTCATAATGGATAGTATGATAGATGGAATGGTTGATAAAATAGATAATAATTTGTTAAAACAACAAATTAACTTCTTCGGCGAAATAAGACACGCATACCATGAGTTTAACATGGTTGAAGAAGCTATATATCAAACAGCACAAGATAATGAATTAGAGGTTTCTAGACAAGCCGAAAAAATTTATGAAATATTAATTTCTGATGATCCAGAAATGGAATTAGAAAAATATTATGATATAGCACCAAATAGTTATTTAAAGGAATTTGCAGGAATTTCTTACTTAACAAAGGAATATGGTGATAGAAAAAAAGATGGAGCTTCTTTATATTTAAAGAATCTAAATAATATAACTCAGGAAATGCAACTAGAAATTTTAAAAAGAGATAAATTAGATTATGTTTTCCAAAGTTTATCTGTAATTTCTATTGTGCCAATGTTATTCTTGGAAATGATAAAGAACTGGTCTGTAAGCCAATTCTCATTTACAAAGAGTTTTTATATGGGAAAACAGGGTATGATTGTACAAATATTAGTAATTGTTTTAACTTTTATATGTTATACACTTACTAGAAAATTAAAAGACAATGGATCAGTAAATACAAAAACACAGAACACTGAAAATCCATGGCAAGAAAAATTATATAGAAAGAAACCAATTAAAAAATTTGTTGATTTATTTATTCCTAAAGAAGGAACAAGAGATTATAGAAAACAAAAAGAGTTATTAAAAGATGCAGCATCACCATTAAAATTATCTTGGGTGTATGTAAATAGGATAGTTCTTTTTATAGTTGTATTTATAGCATCAATAGTAATAATGATTTATTTACATAAACTGCAAGTTAACTATATATATACGGAGCCGACAACCGATTACGATTTAATGGGATCAATGGGAGAAGCGGATGAATTAGAAGCAATGGAAACAACCAGAATTGACAATGTATTTCTAGATATGTTTAGAGGAAATTTGAAAGCTTCTCAAGATGATATTTTAAGAGCTATGAGAAGATCACAATACTATGAAGGGGCTACAGATGATACATTGGCGACTGATTCAGAAAGAGTATATGAAAAACTGCAAACTATCAATGGCGAATATTTAAAATGGTTTGAAATATTAATAGGATTAGTATTTGGACTGATCGGATATGCGTTCCCAATATTACTTTTAATATTCCAAAAGAAAATGAGACAGATGGAAATGGAAAACGAAGTAATGCAGTTCCAAACAATTATATTAATGCTTATGAGAATTGAAAGAGTAAATGTTGAGATGATTCTAGAATGGCTAGAAAGGTATGCAAATATATTTAAAGAGCCAATTAGTAAATGTGTTAACAATTATGAAGCTGGAGCATGGGAAGCATTAGAACAATTAAAAGAAGATATATCATATCAAGATATGATAAGAATTGTAGAAAGTCTTCAAGCTGCAGTAGAAAAAATACCTATTGTTGAAGCTTTTGATGAATTAGATACAGAAAGAGACTACTACCAAGCTAAGAGAAAAGAATCTAACGACAGATTAATCTCTAACAAAGGTTTGATAGGAAAGGGTATTGGTTTTGCTCCTATGGTATGTATGTTTGTTGGATACTTAATTGCGCCATTAGTCTTCATAGGTTTAACAAGTATGTCAAGTTCATTTACTACAATGTCAAACATGTAAAGGTAAAGGAGAAAAGATATGGAAAACGCATCAAAAGCATTAACTATTGCTGGGGGAGTTTTAATTGCAGTCATGCTTGCAGTATTAGTATATTATGTATTCACACATTGGGGCGACAGCCAAAGAATGCAACAAGAAGAAGTCGAAATTCAAAGAGTAGAAGAGTTTAACAAAAGCTATTTATCATATGAGAAGGTTTTATATGGTAGCGAATTATTAGGTCTTATTAATAAAATGAATGATTACAATGATAGTGATGACGTAAAATATGACCATTATGATAAAATGGATTTGTATATGAAAATAAATGAATTATCAGGTTCAACAGATAATTTGTTTAGTAGTGGTTCGTATAAAATAACTGACATAAATAATACAATAAATAATATTATGAAAGAAACGACAAATTCAAACAAGTATAAGGGAAAAATTTCGGATTCTCAATGGGAGTATTTGGCAAAATCAAGTAACAGTAGTGATACAACTTTTAACAATTTATGTGCAGAATTAAATATAGATTCATCTTTAAATAGAGCAGATTTACAAGCTGTTGCAAAAGAGTATTATAAATATGTACAGTTTAAAAGGATGAAATTTAAACATACAGGAACTACATTTGCTAGTAGTAGCGGAAGAGTAGAGACTATGTCTTTTGAAGAGACAAGGTAATTTATATAAAAAGGAGGCAATTAATTCTTATGGATAATGCATCAAAAGCACTTATAATAGCTGGTGGAATGTTAATAGCAATAATGATTGCCTCACTATTTGTATATTTATTTACTACTTATGGAAGTTATGCTGATAGTATGTACGATAGAATATATCAAAGGCAATTAACAGAAGCAAATAATGAATATACAAAATATGAAGGTTCTAATGAAAACACAATTTATGATGTAGTAACAGTAATAAATAAAGCAAAGGACAACAACACTTCATTAAAACTTTCTCCAGGTGATAGAGGGTATATAAGAGTGGCAATTTCAGGAGAAAATTCAAACTTGCAAAATTTAGATAATAATGGAATTACTCAGCTGCTACAAACACATGCAGGAGCAGGTACTATGTTTAAATGTAATGTGTCGGAGACAGATGGTTTAATAAGTACAGTTATCTTTACAAAAGTTTGACAAAAATTAACAGTTATATTATTTTAAAAATATTTACAAAACTTGTAGAATAATGGTATAATATTAGAAAGGGTGCATATGAAAAAAACAATAATAATAATTAGTGTTATAGCAATTTGTATAGTTATATCAATTACATATGCATATTCATTGTATAAAGATGATATAAATCAAATCCAAAAGTTTAATAATCAGTTTTCACAATATATTAATCAAGAGTTTTTTGGAACAGAACTTGCAACTATTATAAATTTAGCAATAGATAATAATGAAAAATATAATATTGCTAAAGACACATCAGGGAAGTATATTCCAGATGATTTATATTCTGTAAGAATAGATGTATATATGACAGATACGCAAAAAACATACAGTATGGAAACATTAAATGCAGGGGAGATTTCTAATTTAGTAAATAATTATAGTAATATACAATTTAAATGTACAAAAGTTGAATATCATAAAAGCAACAAGAGGATAAGTTACTTATATATTGAACAAATATCTTAAATCTAGTTAATAAGGTTTTTAAAAATATATTTTAAAGAACAAAGGAGGAATAAATTATGGAGAATGCATCAAAAGCATTAATCATAGCAGGAGCAATATTACTTGCAATTTTAATTATAGCATTAGGAGTTTATATTTTTAATCAAGCAAAAAGTACAACAAATGTAGATGAGTTAACAAATCAACAAGTACAAGCCCATAATAATACATTTTTCAATTATGAGGGTTCTATAAATGGAACACAAGCAAAAGCATTAATTGATGAAATAAGAAATAATAATCAATCAATGCCAGATTTAGGAGATATAGCAGTTACATCAAATGTACAAACTATGGCTAATGAAAAAGATAATACACAATTAGCAAATTTAAAAAATGCATTTCAAACAACATCAAAATATACAGTAACAATAACAGGCTATCAAACAACAGAAGGTCAATACAAAGGTTATGTTACAAACATAACAATTAATAAATAATTTTTTTAGGAGGTAAATAGTCATGGAAAATGCATCAAAAGCATTAATCATAGCAGGAGCAATATTACTTGCAATTTTAATTATAGCATTAGGAGTTTATATTTTTAATCAAGCAAAAAGTACAACAAATGTAGATGAGTTAACAAATCAACAAGTACAAGCCCATAATAATACATTTTTCAATTATGAGGGTTCTATAAATGGAACACAAGCAAAAGCATTAATAGATGCAATAAGAAATAATAATCAATCAATGCCAGATTTAGGAGATATATTAGTTACATCTGATGTAACAACTGGTATAAATAAAACAAAAGATAATACACAATTAGCAAATTTAAAGAATGCATTTCAAACAACATCAAAATATACAGTAACAATAACAGAGTACCAAACAACAGAAGGTCAATATAAAGGTTATGTTACAGGAATTAATATAAATAAATAATTTGTAAGGAGGAGTAATCATGGAGAATGCAGTAGAAGCATTAAAAATGGCGGGCTTTATGTTATTATTTATAATTGCCTTATCTATTACCATGATTACTCTTACGCAGGCTAAAACAACTGCAGATGCTTTAGTACAGAATCAGGATAGGCAGGAATCTTACCAGTATATAGAACTTACAGAAGGTGAAACAAGATCATTTTCAAGAACAGTTACATTATCAGATATAATTCTAACATTATATAGATATGCCCAAGAGGACTATGCTGTACAATTTTATAATTCAAATGGAACAGCATTAAATGTATATCAAAGTGGGCAAAAAAATGCTAGTGGAACAAATATATGGAAAAATGATTTAGATTTAGATACAGAACATTGGGAAGAAAATGGTGTAACTAGATATGAAGAATGGAGAGGTAATAATGCTAAGATAAAGCAACATGTGGATGATGTGGTTGAATACTTATTAGACAATTATAAAGATAGACAATTTGATGAAAAACTAGGTACAATAGAAGATTATGAAGAAAGTCAAGATACTAATGAATTAGTTCCAGATATAAATAAACAATATAAAAGAGTAATAACATACACATTAAAATAATTAAAAAGGGAAATAGGAGGTAATGTAAAATGGGAGATACAGTAGTTACAATTTTGGCTATAGTATTAGCAGCTGTATTAATGTTTATTTTTCCCTTAATGTCAGTTGCTGATCGTAGTGATGATGTTTCACAATTATCTGTACAAAATAGTACAACTACATTTGTAGACAACATTCGTTCTACAGGAAGAATAACATTAGCAGATTATAATAGGTTTGTACAAGAAATTAATGCAACAGGAAATACATATGTTGTAGAAATAGAAGTAAAAATATTAGATGAAAATCCAGGAAAGAAAACAGCTCAAACAGCGTATGAAAAAATAGGTGAAAATGTGTATTATACAGAATATACAACACAAATTATGGAAGAATTAAATGATGCAACAAACAATAATACTAAATACTTAAAAGAAGGAGATATTGTATCTGTTAATGTAAAAAATACAAACACAACAATTTCTCAACTATTAAGAAATTTCTTCTATAGAGTAACAGGAAATGATTCTGCAACAATAGGAGCATCAAATGGAGGAATTGTTACAGTTAATGGAAGAAATTAGATAAAAAGAAATAAGGGGTGTCTTGTAAAAAACACCTTTTTCTTTTATTATACAAGAAATATGTAGCAATATTTCTTGTATAATGAAAGAGTTACAAAAGTAAAGAAAGGAATTAAGATGAAATTACAAAGCTGGATAGTAATATTTGCTATTATTGTTATACCAATAGTATTAGTAATGTCTTTATATATGCAAGTACAAATAAATTATATTAATTTACAAGGAAATTACGATACTGTTTTAAATAATGCAACTTATGATGCTATAAAAGCATTCCAAATAAATGAATTAAATAGTACTACGCAGAATATAGCACAAGAAAAAATAAGAGATGTTGAAGCATCTGTAACAACATTTTATAATTCTTTGGCTACAAATTTTGGACAAAGTGGTTATTCAGAAGAAGAGTTACAAAGTTTTATACCAGCGTTAGTATATACATTATATGATGGATATTATATATATACAAAATATAATAATGTAGTAACTGGTGAAACTAATAATGTAATTGATGTAAATTTAAATTCGACTGAATCAGCGACTGGATTAAAACCATATGTATATTATTCTGCAAGATATAAACAAGGAACTAAAGATATAATAATAAACTATACTTTAGATAATTATATAACAGTTTTTTATAAAAATGGAGCAAATGACTATCAAACATATTCTGGTTTTTTAATAGATACTTCCAAAACTAATGCTGCTGGAACAACATATGATAGTATTTCAATAGAAAGTGAAGACTTAGCAGAATTTAATCGTACAGCAGATGAAAGTAATTCAACATCTCAACTAAATTATACATATTTTACAAATTCTAATGGTAGAAGAGAAAAAGCCTATTGGGATGGTAGTAGATGGTATAAGTATAATGTTGATGGCACTTTAAATTATGTAGATGAAAATATGAGAAACCAATTAGGGAATACTTATCAAGAAGATACAAGTGCTCAAAAATATTTACAGGATGCATACACTTTTACTAATAATATTAGAAGTATTTTAGATGGAATTACTTTAGGGGACATTGTAGGTGTAAATAAAGAAGATTTAGGTATTACAGGTAATGTTGCAAATCAAACATTAATAGATTTTGGGGCAACTGATGGAACGATGCTAAATACTTTTAACCAACATAAGCAACAAGTTATAAGAAATTCTATAACAACAAATTTGGAAACAACAATTGCAAAATTTAATGAAAATTCTACACATCCAGCTAAAATGCCAACACTTACAGAAAATGAGTGGAGTATGATATTAAGTAATACGTGTTTAATTTCATTTATGCAAGGTCAGAATATTGGTAATGGCTATTATATGGGATATAGTATTGTAACAAATAATAAAAACAGGGAATTTGTTGATCCAAAATTAATATATATATTAGATAAAAATAATAATCAATACCATGATGTTAGGCATCTTACCGCTAGTTTATCTGGAAATATTATGGGATATAGAAATACAGATTTTGATGCACAAAGTTATGTTGCCAATGATGGAACAACCAAGAATTATTTTCCTCATGGTACAGCTACAGCAGATTATGCATGCATTGTAACTTCATCAGAGATAACATCATCAAATGGAACTAATGAAGTAGATACAGGGGCAGGAAATTATACGACAGATTTAGATACAATATTAAATTCTGCACCAATGAACATAAGAAAAGCATATTATACAGCATTGTTTAGAGAACGATGCAATTCATATAAGAGCTTAGCATTAAGCTAAATTAATATATAATTCACAATTTCTTTTAAAGGTGTAATTGGACGAAGCAAATATAAAAATATAGATACTTTAAATGGTATCTATATTTTTTTGAAAAATTTGGTAAGTTAAAATATATAAAATTTTATAGTAAAACCTTTCTAGTATGAAACTTATAAAAATAGTACAAAATATATACTATAGAGGTTTTATATTATGAAAAATTTTAAAAAAATTTTATTAATTTTAATCTTATTTGTTATATTATTATATGTAAGTAACATTAGCTCTATTCCAAATAATTTAATTTTAATGCAAGGTGAAAACTTAAATATAAAAACATTATTAGGACTAAGTATATCAAATCTAAATGGAGAAACAATAGAAGCTGTTAATTCAGACGATACAAAAGTAAGTAATAAGATAGGTAAGGTGGATTTATCGTTGAATTTAGCTGGTTTTTCAGTGAAGGATTTAACAGTAAATGTAATACCAAATACAGTTGTAATTCCAGGTGGAGAAACAATAGGTCTTAGATTATATACAAGTGGAGTTTTAGTAGTAGGAATGTCAGAAATACAAGGACAAGATAATAATAATTATACTCCTTATAAAAATTCTGGAATAAAAGAAGGAGATATGATAACTAAGATAGATAATGAAGCAATTACTTGTACTTCTGATTTAATTACAAAGGTAAATGAATCAAATGGTAATTATATAAATATAACATATGTTAGAGATGGAACTGACTATAATACACAGATTTTACCAACTAAAACTAGTGATAATGAATACAAATTAGGCTTATGGGTTAGGGATGCTGCTTCTGGAGTTGGAACAATAAGTTTTTATGATCCAAATACAGGCGAATTTGGAGCTTTAGGACATGGAATATTAGATGTAGATACAGAAGAATTAATAGATATAGCAAGAGGAGATATAGTAACAAGTAAAATAGTATCTATTGTAAAAGGAGAAAAAGGAAAACCTGGCGAATTGCAAGGGAGTATAGATAATGGAAAAGTTATAGGTGAAGTATATAAAAATACTAATTTTGGAATTTATGGGAAATTAAATAATGTAGATTCGCTTACACAAACTAGTGACAAAGTAATGGAAGTAATGCCTAGAGATGAAGTAAAAGAAGGAAAAGCAACTATACTATGTACGTTAGATGATAATAAACAAGAAGAATATGAAATCGAAATAGAAAAAGTATATACATCAACAAACAGATCAAATAAAAATATGATAATAAGAGTAACAGACCAAAGACTATTAGAAAAAACAGGAGGAATAATACAGGGAATGAGTGGGTCACCAATAATTCAAGATGGAAAATTTGTAGGAGCTGTTACTCATGTTATGGTTAATAATCCTGAAAAAGGATATGGAATATTTGCAGACACAATGTTAAAACAAATGAAAGAAGTAGAAGAGAATTAGATTTACTAATTCTCTTCTACTAATTTATCTGAAATTTTTGTTACAGTTCCAGCTCCCAAAGTTAAAATAATATCATTTTCTTTAACATTTTCTTTTAAATAATGGATAATATCATCAAAATTTTGTATATAAATAGCTTTCTTTCCTAAAGAAATTATTTTATCAACTAAATCTTGTGATGATACACCAAATCTATTGGTTTCTCTTGCTGCATATATGTCAGTAACAATAATGTTATCAAAATTTAATAAAGCTTTTGCAAAATCGTTTAATAATGTTTTAGTCCTGCTATAAGTATGAGGTTGGAAAACAACCCAAGATTTATTATATTTTTTATTCATTAAAGCTTTTGCAGTTGCTATAATTTCTGTTGGATGATGACCATAATCATCAAAAACAGTGGCACCATTTATTGTACCTTTATATTCAAATCTTCTGTGAGCACCTGTAAATTTTTGTAAAGCTGATTTTATATATTTTTTATCAATTCCATAATAATCACAAAGAGCAATACAAGCTAATGCATTTAAGACATTATGCATTCCTGGAATTTTTAATTGTATTCTTTCAAAAAATTTATCTTTTTTGTACACATCAAAAGCAGGAAAACCGTTATTATCAAATACAATATTTACTGCAAAAAAGTCAGTATTTTTATTAGTAATTCCATATGTTAATTTTGTTGCATTAGTATATTGTAATAAATCTAAACAATTGTGATCGTCACCATTAACAACAAGTAAACCATTATTTGGAATAATTTTTACATATTTTATAAATGCATTTTTTATATTTTCAAATGTTTTAAAGTAATCTAAATGATCATTATCTATATTTAATATAATTTCAGCTTTAGGTGAAAACTTAAGAAAACTTTCTACATATTCACAAGCTTCTATTATAAAATGTTCACTAGAACCTACTTTATAATTTCCATCTATAGCTTTTAATATTGCACCTACTTGAATACTTGGGTCTAAACCAGCTTCTAAAAAGCATAAAGATACAAGGGAAGTAGTAGTAGTTTTTCCATGAGTGCCAGAAATACCAATAGTATCATTAAAAGCTTTTGTAAGCATTCCTAAAAAATCACATCTTTCACAAGTTGGAATATTTAATTCTTTTGCTTTTTGCATTTCAGGGTCATTTTCATTTATGGCAGCAGAATAAACAACGATATCTGCTTTTGCTAAATTTTCGAAATCATGACCTATTGTTACCTGAATACCATTTTTTTGTAATTTTTTAATTATTTCAGAATCAGCCATGTCTGAACCAGTTACAGTTACGCCGAAATAATGAAGAATTTCGGCAATTCCACTCATGCTGACACCACCAATTCCAATCATATGTACTTTATTATATTTTTTTATTAAGTTAAGATTAGGCATTTGAATCCCTCCTATATTTAACATGTAAGATTATATAATTATTATGTTTTTTTTTCAATATAATTATTACTATTTTATGATAAATATTTCAAAAATGTTAAAAAATAAATAATTTTGAAAAAATAGAAGGAAAAAAGTTTTTTTTGAAGAATAATATAGTTGTACATATTAAATGTACAATAAAATTATTTAAAACTTTGGAAGGCGGTGCTCAAATGCAAATCACAAATGTACGTTTAAAGAAAGTAAATTCAGGAAACAAAATGAAAGCAGTAGCTTCTGTAACATTCGATAACGAATTCGTTGTACACGACATAAAAGTTATCGAAAAGGATGGATTATTTATAGCTATGCCAAGTAAAAAAACACAAAATGGAGAGTTTAGAGATGTAGCTCATCCAATTAATGCTGAAACAAGGGAGAAAATTCAAAGTGCTATACTTGAAAAATATAACGAAACTCCTGATGTAGAAGAAGAAGTAAAAAACGAAGAATCTGAAGAAACAGCAGAATCAGCAGAATAATATAAATTTAATTATGGTCGAAATCTTTGATTTCGTTTGCTATATTTATAATTTAATAAAAACAATTACTAAAAACTAGAGTATCACTACTCTAGTTTTTTGATGTATATATTGTTTATAAAAAACAAGTATGTTAAAATGAAAAAAAAATAAAGGGGGAGTATGTATGGAAGCAAAGATTAATGGCGAAGAACTACCATATGTAGTGTGTAAATTAAAACAAGGAGAATCTGTAGTAACAGAAAATGGTGGAATGAGCTGGATGGATGATGGAATAAAAATGAAAACAACTACAAATGGTGGAATTATGAAAGGCTTAGGAAGAGCTTTAGCGGGTGAATCTATTTTTATGAATGTATATACAGCAGAGCAAGATGATGTAGAAATTGCATTTGCATCTTCATTTCCAGGTCAAATATTAGAATTTGACTTAAAGGAAGGGGAAACAATTATTGCACAAAAAAGAGCATTTTTGTGTGCAGAACCAACAGTAGATATTTCTATGCATTTTAGAAAGAGAATAGGAGCAGGTTTTTTTCGGAGGAGAAGGCTTTATAATGCAAAAATTTCAAGGACCTGGAAAAGTATTTCTAGAACTAGATGGGGCAATATATAAACGTGAATTAATTGCTGGGCAAAAATTAAAAGTGGATAATGGGTATGTTGCAGCAATGACAAGTGGAGTGGATTTAAATATTGAAACAGTAAAAGGAGTTAAAAATATAGTATTTGGAGGAGAAGGTTTATTTTTAACAACTTTAAAAGGACCAGGAACAGTATGGATACAATCTATGCCAATTTCGAAACTTGCAAGTATGTTTTATGTAGGAGGAAACCATTAATATTATGAAAAAATATTTAAGAAATTGGATAATCTATATAGTAGTAGTAATAGTTATTTGTTTCCTTATAGGAATTGCAACAAGTGCTAGTTTTGAAAAAGCACAAGTAATGAACAAACTAGAATATTTAGTAAAATTAAACGAAGATGGAAGTATGAATGTTACCGAAATATGGGATGTGTATGTAAAAAACACAGGAACATTATTTAAAGACTTTTATAATACAAATAAATACCCAATATCAGATGTATATGTAAAAAATTTAAATACAAATGAATCTTTAAGAAATCTAGAATATTATATTTATAATGTGCCAGAAGGAAGCTATTATGCAGAAAACATAGATTATGATACTGTTGAAGTAGCTTTTGGAACTGGAAAAAGTTATTCATCTGGTAATGTAAAATTTCAGATTTCATATAAAATAGAAAATGTTATAAACTCATATACAGACTGTCAAGAATTTTATTGGAAATTTTTAGATGAATCAAATAACATACCATGTAAAAGAATTGAAGGAAAAATAACATTAGCTAAAAATGTAAATGACATTGAAAATTTAAAGGTTTGGGGACATGGAAATATAAATGGAGAAATTAACAGAACAAGCACGAATGAGGTCGAATTTTACGCAAATAACCTTAATAGTGGAAATATGATAGAGGTTCGTATAGTTACAGCTGATAAAATCTTTAATGTTCAAAATAATGTTTTTAATTATAGAATGTTAAACAATATTATAACAGAAGAAAATCAATGGTCTATTGATACAAATGCGGATATATTGACATATAGAATATTTTTTGGAATATTAATTTTAATATATATTGTAATACTTATATGTATTATAAAAAATTTTGTGACTTATTTTAAAATAGGACAAGAAAATAATGATGGAATAGAAAGGACGAAAATACAATATTTTAGAGATATACCAAGAGAAGGAGATTCTACCCCTGGTGAAGCTGCATTTTTATATTATTTTACAAATAACTTTAATTGGACAGATGGAAAACAATCTGATGTAGTAGCAGCCAATATATTAAATTTATGCCTAAAAGGATATATAGCATTTGAAAAATATAAGAAAAGGATAAATATTTCAATTGTAAAAACAGGGGAAGGGTTAAAAAATGATGAAAAAGAAATATATAAATTGATAAAAGATGCAATAGGTAATAATGATTATATAGAAGTTGAAGACTTAAAAAATTTTGCTAAAGAAAGGTTTGATACATATAGCAATCATGTTACTAGAATGATATCTAATATAAAGAAAAATTTATATGAAGAAGAAATAATAGATAAACGAAAAGAAAAATTATATGATAAATCTAATAGTATAGTACCTATAGTATGGGCAGGTATAATATTTTTAATTATAATATATAATGCAATTGGATTAATTCCAATGTCATCACTAAGCTATATTATAATGTGGGGAATAGATACATTAGGAATATTTTTAGATTCGGTAATAATATTATTACCTATAGCAATAATGTTAATATTATTGGACATGGCTCGTAAAAAAGCAAAGAATAATATTTATAAGCTTACACAAAAGGGTGCAAATGAAAAAGAAGAATGGGAAGGACTTGCAAGATTCCTAAAAGATTGTTCAAAAATAGATGAAAAAGGTGCTTTTGATATAGTTATTTGGGAAAAATATCTAGTATTTGCAACAGCTTTTGGTATGGAAGAAAAAGTTATAGATGAATTACATTCAAAATATCCATATGTATTTACAGAAGGATATTGGCAAGAAGCCTCTGAAAAGTATACAACAAGAGGAATTATTGATATGGCATGTAATCCAATTTATGTTGGAACTAATTGTAATTTTTCAAATTTTACAAGCACTATACATAGTTCATATAGAACTATGACATCAACACTTACAGCACATTATGCATCTTCAGGTGGAGGATTTTCAGCTGGAGGTGGAGGAGGATTCTCTTCTGGAGGCGGAGGCCGGTGGCGGCGGACGGTCGGAATGGGAGGACGATAATTCATAAGAAAAAATAAATTTTGACGAATGCAAACAAATTATTCTGTTTGGCATTCGTTTTTTGATGTGTTTAAAACATAAAAAAGTCTAAAAACAAAAGAAAACAGGAGAAAAAAAGAGATAAATATAGTAAATTTTAACAAAATAAGGAAAAATTTATTCAAAAAAAAGAAAAGGTATAAAAATAATGTATACATAAATTGAAAAAACATAAAATATATAGTATAATAAATAATACTTGTGTGTAGAAATTAAAGGAGAGTGAATAAGTATTTTAAAAGAACATAGACAAATTCACACAAAAGAGATAATAAAATTTACAGAGATTTTTGCTATAATGTTGTTAATATTATTTACAGTTATCTTAATAAGATATAACATTTTGTTTAAAGTAACAGCAAATGGTGAAGTAATTGGATATGTAACAAACAAGTATGAAATAGAAGAGGAAATAAATAGTTATATAGAAAGTAAAGAGGAAGGGGTTGCTTTTAGAAATCTAGAAGTAGAAACAAAATACGAACCTAAATTCGTAAGCAATAAAACTTCAAAAAAAGAAGAAGTACTAGAAAAAATAAAAGAGAATATTTCTACAACATACACAGCATATGGAATAACAATAGATGATGAAATAAAGACATATGTTGGAACAGAAGAAGAAGCAGATAAGATTGTAGCAGATTTACAAAATGAATATAAAGATAAACTAGTACTTAATATTGGAGTAAAACAGATATTTGAAAAAGAAAAAATAGAAACAGTTGAAGAAACTGTAGCTGTTTCAAAACTAAAAACTGAAAATATAGATGTAAAAGTAGCACAAATTGAGGAAGAAGTAAAAAAAGCAGAGGAAGCAAGAAGTCAATCTGCAACAACAAATAATAAAGTTGTTGTTGCTGTAAGACCTATTTCAGGAGGAAAAATTACATCAAGATATGGAGAAAGAAGTAGAGTGCGTTCTAGTGCACATACTGGTCTAGATATTGCAACTTCAGCTGGTACACCAATTAAGGCAGCAGCCTCAGGGAAAGTAATTTTTTCAGGATATAAGGGTTCATACGGTTATTTAATAAAAATTGAGTGTGACAATGGTTATGAGATGTGGTATGGGCATTGTAGTAAGTTATATGTAAAAGTAGGTGCAAGAGTTTTAGCAGGTGATACAATAGCAGCAGTGGGATCTACAGGTAATTCTACAGGACCACATTTACATTTTGAAATAAGAAAAAATGGAAAAACATTAAATCCACAAGATTATTTATAATTTAAATTAACAAACGGCCTAACTAAAAGTTTTGTAAGAGCTTATAGTTAGGCTTTACTTTGTGAAAAAATATAGTAATATATATTAAAGGCTAATTAATTTTATGCAGAAAGGATAGGATAAATGGGAATTTTAAAAAATATACAGGATAAAGTAGAAGCAAAAAGAAAGGAAATTAAAAATAAAAAGTTAATAGCTAAATTAAAAGCTATGACAGATGATGAATTATTAGATTTTATTGATGATAAAAAAGAGGCTGTTGTAGAAGGTGATTCAGAAGTAAAGGCCACTGTAGCAAAAGCAATAGCACATGTTGAAGAGTCAGAAAAACAAATTCAAATATTAACAGAAACAGATATAAAAGATGAGTTGACAGGAAGTCAAAAAACAGCAATAATGCAAACAATAGATTCAGAGGTGTTACTAAAAGATCAAAAAGCAAAAGATTTAATTTCTGATTTGCCAAAAAATGCAAGATATGATATTGTACAAAAATTAGTAACTAATCAAGAAGTTAAAGCAAGTGATATGAGTTTGCAAGAAATAGAAAGATCGGTTAATGCTGTTTATAGAATTATAAATTATACAAATGATTGGAATGCTATAAATTATATATATGTTACAAAATTGAGAATAAAAGAATTATTAGCTATGTCACCAAAAGACACGGAAATAACAGAAGAGGAAGCTACAGAGATAAATAAAAGAAAAAAACAAGCAAGACCAATAAATAGAAAATTAGTTGCAATGGCTGCAAAAAAAGTTGTATCTAATTATAAAGAATTAGGAAATACAATGAGGATTATGGAATTTATGAATGTTGCTTTACCATTAAACGATTTAGGTGAAGATATTGATGTGGATGTAGAGAATTCAGGAGTGGAAATAGAGGAAATGCTAAAACGAGCTCAAAAAGAATATTTCCTAAAACAAGTTGAAAAAGAATCTTCAGAAGAGATGAAAAGTATAATAGAAAAATTATTGGAAGAAGAAGAACAAAGAGCTCAAAGAGGAAAATTAGCTAAATTAAAAAGAGATGCTGGAGATCAGACTGTTCAACAAATAGCTGATATTGCTCAGAATACTGATTTATTAGAGGGAAAAAAAGATGACGGAGGAAGAGAAGACTAAAAGCTTCTCTTTTTTCTTATGTTAAATAGCAAATATTGTCATATAAAAATGTAAGCATTCTATTGACTTTAAAATATGAATAAGATATTATTAAAATTGAATTAATATATTAAGGAGGCATATTTATGGCTGAAACAAAAAATGATAGCAATAAAGTAGAAAAAATGATTAATGATTTAGTAGAAAGAGCAAAAAAAGCATCAAAAGAGTATATGAAGCTAAATCAAGAACAAGTTGATAAAATCATAAAAGCTATGTCTATGGCAGGTTTGGAACATCATATGGAACTTGCTAAACTTGCAGTGGAAGAAACTGGTAGAGGTATTTACGAAGACAAAATTATAAAAAACATGTTTGCAACAGATTATATATATAATAATATTAAAAATGAAAAAACTGTTGGTATAATAGAAGAAAACGAAGAAGATGATTATATAAAAATTGCAGAACCAATTGGAATTATTGCGGGTGTAACACCAGTAACAAATCCAACATCTACAGTTATGTTTAAATCTATAATTTCTGCAAAAACAAGAAATGTAATTATATTTGGATTCCATCCATCAGCACAACAATGTAGTAAAAGAGCAGCAGAAATATTAAGAGATGCTGCAGTAAAAGCAGGAGCGCCAAAAGATTGTATATTATGGATTGAAGAACCATCTTTAGAAGCTACAAATAGATTAATGACACATCCAGCTGTAAATTTAATTTTAGCAACAGGTGGAACAGGAATGGTTAAAGCTGCATATTCATCAGGAAAGCCAGCATTAGGTGTAGGACCAGGAAATGTACCATGCTATATAGAAAAATCAGCTAAATTAAAAACATCTGTAAATGATTTAGTATTATCTAAATTTTTTGATAATGGAATGATTTGTGCTTCAGAACAATCTGTAATAGTAGATGAAGCAATTTATAAAGAATTCGAAGAATTAATGAAAAATGCTGGATGTTATTTTGTATCTCCAGAAGAAAAAGAAAAATTAAAAGAAGTAATGTTTAATAAGGAAAAAGGATATGCTTTGCAATCTAAGATACCAGGACAAAGTCCATATAGTATTGCAAAACAAGCTGGATTTGAAGTACCAGAAGACACAAAAGTATTAGTAGTATATGAAGAAGGAGTAGGGCCTGAATACCCATTTTCTAAAGAAAAACTAAGCCCAGTACTAGCTTATTATATTGTAAAAAATAGCAAAGAGGGAATAGAAAAAGCAGAAAAATTACTAGAAAATGGAGGGCTAGGACATTCTGCTGCTATCCATTCAGAAAATAAAGAAGTAATAAAAGAATATGGTAAAAGATTAAAAGCAAGTAGAATCATTGTAAATCAACCATCATCACATGGTGGAATTGGTGATATATATAATTCATTTACACCATCATTAACTTTAGGTTGTGGTACATTTGGAGGAAACTCTACAACAGATAATGTATCTGCTAAGAATTTAATAAATGTTAAAAAGATGGGAAGAAGGAGAGTTAATATGCAATGGTTTAAAGTTCCAAAGAAAATATATTTTGAAGCAGGAGCAATAAAATATCTTGAAGATATGAGAGATATTTCTAGAGCTTTTATAGTAACAGATGAATCAATGGTTAAATTTGGTTATGTTGATAAAGTGTTATATCACTTAAGAAAAAGACAAGATTATGTACATTCTGAAATATTCTTTGATGTAGAGCCAGATCCATCATTTGACACTGTTAAAAAAGGTGTAGAAGCAATGAGAAAATTTGAACCAGATGTAATTATTGCATTAGGTGGAGGTTCTGCAATGGATGCTGCAAAAGGAATGTGGCTTTTATATGAAGTTCCTGATGTAGATTTAGATGGATTAAAATTAAAATTTATGGATATAAGAAAGCGTACATATGAAATTCCAGAACTAGGTAAAAAGTGTCAAATGGTAGCAATTCCTACAACATCTGGAACAGGTTCTGAAGTTACATCATTTGCAGTTATAACAGATAAAAAAGAAGGTAAAAAATATCCACTAACAGCATATGAATTAACACCAAATGTTGCAATAGTAGACCCAGATTTTGTATCAACACTTCCAAAATCTTTAACAGCAGATACAGGAATGGATGTTTTAACACATGCGTTAGAAGCATATGTATCAAATATGGCAACAGATTATACAGATGCATTAGCTGAAAAAGCAGCAAAATTAGTATTTGAAAACTTAAAAGAAGCATATAACCATGGTGATAATAAATATGCAAGAGAAAGAATGCATAATGCAAGTACAATGGCAGGTATGGCATTTTCAAATGCGTTTTTAGGAGTATGTCACTCTATGGCACATAAATTAGGAGCAAAATTCCATTTACCACATGGTAGAATTAATGCAATTTTATTACCATATGTTGTAGAATATAATGGAAGTAAACCAACTAAATTTACATCATTCCCTAAATATGAATATTATATGGCAGACGAAAAATATGCTAAAATAGCAAAAATGGTTGGTTTAAAAGCAGATACAGTAGAAGAGGGAGTACATTCATTAGCAGAAGCTATCAGAAAAATGAACAAAGATATAAATATTCCAGCATCATTTAAAGAAGCAGGAGTAGATGAAAAAGAATTCTTAGACAATGTAGATGAATTAGCAGATAGAGCATTTGAAGATCAATGTACACCAGCAAATCCAAGACTACCATTAGTAGCAGAAATAAAACAAATTTTATTAGACAGCTATTATGGAAAATAGGGAAATGGGGACGTTCTGGAATTTTCAACCATACGAGAGGGATTTGGGGACGTTCCTAAAATCCCTATATAAAAAATAATTTTATAATAGAAAGGAAGAAGCCCTAGCAATGTTCATTGCTAGGGCTTCTAAGATAAGATAAACTATTTGAGTGTAACCAAAAGAGCGTTAACCTATCTAGATAAACTTCTTCATCTAGATGAAGTCCTTCTCTTTTTAACAGCTCTTTCAAGCTGTCAAAAATTAAATTATGCTTACTTTCATCGTTTTTGTCTTTGCAGACAAAGTATGGCATAGAAGAGTAGTAATTTATGTCGGTTATGGTTCCTTCATCTTCATCGCCTTCTTCGATTTCAAAGCTTATCTGTTTCAAATTTTTTTTGTCTTTAAGCCATGATGTATCATGTATCCATATGAATACATTCACCAACAATGAATTTTTCATCGACGTGGGATATGATATCTTTATTAGAATAAAGTACAAAATCCTAACAATGTTAATTGTTAGGATTTTTGCGTGGTAAGAAAATGGTTAAAAAATTCGGAGCGTAATTGAACGAGGACTGGCTTCGCGTAAATTTATGTGGTTTCTAACTAAAATACCTTTCAAGGTATCTATAAGATAATTATCAAGGTCAGGTAGGTATATACAAAAGAAACGAACTGTTGTATATCCTAATTCAGGATGCGGTTCCCGTAATCCATTCTCTGCTCCATTTGGTGCTGGACAAGTAGTTATTATTTCAATCTCTTTTTCATTTTTGGAACGAATTGTTTCGATTGCACGTTCTATCCATATACACCAGGTTTCGAGTTTACCTCCATACATTTGATTAATCCATTTTTCTTTTAAATTTAATTCTATCAAAATGTGCCTCCTTTTTGAATCTTTTGGAGGCTAGCCCCTCCAAAATACAATAGTTACATTTTAGAGGTATGTGCTAGTTATACCTAAATTTGACGAATGTATTATATCATATTTACATAAATCTGACAAATATATTTTGCATCTAATGTAAATGTGAAATTATATTTATAATAAAAGAAATACTCCCCATATTTCAGGGGAGTGGTGTGAGTTTATTCATATGTTTTTTCTATTATATCAAGCTGTCTCTTTAGTTCTTCAATAAGATATGGATCATTGTAATATCCATTAGAATAATAAAGAGGGCAAATATCAGATTCAAACATTGATATACTACCAATTCCACTGCACTTGTTGACTAACGCATATCCAACTAGAGCAGAATTGTTTAATTTGGCATCATAGCAATAAACATCAAATCTGTATACATTTCCTTCCTTCTTAATAAATTGGAAAAAAGTTGAGCGTTTACGTTTACTTATCCGACGATTAAACATATGATTTCCTCCATTCTAATATATTTTATTATTAACAATTATAGCATTTTTTCTTGAAATAAACAAGAATAGTTTTATTTACTTTTCTCAATTCTAATATGAATATCTCTTAATTGATCTCTTGAAACATATCCAGGAGCTCCCATCATTAAATCTTGTGCTTTGCTATTTAATGGGAAAGCTATAACTTCACGAATATTCTCTGCACCAGTAAGAAGCATAATCATTCTATCAATTCCAGGAGCTACACCAGCATGTGGAGGAGCACCATATTGAAATGCGGTATATAAAGCACCAAATCTTTCTTTTACTTGGTCTTTAGTATAACCAGCAATTTCAAAAGCTTTAATCATGATATCGATATCATGATTTCTAACAGCACCAGAAGATAATTCTATACCATTACAAACAATGTCATATTGGTATGCAACTACATCTAATGGATCTAGAGTATTTAAAGCTTCTAATCCACCTTGTGGCATAGAAAATGGGTTGTGACTAAATGTAATATTTCCACGTTCATCTAATTCATACATTGGGAAATCAATAATCCAACAGAATTTGAAAATATTTTCATCTATTAAACCTAAACGTTTTCCAAGCTCTGCTCTAATTTCACCAGATAAAGTATTAACAACTTTTGGAGTTTCTGCAATAAAGAATAAGCAGTCACCAGGTTTTGAATCTGTTCTTTTTAACATTTCTTCTCTTGCATTATCTGGTATAAATTTAGCAATAGGTCCTTGGAATGTACCATCTTCTAAAACACGAAGCCAAGCCAGACCTTTAGCTTTACATTCTTTCATTGCATAGTCTGTCATTCCTTCAAAAAAGCTTCTTGGTTGATTTGCTACATCATGTGCAGCTATTGTTCTAACTAATTTTCCTTTAAAAGCATTTAATGTTACACTTTCATCTTCAAAAATATCTGTAACATCAACTATAACTAATGGGTTTCTTAAATCAGGTTTATCAGAACCATATTTAAGCATAGCTTCTTTATATGTTATTCTTGGGAAAGGATATTCTGCTACTTTTTTATCAGAAAATTTAGTAAATGTATTATAAATTACTGGTTCAATAACAGAAAATACATCTTCTTGGGTAGCATAGCTCATTTCCATATCTAGTTGATAAAATTCACCAGGAGCACGGTCAGCTCTTGCATCTTCATCTCTAAAACAAGGTGCAATTTGGAAATATTTATCAAAACCAGAAACCATTAATAATTGTTTAAATTGTTGTGGTGCTTGTGGAAGGGCATAAAATCTTCCTTCATGTAATCTACTTGGTACTAAATAATCACGTGCACCTTCTGGAGAAGAACTTGTAAGTATTGGTGTTTGAACCTCTAAAAATTCACGTTTTATCATTTCTTCTCTTAAAAATTGGATAACTTTACTACGTAAAATTATATTTGATTTCAATTTATCATTTCTTAAATCTAAATAACGGTATTTTAATCTTAAATCTTCTCTAACTTCTTGATCTGTATTTACTTCAAATGGCAAATCTGCAGTTCTTTTTCCTAATATTTTAATTTTATCAATGTAAATTTCAACAAGACCTGTTTTTATTTTTTCGTTTATTGTGTCTTCACTTCTTTTTCTAACTATACCTTCCACAGATACAGAAGATTCGATAGGGATATGTGATGCAAAATCTACAATATTAGATTCAGCAGAAGTTACAACTTGTGTAATTCCATACATATCACGAATATCTAAGAATACAAGACCTCCTAAATCACGAATTGTTTGCACAAATCCTGCAATTTTAACTTTTTTTCCAACATCTTCTAAAGTGATGTCTCCACATGTGTGTGTTCTGTACTTTTCCATAATAAACCTCCTAAATCTATTGGCTTAGCCAATTATAGCCCACCTTAGCCAAATCGGAGATTTGGAAGGTGGCTTAATGATAGGCATCAAAAAATCCCTATCATATTTTTTAATATGATAGGGACGAAATAACTTTCCGCGGTGCCACCCTATATTGAAAACTTGGTTTATAATAGTTTTCCACTCAATTTATTAACTTGTATGATAAAAAAACAATGTGTTATTCAATTGCGTTTTTCTAAAAGGGCTTTCAGCCTATTGACCCTTACTCTCTATTAGTAACTTGCAAAAGCTCGTCATTGTTTATAAAATTAATAGGGATTTTAAGGAACGTCCCCAAATCCCTATAGAAATATTTTACATAGTATTTGCTAATTTGTCAACATTTATGTATAAAAATATTATGGTAAACTTGACTTTTGAAAATAAATGACTATATAATAAATGGCATATAAAACGCAAGGAGATGAGTTTATGAGCGAAAATAAGGTAAGTAAAGAAGAATTATTACACATTGCAAAATTAGCAGATTTAAATCTTAAAGAAGATGAAACAGAAAAGTATTTAGAAAATTTACAAGAAATTTTAAATTTTGCAGATGTAATAAATAATGCTGATGTAAGTAATTTAGATATTACAATAGGTGCTTATGAAAATAAAAATGTATTTAGAAAAGATGAAGTAAAAGAATTTGGTAATTTAGATGCGTTACTCCAAAATGCACCAGAAAAAGAACAAAATATGTTTAAAATTCCAAAGGTAATAAATTAAAGGTGAATTAAAATATAAAATTGCAAAAGCAGAAAAATGGAAAAAGTTTATATAAAATTGGAAAACATAGCAAGTTAATTTAAATAAAGGAGGCAAACATGAATATTACAGAATTAACAGTACATGAGCTTAAAGAGAAATTAGAGAAAAAAGAGCTTACAAGTTATGAAATTACAAAAGCATATACAGATAGAATTGCAGAAAAAGAAAAAGATGTACAAGCTTTTGTTACAACATTAGAAGCAGATGCTTTAGAAAAAGCGAAAGAAATGGATAAAAAAATTGAGAGCGGAGAAGCAAAATCAGAATTAGCAGGTATTCCAATAGGAATAAAAGATAATATTTGTACAAAAGGTGTAAAAACAACTTGTTCTTCAAAAATGTTAGAAAATTTTATTGCACCATATGATGCAACTGTTATGGAAAAAATAAACGATAAAGAACTTGTGAATTTAGGAAAATTAAATATGGATGAATTTGCAATGGGTGGTTCAACAGAACATTCATATTTTCATGTTACAAGAAATCCATGGAATTTAAATAAGGTGCCAGGTGGATCTTCTGGTGGTTCAGCTGCAGCAGTAGCAGCAGGAATGGTTCCATGGGCATTAGGAACAGATACAGGTGGCTCTATAAGAGAACCCGCAGCTTTTTGTGGTGTTGTTGGATTAAAACCTACATATGGATTAGTTTCAAGATATGGTGTTGTAGCATTTGCTTCATCATTAGACCAAGTAGGTCCAATAACAAAAGATGTAACAGATTGTGCAATGCTTCTTAATATAATTGCAGGAAAAGACAATATGGATACAACATCTGTAGAAAGACCAAAAGTAGATTATACAAAAGCCTTAAAAAATGATGTTAAAGGATTAAAAATTGCAGTTCCAAAAGAATTCTTTGGAGAAGGAATTAATGCGGAAGTTAAAGAAAATTTAGAGAATGCTATTGAAACATATAAAGAATTAGGAGCAGAAGTAGAGGAAGTATCTTTGAATATAGCAGAATATGCTTTAGCTTCATACTATATTATTGCTTGTGCAGAGGCAAGTTCAAATTTAGGTAGATTTGATGGAGTTAGATATGGCCATAGAGCAAAAAAATATAGTAATGTAAAAGAATTAATTACAAATTCAAGAACAGAAGGTTTTGGACCAGAAGTAAAAAGAAGAATAATATTAGGAACATATGTATTAAGCTCAGGATATTATGATGCATATTATAAAAAAGCCCAACAAGTTCGTACATTAGTAATGAACGAATTTAAAAAAGTTTTAGACGAATATGATGTTATTTTAACACCAACATCACCAACAGCAGCATTTGACATTGGTTCAAAAATCAATGATCCTCTTGCAATGTATTTAGCAGATATTTGTACAGTATCTGTAAATATTGCAGGACTTCCAGGAATATCTATTCCATGTGGTGTAGATAAAGAAGGAATGCCAGTTGGAATGCAATTAATAGGAAATAGATTTGCAGAAGAAACATTACTAAATGCTGCATATACTTTTGAACAAAAAATAAAATTTAGAGAACAATATAAACCAAAATTTAAGAAATAGTAAGGAGGAAAAGTAATGGTAAGAGATGGTTACGAAGTAATAATAGGACTAGAAGTTCATGCAGAACTTTCTACAAAAACAAAAATCTTTTGTTCATGTCCTACAACATTTGGGGCAGAGCCAAATACACATACATGTCCAATTTGTATGGGAATGCCAGGAACACTTCCTGTACTAAATGAAAAGGTTGTAGAATATGCAGTAAAAGCAGGTCTTGCAACAAATTGTGAGATAGAAAGAAATAGTAAAAATGATAGAAAAAATTATTTTTACCCAGATTTACCAAAAGCATATCAAATATCTCAATATGATAAACCTTTATGTAATCATGGATATATAGAAATAGAAGACGATGAAGGAAATAAAAAGAAAGTAAGACTTTTAAGAATACATATAGAAGAAGATGCAGGAAAATTAAATCATGATGAATATACAGGTGGAAGCTTAGTTGATTTAAATAGAGCAGGTGTTCCTCTAATCGAAATAGTATCAGAGCCGGATTTACGTTCAAGCGGAGAAGCAGATAGATATTTAAAGAAATTAAAATCAATATTACAATATATAGAAGTTTCAGACTGTAAAATGGAAGAAGGGTCTTTAAGAGCTGATGTAAACGTATCTGTAAGAAAAGTAGGAGATACAAAACTTGGAACAAGAACAGAAATGAAAAATATGAACTCTTTTAAATCAATTACAAGAGCTATAGATTATGAAGTAACAAGACAAATTGATGTATTAGAAGAGGGTGGAAAAGTAGAACAGGAATCTTTAAGATGGGATGAAGTATCTGGAAAAACATTTCCTATGAGAGATAAGGAAGATGCACAAGACTATAGATATTTTCCAGATCCTGATTTAGTAGCAATTAATTTATCAGAAGAATATATAGAAAATCTTAAAAATACTTTACCAGAACTTCCTGAAAGCAGAAAAGAAAGATATATTAATGAATACAATTTATCTGAAAAAGATGCTAATATTATAACGAGTTCAAAATATTTATCAGATTTATTTGAAGAAGCAAGTAAAGTATGTGGAAATAGAAAAGCAGTTAACAACTGGATAATTTCTGATATTTCTAGAATTTTAAATGAAAAAGAGCTAGAGGCAGATCAAATACCATTTACAGCAGAGCATTTAGGTCATCTAGTAGAATTGATAGATAAAGGAACTATAAGTTCAAGTATTGGTAAAAAAGTAATAGAAGAATTATTTGAAAATCCAAAAGAGCCAGAAGAAATTATAAAAGAAAAAGGATGGATTCAAATTTCTGATGAAGGTGCAATAAAAGAAGTTGTACTTAAAGTTTTAGAAGAAAATCCAAACTCTGTAGCAGATTATAAAGCTGGAAAAGAAAGAGCAATAGGATTTTTAGTCGGACAAGCAATGAAAGCTACTAAAGGAAAAGCAAATCCACAAATGCTAAATAAAATGTTAAAAGAAGAATTGAGTAAATAGGGAAAAGGGAACGGTGTTTGTTTCCCCTATCATAAATAAATGCGATAATTAAAAAGTTATCGCATTTATTTATGATAGGGATTTTAAGGAACGTCCCCAAATTCCTATCCAAATCCTTAGTTTAAATCTTCCTTTATTTTGTTAAAAGCAAATCCTCCGAATAGAAAACAAAAGAAATATGTAGTTCCTGCTTGGAATAGTAATATACCTATATTATAAATAAGAGGATGTAAGTAAAAGAAATTATAATATATCAAGGTTAGGATTGATGCTAGTAAAATAAAAGAAGAAAATATAATTCCATAGTTTACAACTTTTTGTGTTGCAATATCTAATTTCATAATACATCACCTTCAATAATTAAAGGATAACATAAAATGAGAACAAAAACAAATGAAATAATTACCAATATTGATTGAAAAAGCAGTGAAAATTTAATAGAATGTAATAAATTATAAAAAAGGAGGTACAAGTATGGAATATAGATATAGACCTGAAGGAGTTTGTTCAAGAGAGATGATTTTTGAAATAGAAAACGGGATTATAAAATCATTAAAAATAGTAGGTGGATGTGATGGAAATACTAAGGGAATATCAAAACTTGTTGTTGGTATGAAGATTGAAGATGTAATAGAAAAGCTAAAAGGAATAAATTGTGGAAATAAAGGAACATCATGTCCAGACCAATTATCTAAAGCTTTAGAAAAATATTTAAAAGAAATAGCATAATTATTTATTAATAAATTTCTCTATTATGAGAAATTTTTTTATAAGAAAAGTGGCTTCGCCACATGTGCAGATTGCTTCGCAATCGCACGAATATAGGAAACTTAACCTTGTTATATACGTAAAAATCTTCGATTTTTCCTATATAATAAAAAAAGAAGACGCCTATGTAAATAGGGTCTTCTAAATAAAAACTATGCATAATTTTTATTATAAATTATAAGTAATTAAGCGTTTACTGCATTTAATTTTTTAGAAAGTTGAGATTTTTTTCTAGCTGCAGTGTTTTTTACGATAACACCTTTAGCACAAGCTTGATCTATTTTCTTTGTTGCAAAAGATGTTAATTTTTTAGCTTCTTCCATATTTTTAGCTTCTATAGCAGCTTCTGCTTTCTTTATAGCTGTTTTGTATCCTGATTTTATACTATTATTTCTCATAGTTTTTTTCTTGATAACTTCAACTCTCTTTTTAGCTGATTTTATATTTGGCATTCCAAAACACCTCCTTGTTGTTTAAAATAAATCTATATTAAAGCATAAGCATAAACTTAGCCTTAATGTACGCGCTTAATATTTTACCATGAAATACTAAATTTAGCAAGTATTTTCTTAATATTTCAATAAAAATCCTTGTAGGTTTGTCAAACATATGTCACACTTTATTGATAAATATATACTTTGAAA
>CAKNPW010000004.1 GCA_930990555.1 uncultured Clostridium sp. | reverse complement strand
TTCAAAGTATATATTTATCAATAAAGTGTGACATATGTTTGACAAACCTACAAAGCAAATCCACAATTAGCGGATGGTGTGTACGATAGGGCATCAAAAACAATTACATGGACAGAGCGAATTACAGGAATAGACACATATCTAAATGGTGACAGAACTATAAATAGAACAAAACAAATAAATTTAGTATATGCAGGAATTGATTTAAACGAAGATGCAATCGAAAACACAGTAAATACAAACTTAACATTAACAACAACAGGAAAAGAAAATACTTTACAAGCAAATGCAAGCATTCCAGTAAACTTTAGAGTAGATAAGACTATCGAAAAAGTATGGGATGACAACGAAGATACTAAAGGCAGAAGACCTAATAGTGTAACAGTTTACTTAACTGCAGATGGTGCAAGAGTAGCCGAAAGAAGTGCTACATTAAGTGCTTCTAACGAATGGAAAGTTACATTTAGCAACTTACCAAAATATACAGATGACAGAAAAGAAATAAATTATAGTGCAGAAGAAACAGAAACAAATGCTGGAGACTTAGAATACTACGAAAGTCCAGTAATAGAAAAACTAGATAATGTTATAAGAATAACAAATTCATATAAGTTAATGGAAAGTGACTTAAATAGTAGTATAGATATTACAGGAACAAATAGTATAACAAGTTCAAAATCTAAAGTTTCATATAACATAAAATACAATGCAATTGTAGAAGGTTATATTGGAGAAGCATTGGTTACCGTAGTTGCTCGTTTACCACATGCTATAGATGTAAATTCATCTAATTTAGCAGGTGGAGCATATGATAGTAAAGCCAACACAATTACATGGGTACAAAGAGTTGAACACATAAATACATATGAAAATGGTAATTATAAAGCAACATTGGAGGAAGGAATACAATTAGTATTTAGTAACTTAGATGCAACTAAGGACAATATGACAATCGAAGTAGAAGGAAGCGTTGATTTATATGAAACAGAAACAACCAACACTGTAAAAGACTCGCATGTAACTTCAATTAATATTCCAGGAAAAGTAGTGGTAAAATATATAGATAAACGAACAGGAAATGAATTAGCAGAAGGATACGAAATAAATGGAAAAGTTGGAGAGCATTACGATACAATACAAAAAGATATATATGGATGTACATATATAGAAAACAGTGGAAATGTTTCTGGAGAACTTACAGAAGATACTATTTATGTAACATACTATTATGAAAGAATAGAATCTGCACCTGTAACTGTAAAATATATAGATGAAGATTCTGGAGAAGAAATCGCAACAAGAGAAACAATTACAGGATACATAGGAGACAAATACGAAACAGTACAAAAAGACATAGAAAACTATGATTTTGTAAGAGTAGAAGGAGAAACATCTGGAGTATTAACATCAGAGAAGAAAGAAGTAGTATATGTATACAAGAAAATTCCAGCAAGAGTAATTGTTAAATATCTTGAAAAAGATGATACAGAAACAAATGATGACAATAAAGTTTTAGCAGAAGAAACAATTATAGAAGGATTTAGCGGAGACAAATATACTACAGAAAGAAAAGAAGTTGAAGGATATGTTAAAGCAGACCCAGAACCAGCAAATGCTGAAGGTATTATGGGAAGAGGAGATATATATGTAATATACTATTACGAAAGACAACAAAGTGGCAAAGTAAGAGCTAAATATGTTGATGTAGATACAGGAAAAGAAATATTGTATGTAGATAGCAACACGGGCGAAGTTAAAACATATAGAGAAGAACAAACAGGATATGTTGGAGACGATTACATTACAGATGTAAAAGAAATACCATATTATACATACCTAGAAGATAGAGCTCCAGAAAACGGAGTAGGTAACTATACAGCAGAAGATATCGATGTAATATATTATTATAAGAAACAAGAATTCAATATGAGTGTACAAACAGAATTGGCTAATATAAAATTAAATGGAGTAGATAAACATGTATCTGATGAAGGCAACAAGGTAGAAATATATAGAAAATCTGGACAAGATACACAATTAGAAGTAACATTTAAGGTATTAGTAAGTAACACAGGGGATATAGAAGGAACTACAACAGTGGTAGATACTTTACCACAGTACTTCGAAATAGCAGAAGGAACAAGTTCAGAATGGAAGCAAACCAAAGATGGACAACTTAAAGCTAGAGTAGACTTAGCTCCTGGTGAGACTAAAGAACTTATAATAGTTTTAAAATGGATACCAGGTAAATCTCATTTTGGTGATTTAGTAAATACAGCTGAATTAGAAGATGTAGTAAATCCAGCAAACTTCACAGAAACAACAGAAGAAGACAACAAATCTACAGCAGATTTAGTTGTAAGTATTTCAACAGGTGAAGATAGAAGCCTTACAAATGTATTAATAGAATTAGCTATATTAATAGTAATAGCTGGAATAATAGTATTATTAGAGAAAAAATTAAAAAATGATGATAACTAAAAAATTTAAAATTTTCGATTCCACTCCGAGAATTTTAGTAAGAAAATATAATATCATTAAAAGAAAGAAGGTCTTATTGATCTTCTTTCTTTATGTATAAAACTAGGTGTTTTCTTATACTTTTAAGGTAGTAAAATCGAGTAGAGAATAAATAATTATTTATTCTCTACTCGATTGTTCTTATCCTCTAGTGAGTAATGTAAAATAGCAACCAGTTAAAGTTACATCTTTAGATGGATATACAACGTTTCAAACCTCTGAAGAGTAATGTATTACTAAATAAATATAAACTATATATCATTAAAAATAAAAAAAATCAATAAAAAGATGAAAAATATAAAAAGCTTATAAAATCTTGTTATTTACTGGAATTTAGAGTATAATAGACAAAGACTATTAGGAGAAAAAGGAAGAGGATGAATATGGAAGTTGTAAAAAATATATACAGAACACACACATGTGGAGAATTAAATATAAATAATGTAGATGAAGACGTAAAATTATCAGGCTGGGTTCAAAAAATAAGAGACCTAGGTGGAATGTTATTTATAGATTTAAGAGATGAATTTGGAATAACACAAATTTTAATAAGTAACGAAAATAAAGAACCAGAAGAAAAAGCAAAAGCTTTAACTACAGAAAGTTGTATACATATAGAAGGAAAAGTTGTGGAAAGAGCAAGTAAAAATCTTAATATGTCAACAGGAGAAATAGAAGTTAAAGCAAGCAAAATAGAAGTTTTAGGAAAGTGCAAAAATGTATTACCATTTGAAGTAAATACAGATCAAGAAGTAAGAGAAGACCTAAGATTAGAATATAGATTTTTAGATTTAAGAAATGAAAAATTGCATAATAATATTTTACTTCGTTCTAAAATCTTAAAAACAATAAGAGACAAAATGGATGAATTAGATTTTACAGAAATTCAAACTCCAATTTTAGCGAACTCTTCTCCAGAAGGTGCAAGAGATTATTTAGTACCAAGTAGATTAAATCCAGGCGAATTTTATGCATTGCCACAAGCGCCACAACAATTTAAACAATTATTAATGGTATCTGGATTTAATAAATATTATCAAATAGCTCCATGTTTTAGAGATGAAGATCCTAGAGCGGATAGAGCACCAGGAGAGTTCTATCAATTAGACTTCGAGATGAGCTTTGCAACACAAGAAGATGTATTTAAAGTGATAGAAGAAGTTGTACCATATACTTTTGAGAAATTTACAAATTGGAAAGTAGATAAAGGACCATTTGTACGTATTCCTTATAAAGAAGCAATGGAAAAATACGGTATAGATAAACCAGATTTAAGAAATCCTCTAATTATACAAGATGTTACAGAATGTTTTAAAGATTCAGACTTTAATGCATTCAAAGGAAAAACAGTAAAAGTAATAGTAGTTCCAGATGGCAATAATCAAGGTAGAAAATTCTTCGATAAAATGGGGGAATTTGCAACATCAAATGATGTTGGTGCAAAAGGATTAGCATGGACAAAGTTAGATGCAACTGGAGAAGTTACAGGTGGAATTGCTAAATTTATTACACCAGAAATAAAAGAAGCTTTACAAACTAAATATGGTGCATCAAATAATTCTGCAATGTTCTTTATAGCAGATGAATTTGAAAAAGCACAAAAAATAGCAGGTTTAGTTAGAATAGAATTAGGTAAAAGATTAGATTTATTAGAAAAAGATGTATATCGTTTCTGCTTTATAGTAGATTTTCCAATGTATGAATTATCTGATGAAGGAACAATAGACTTTAGTCATAATCCATTTTCTATGCCACAAGGTGGACTAGAAGCATTAAATACAAAAGATCCATTAGATGTATATGCATATCAATATGATTTAGTATGTAATGGTTATGAAATGGCCTCAGGAGCTGTGAGAAATCATGATCCAGAAATTATGGTTAAAGCATTCGAAATTGCAGGATATACAGAAGAAGATGTAAAAAATAGATTTGGAGCATTATATAATGCATTCCAATATGGTACACCACCACATGCAGGTGCTGCACCAGGAATTGACAGAATGGTAATGTTAATTGCAGATTCACAAAATATTAGAGAAGTAATAGCATTTCCAAAAAATAAAAGAGCAAGAGATCTATTGATGAGAGCACCATCTGTAGTTTCAGAACAACAATTAAAAGATGTACATATAAAATTAGATTTAGAAAAATAAATACATAAAAAATTAAAAATCTCATATAGTTATAATAAAACTATATGAGATTTTTTGAGGTGTAAAATGTTTTTCTTAAGTAAAAAAAGAATAATGGTGCTTGGAATTTTTTTATTGGTAGTGTTAGCATTAGGAATATCGCAGATATTTATAGAGCCAGAAACAGTAGAAACGGTAGCTTTACCTGTTAGTAATAAAGTAATAGTCATAGACGCAGGACATGGGGAGCCAGATGGACGGAGCTGTTAGTGCAGATGGAATTTCAGAAGCTGAAATCAATTTAAAAATAGCATTAAAGTTGCAGAATTTATTAGAGCAAAGTGGAGCGACAGTAATATTAACAAGATCAGATGAAAATGGAATTTATGATATAGATAAAACAACATTAAAACAGAAAAAAGTATCTGATATAAGGAATAGAGTAAAAATAGGAAATTCATCATCAGCAGACATATTTGTATCAATACATTTAAATAAAATACCACAGGAACAATATTCAGGGTGGCAGACATTTTATAAAAAAGATAATGAGCAAGGAGAAAAGTTGGCAACAGCAATACAGGAAAGTTTAAAAGAGGCAGTGGAAAAAGAAAATAACAGAGTGCCAATGAAAATAGATAATGTATACATAGTAAAAAATGTAGAAATACCACTTACAATAGTAGAATGTGGCTTTTTATCAAATAAGGAAGAAGAAAATAAATTACAAGAAGACGATTACCAAAACCGATTAGCATGGGGAATATATAATGGAATAAATGATTATTTTTATGAGTCATAATATGATTATTACTAAATACAAAATTTATAAATAGGGAAAAAAGGAACGTCCCCAAATCCCGATGAATAAAATTACCAAACATGGAAAAAATAAGCCTAATACTGTTTTAGGAGTGATAATAACATGTTTGGTGTTTTATTAGATAAAAAACAACTAGAAAAATATATGGAAAAATTAGCTTCTGATCATAATTTAAAATCGGAATCTGATGAAAGAACATATCCAATACCAAATTTAACAAAAGATTTTGAATATATTACTATGGTATATAATTTACTAAATGAACATATAAAATTAGGAATAGATATTCATCCAGCAGGGGAATGGTTATTAGATAATTATTATATTATAGAAGAAAGAGTAAAACAGATAAAAGATGAGTTAGATTTAAAAAAATATAAAAAATTTTTAGGGCTAGATAATGGCCCTTATGCCGGTTTTGCGAGAATATATATTTTAGCAAAGGAAATGTGTGCTTATACAGATAGTAATATAAATAAAGAAAATTTGGAATTTATGCTAACTTCATACCAAAAAAGAAAAACGCTAAACATGGATGAAATATGGAATATAGAGCTATTTATAAAAATTGTTATTATAGAAAATATAAAAAATATTTGCGAAAAAATTTATGCTAGTCAAATGCAAAAGTATAGAGCAGAAAATATAATAGAAAGATTGGTAGAGCTAAAGACAAAAGAGAACCAAGTATTTAATAAAAAGCCATATAAAAGCTATAAATTTGGGTATGGAGAAATGAAATATCCATTCATAGAATATATGTCATATAAGTTAAAGAAAACAGATAAAGACAGTTATGACTATATAGAGGCATTAGAAGAGTCAGTAGAAAAGATGGGAACAAATATAAATGATGTTATAAAAAAGGAACATTTTGATATCGCAATAAAAAAAGTACTTATGGGAAATTGTATAACAACTCTAAAAAATATATCTAGAATAGATTTTCAAGAAATTTTTGAAAAAATAAATGGGGTAGAAGAAATATTAAAACTTGATCCAGCGCAAGTATATGACAAAATGGATTACAAGACAAAAGCATATTATAGAGGAAAAATAAAAGAATTATCAAAGAAAACAAAAATATCAGAAGTATATATTGCAAAGAAAATTGTAGAGCTAGGAACAGGAAAGCAAGGTAAAAAAAGTCATATTGGTTATTATTTAATCGATCAAGGAAAAACAGAATTATATAAAGAAATAGAATATAATCCAATTGAAATAAGTAATAAACTTAAATTAAATTTGATAATAGGAATTGTATGGGGACTTGCTATAGTAATTTCAATATTATTAGGAAAAATATACAATAATTATTTATTAAGTTTAATTTTCTTATTACCAATACAAGAGGTAATAAATCAAGTGACACAGTATGTATTAAGCAAAATAGTAAAACCTAAATTACTTCCTAAAATAGATTTGCAAAATACAATTACAAAAGAGCAAGCCACAATGGTGGTAATACCTACTATTTTAAGTTCTGACAAAAAAGTAGAAGAGATGTTTAAAAAGCTAGAAGTATATTATTTAGCAAATAAAAGCGATAACTTATATTTTACTTTACTTGGAGATTGCAAGCCATCTAAAATAGAGAAAAGAAAAGGTGATAAAGAAATTATACTTGCTGGAATACATTGTGCAAATGAATTAAATAAAAAATATAATAAAGAAATTTTTAATTTTCTATATAGAAAAAGAAGATGGTACGAAGGAGAAAATGAATATTTAGGATGGGAAAGAAAAAGAGGATTACTTATGCAATTTAATTCTTTCCTAATAAATAGAACTGAAGAAGATTTTGTAGCAAATACAATAAACAATATGAAAGAAATACCAAAGATAAAATATATTATAACATTGGATTCTGACACAAATCTTATTTTAAATTCCGCATTTGAGTTAATTGGGACAATGGAGCATATATTAAATAAACCTATTTTAAAAGATGGCGTAGTAATAGAAGGGCATGGAATAATTCAACCAAAAGTAGGAATAGATTTAAGAGAAGCAGAAAAATCATGGTTTAGTAGAATTTTTGCAGGATCAGCAGGAACTGATTTGTATACAAATGCAATTTCTGATTTCTATCAAGATAATTTTGGTGAGGGAATATTTACAGGAAAAGGAATATATGAACTTAATATTTTTTATAATGTAATGAAAAATGCAATCCCAGAGTATACAGTATTAAGTCATGACTTATTGGAAGGTTCATATTTAAGATGTGGACTTGCCACAGACATATTATTAATGGATGGATACCCAAGCAAGTTTATGTCTTATACAACAAGACAAAACAGATGGATTCGTGGAGATTGGCAAATATGTAATTGGCTATGTAAACATATTCAAAATGCAAAAAATGAAAGAATAAAAAATCCAATAAATAAACTTTCAAAATACAAAATATTTGATAATTTAAGAAGAAGTCTAATAAGTTTATTTGAACTAATTTTATTAGCAATAGGAATTTATACACATAAAGTTAGTATAGTGTTAATTGCAATATTATCTGTATGTATAACAATAATTTTAGAAGTAGTAAATAAAATTATAGCTAGAAAAGATGGCGAAAAATTCAAAAAGTCATTTACTCCAATTGTAACTGGTGGAAAAGGAGCTATTATAAAATTTGTATTAAATATAGGATTTTTACCTACAAAAACATATGTAGAAATAAAAGCAATAATACAAGCTATTTATAGGAAATATGTAAGCAAGAAAAAATTACTTGAATGGACAACAGCAGAAGAGGCAGAGGCAAATAAAGATAACGATTTAGATTCATATGTGGGATATATGTTTATAAATCTAATCTTAGCAGTTGTAATAAATGCTTTTAATATTAATCTTATTGCAATAATTCTTGGAATATTATGGCTGTTATCACCAATCGCAGCATTTGAACTTAGTAAAGAACTCCCAGAAAAAGATCCATTAAAAAAGATAGACAAAAAGCATCAGAATTATATAGTAGATATTGCTCATAATACTTGGAATTATTTTAAAGACTATTTGATAAAAGAAAATAATTATTTACCACCAGATAATTATCAAGAAAGCAGGAAAAATAAAGTAGTAAATAGGACATCTTCTACCAATATAGGACTAGCAATGGTAGCTGTGATTTCTGCATATGATATGGGGTTTGAAAATATATATGCTAGTGTTAAATTACTACAAAATATGATAGATACAGTAACAAAATTAGAAAAGTGGAATGGTCATTTATATAACTGGTATGACATAAAGACACTAAAACCACTTGAACCAAGATATGTTTCAACAGTGGATAGCGGTAATTTTGTAGGATATCTTTATGTCGTAAAACAATTTTTAAAAGAACATAATAGACTATATGAAAACGTAGAAAATTATATCTCAATTATAAACAAAATTATTGAACAAACTGATTTTTCATTACTATATGATGCTTCCTCGAAGTTATTTTCTATTGGTTTCAATGTAAACGAAAATAAGCTCACAGATTCATATTATGATTTATTAGCTTCAGAAGCAAGACAAGCTAGTTTTATTGCAATTTCTAAAAAAGATGTTCCTGTAAAACATTGGAGCAGTTTAAATCGAACTTTAACTGCAATGGATGGATATAAAGGGTTAATTTCGTGGTCTGGTACTGCATTTGAATACCTAATGCCAAATATAAATATGAAAAGCTATCATGGTAGTTTATTAGATGAATCATGTAAATTTATGATTATGAGCCAGATAAAATATAGTGAAAAATTAAACATACCATGGGGAATATCTGAATCAGCATTTAACTTGAAAGATTTAAAGTCAAATTATCAATATAAAGCTTTTGGAATACCTTGGCTTGGATTAAAAAGGGGACTAGGTGATGAGATGGTAGTTTCATCATATGGTACTGTTTTAGCTATTTGCGATTATCCAAGAGAAGTATTAGAAAATATAGAGCGAATGGAAAAAGAGGGCGTTTTTGGGAAATATGGAATGTATGAAGCAATAGATTATACCAAAAGTAGGCTAAAAGAAAACGAGAAAAAAGAAGTTGTAAAAACATTTATGGCACATCATCAAGCATTAATTTTAATCTCTATAAATAACTTTTTTCACAAGAATATTATCCAGCAAAGATTTTCTAAAAACCCAGAAATAGAAGCTACAGAGATTTTATTACAAGAAAGAATGCCAGAAGATATTATTATTACAAAGGAGAAAAAGGAAGTGCCAGAAAAACTTAAATATAAAGATTATGAATCATATTATAGAATTGAATTAGATGATATAGAAAAGGCAAATAGATGCAATGTAATTTCTAATCAAGATTATACTGTTTTAATGGATGAAAAGGGAAATGGTTATAGTAAATTTAATGGTATATATATTAATAGGTATAAATATACAGATGACAATTCGCAAGGAATTAATTTCTTTATGAGAAATGTAAATGGCAATAAAATTTGGACCTCAAACTATTGCAGAGATATAGTAAAGCCAAATAAATTTAAAGTTGTTTTTAAGCCAGATAGCAATTCTATAGAAAGAATAGATGGAAATATAGAAACAAAAGTAGATGTAACAGTTAGCCAAAATGAGCCAACAGAAGTAAGAAAAATTGAATTTACTAATATTGGTAATGAAGACGAAATAATTGAAGTTACAGGCTGCTTTGAGCCAATTATATCTGATATAAATGCAGATATCTCACATAAAGCATTCAATAATTTATTTTTAAGATATGATTTTAATAGCGAAAAACAAACATTAATTTTAGAAAGAAGAAAAAGAGATAGTAAAGGAAAAGATATATTTTTAGGTGTTAATTTTTATACAGAAAATGAAACAATGGGAGAATTAGAATATGAGATAGATGCGCAGAAATTTAATGATTTTAATGATATGAATATGCCAAAACAAATAAAAGAAGGGAAAAGATTTTCTAATTCTATAGGTCTTGTTACAGAGCCAATCGTAGCTATAAAAAGAACGTTAAAGATTCCTGCACACGAAACTGTAGAGCTATATTTTATAATTTCAGTTGCAGAAACAAAGGAAGATTCAGTAGCTAATATAGAAAAAATAAAAAATCAAGAAGCTATACGAAATATATTTGAAATTTCTAAAGCTAAAGCAATAGAAGAGGCAAGATATTTACAAATAAAAGGAACTGAACTTGCCGAATATCAAAAATTAATATCTTTATTAATAAAACCTAATTATGTTAGATGGTATTATAGAAATAAGATAAAAAACGAAAAATTTAAAAGGGCAGATTTATGGAAGTTTGGTATTTCTGGTGATTTTCCAATATTAACATTAAAACTAAAAAATATAAATGATATGTATTTGTTAAATCAACTTTTAAAATTATATGAAATTTTACGAATAAAAAATATTCAAATTGAGTTTATTGTATTAGCAGAAGAGGAATATTTAATTGAGTATATAAATAATTGTATTTTAAATGCTCACTTAGACTATATGAAAAATATAAGAACTGGAATATTTGTATTAGTTTCAAATAAACTTACAAAAGCAGAAAATGACTTGATTACATTTGTGTCAGATTTAATAATAGATGCAAATTTAGGTAATATAAATTATCAATTAAATAAAATTAAGAAAATTTATAATAAACAACGAAAAGCGATAACAAACCCATTAGAAAAAATAGAAGTAAAAAATACAGAACAGATACGAACTCCAGCATTAGATAAAATTGATTCTGTAGAAAACTTGAAATATTATAATGAGTATGGTGCATTTTCTAAAAATGGTAAAGAATATTATATAAAGACAAATAAGGATATTGTGCTTCCTACAATCTGGAGCCATGTGCTTGCAAATAAGGAATTTGGAACACTAGTTACAGATGGTGGTGGAGGATATACCTGGAATGAAAATAGTAGATTAAACAGATTAACTGCATTTACCAATTATGCGAGTAAGGATATTCCTTCAGAGCTTATATATTTTATAGATAATGAAAATAAAAGATTTTGGACAATAGGAAATAGAGTTGTAGAAGACGATAATGATTATTATGCAACATATGGATTTGGATATGCTAAGTTTACACATACAGCAGATGGAATAATACAAGAGGATGAAGTATTTGTACCAAAAGAAGATAAGTTAAAAATAAACTTAATTAACTTAAAAAATACTACAGATAAATTAAAAAAGATTAGTATATTTTATTATTTAAAACCAGTTTTAGGTGAAGATGAGTTACAAACAAATGGAAAAATAGAGGTAAAAACTAAAGACAATATTGTTTATGCAATTAACAGATATGATGAATTAATAGATGAGAGAACTTTTGTTTCTAGTAATTTGGATATTGATTCATTTACTGGTAGCAAAAAATCTTTTATAGGAAATGATACCATTAAAAAGCCTTCTGCACTATTTATTAATAGTTTAGATAATAGTAATGGATTAGGAGAAGAATCATGTATTGCAATTAAAGTAAATATAGAATTAAAACCATATGAAAGTAAAGATATATCATTAATATTCGGAGAAGATACTAAAGATAATATTCCTGAGCTAGTCAGAAAATATAAGAATATAGAAAATTGTAAAACAGCTTTAGAAGATACAAAAGAGTACTGGAAAAATATTATAAATACTATACAGGTGGAAACACCATTAGAATCTATGAATATATTGCTAAATGGATGGCTAGTTTATCAAACACTAGCATCTAGGTTGTTAGGAAAAACAGGATATTATCAATCTGGTGGAGCAGTAGGTTTTAGAGACCAACTTCAGGATGCGCTTAATATGAAATATATAGATATAAATATACTAAAAAGTCAAATAATAAAAAATAGTAAGCACCAATTTATACAAGGAGATGTAGAACATTGGTGGCATGATGCAAGTAAAATGGGAATACGAACTAGGTTTTCTGATGATCTGTTGTGGCTTCCATATGCTGTGTTAGAATATATAAAAATTACAGGAGATAGAACAATATTAGATATAGAAACAAATTATCTGGAAGGTGAAGAGTTAAAAGAAGGAGAAGTAGAAAGATATAGTTTATATAATGCTTCAGAAGAGAAAGGAACAATATATGAGCATTGTAAAAAAGCTATAGAAAGGGCTTTTGACTTTGGTGAAAACGGATTACCTAAAATTGGTTCTGGAGACTGGAATGACGGACTTTCAAATGTTGGTATACAAGGAAAAGGGGAAAGTGTATGGCTTGCATTTTTCTTGTACGATATTCTAAACAAATGGATTAATATTATAAAAATAGATGATGATGAAAAATATAAAGAGGTTATGACAAATTTACAAAGAAATGTTAATAAGAATGCATGGGATGGAAAATGGTTTAAACGTGCATTTATGGATGATGGTACCCCTCTTGGAAGCATGGAAAATGAAGAATGTAGAATAGATGGAATTTCGCAAAGCTGGGGAGTAATTTCTGGGGCAGCAGATAACGAAAAGAAATTTATAAGTATGGATAGTTTAGAAACACATTTAGTAGATAGAGAAAATGGATTAATAAAGTTATTAGATCCACCTTTTGAAAATGGAAAATTAGAACCAGGATATATAAAATCTTATTTACCAGGAGTTAGAGAAAATGGAGGACAATACACACATGGTGCTATATGGGCAATAATTGCAGAAAGCTTATTAGGATTTGGAGATAAAGCAGTAGATATGTTCAAATTGATAAATCCAATAGAACATACCAGAACAAAACAAAGTACTAATAAATATAAAGTAGAACCATATGTGGTTGCTGCAGATGTATATAGTAGTAGAAATTTAGCAGGAAGAGGCGGTTGGACTTGGTATACAGGTTCTAGTGGTTGGTTATATACTGCTGGAATTGAATATATTTTGGGCTTAAAAATATGTAACGAATATTTAAAAATAGAGCCATGTATTTCTAAAGATTGGAAAGAATATAAGATAAGTTTTAAATATAAAAGCACAATATATCATATTATCGTACGAAATCCAGAAGAGAAGAATGTAGGAGTTACAAAAATGTATTGCAATGGTAATGAAGTATATGAGAAAAAAATTAAACTAATAGATGATGGAGAGATATATAATATTGAAATAATAATGTAATATTAAGTTGTATTTACTTTTCAGATTAACTATAGTAATATAAGGGAAAAAAGGGGGAATAATAATGGCAACAAAAAATGGTAACAAACGTGCTTGGATTATTGCAATCATTGCAATTGTAGTAATAGCAGTAGTTGCAATAGTAGCAACAATTTTCTTTGGCAACAATCCAGAAAAAACAATTGATGAAACATTTACAGCATTAAGAGATGGAGATATGGATGTACTTAATAAGTATATTACATCAGAAGAGAAAGACAAATCTATAGAAAATGAAATAATGGCAGGTTTAACAGATACATCAGCAAGTGAAACTGAAGAGGAAGAACTAACAAAGGCATGTTTTACACAACTTGCATGGAAAATAAACGAAACAAAAATAGACGGTAAAACTGCAGTTGTTAATGTAGATATTACAAATAAAGATTTCTCAAAAGTTGTTGAAGAAGTTTTTTCAGAAATGTTAGCACAAGCTTTTTCTTCAGCATTTACTGGTGAAGAAATGACAGAAGAAAAGATAGGAAATTTATTTCAGGAAAAGATAGAGAAAGAAACAGAAACTACAACTGCTACAGAAGAAATAAATTTAGTAAAAGAGAATGGAATTTGGAAATTTAGTAATTCAGATGAGTTAGTAAAAATATTATTACCAGGATTATCTGAAAAAGTTGACGAATTAGAAAATTCTTTAGGTGGAAGTTATGATACAGATAATGAATATAATGATTCAGGAATATAATTTATAAATGTTGCAAGATTTTATTCGATTTGGAAAGTATAATTTAGAAGATAAATAAAAAATTGTTAGGTGAAAATTAAAGTCATCTAACAATTTTTTTGTTTTCTTAAGTCATAACAGTCAAAACGTAAATTTAGGTCTTATTATTAATTTATATAAATTAAACTTCGTCTTCTATAGATAGTTTAGCATAATATTTTTCATCAAATTCTGTATCATATTCGATATCACCAAATATTTCTGGCATTTCCTCTTTAAAGTATAATAATAAAGGAATTAAAACCTGTCTTATAGCTGGGTGTACATGATTAGTTGTTCTTAATTCTAAAATATGTTTCCATTCACGAATATTAGCAGTCATAGTGTATTCTGCTGCTGTTGAATGAGGAAGAATTTCTCTTACCATATCTGTTGAAGCACCTAATTCTTTCATTTTTATATAACTATTTTCTATTTCTTGCATTGTGTTTTTCCAAATTTCATAAGTTTCTTTATCTTCTATATAAACTGGATTAATAAATGCTATTTCATTACCATATTTGTCTTTATCATAGCTACAATATCTAGTAGATTCTACAGAAAAGCTTGCAAATCTATGTCTTGTTAGATCTTTGTAAGAACCAACATCATCGTAGATTCTAACTGTAACTTTTTCATGTTCTAACACAGATTCATGCCCTCTTGTTATACAATTTGTTAGTAATTTTTTATAACTATCATCTGTAATTTTACCTTCTGAACGATAGCAAGTTCTACAAGCTCTTTCTATTCTTTTCATTATTTTTTTACCATCAATTTTTTCTACTTTTATCCAAGGTTCTACTATTCTCATGATACATCTCCTAACAATTTATTTACAATCTTATATTTGTTGTACTACATTAATTAAAGATTGCATAAAAAAATTAATGTATTTACTGTTAAAAATATATCAAATTTGATTTTTTTTGACAAGAAGTTTTTTATAATTGACTGTAAAAAATAAATGTGATAATATTTTTTCTAACAAGTGGTTGAAGTTTTTTCATAGACAAAGGAGGTATAATTATATGATTGAGACTATGAAAAAAACATTTTTGAATAGGTACCATTACTTCTTTGATGCAAATGGTAACTTGAATCCACATTGCAACGAAGAGGAACGGAAAAATTTTTTGAAGCTGTGTTCAAAATTAAAACCTGAAGTTTCTTTTTGCCTTGAAAAGACCGGAGAAATATACACAAGAGAAGTGCTTGCTCTAAGAAAAGAGCTGTTGGAAGAAATGCTTCCGGTTGTATATTCTGAAGTTTTTGATGAGCAGGGACATGTGAAAGCATGTGGTCGAGAAAAATGTCTCGAGCTGATTGAAATCTGCTCAGAGCTGGATCCATTTAACTATTATGGTGACAGCAAACAGGGATTTCTGGATAAGGAAAATATTAAGAAATTGAGAGGTAGTTTGAACTAGTGAGAGATGACAACGGATGCGAAAACAACGATTTCGCATCCGTTGTTTTCGCTTTAAAGAATATTAAATTTACATAACGCATTTGACAAATATAGGAAGAATATAGTATAATAACAAACAGTGGTTATCCAAATATTGGGTACAATAAAGAGATTTAAGTTTTATATATGATAAAGAAGAATAGCTATTAACTATATATGTCCGGAAATATAATGTATAGTAAAAAATAGTTATAAAATTATTAAGAGCGTTTTAAATAATTATTGTATATGATGTTATAATTTTGTGTATATTAAAAAGAGAACATTTTATGTAAAAATGATTATAACTATATGAGCGGAAATAATATTCTATAAAAAATAAATTTATTACTAGTGTAGTAATAAAATATTTTTGATGGGATTAGAAACATCAATTAAGAAAAAGTGGGATTTTATAAAATAGTAAAATAGGACAATTAGAAATATTATAGTAGATATAATATTTCTTTAGCTAATGAAAATTCTTCTAATCATAGATAAGTTTAAATTAAGTCATTAACAAGATTTTAATTTTTTTAGACTGACTATAATTGGACTTGACCATTAAATTTAGAAAGAAGGAGTAGATAAAATAATGACAGAAGAAAAGAAAAACTTAGAGAATGAGAAGAAAGTTGGTGCAAATTCACAAAGAAGAAGAAAGAATTATAATGCTAAAACAAAACAAGAAACAAAACAAGTTAATACAGAAAATGTTAAACAAACAAGAAACAAAACAAATACAAGAAAAACTAAGAAAGGAGTAGCAAAACAAGAAGATTTTAGATTTAAACCAAGTAATTTAAAAATTATTCCATTAGGTGGTTTACACGAAATTGGAAAAAATATAACAGTATTTGAATACGAAAATGATATTATTATAGTAGATTGCGGGTTAGCTTTCCCAGAAGATGATATGCTTGGTGTAGATTTAGTTATTCCAGATATTTCATACTTAGAGAAAAATAAAGATAAAATTAGAGCTTTAATTATTACTCATGGACATGAGGATCATATAGGTGCTATACCATATCTATTAAAAAAGATAAATGTACCAATATATGCAACAAGATTAACTTGTGGGCTTATAAGAAATAAATTAGAAGAACATAAGCTAGTAAAATCTACAAAATTAATAGAAGTAAAACAAGGAGAAATAGTAAAAGCAGGAAAATTTAGTGTTGAATTTATAAGAAGTTCACATAGCATTCCAGATTCTGTTGCTTTAGCAATAAAATCACCTGTAGGAACAATTATACACACAGGTGACTTTAAAATAGATTATACACCAATAGATGGACAAATAATGGATTTAGGTCGTTTAGCAGAACTTGGTAACGAAGGTGTTTTAGCACTTATGTCAGACAGTACAAACTCAGAGAGAAAAGGATATACAATGTCCGAAAAAACTGTTGGAGACGTTTTCGAAAGATTATTTCAAGGATGCAGAAAAAGAATAGTTGTTGCTACATTTGCATCAAATGTTCATAGAGTACAACAAATTGTAAATTGTGCTGTAAGATATAATAGGAAAATTGCAGTTTGTGGTAGAAGTATGATAAATATGATAAATACAGCAAGAGAATTAGATTATATTAAAGTTCCAGACAATGTATTTATAGATATAGATATGATAAAAAATTATACTGATGATCAACTTGTAATTATTACAACAGGAAGTCAAGGAGAACCAATGTCTGCACTTACAAGAATGGCTTCAGGGGAACATAGAAAAGTTCAAATAACACCTAATGATTTAATAATTATATCTGCAAACCCAATACCAGGAAATGAAAAATTAGTTTCTAAAGTAATAGACGATTTAATGCAAATTGGTGCAGAAGTTGTATATAGTTCATTGGCAGATGTACATGTTTCTGGTCATGCTTGCCAAGAAGAACAAAGATTAATGTTAGCTTTAGTAAAACCAAAATATTTCTTACCAGTACATGGTGAATATAGGCAATTAAAAGCTCATGCAGAAACAGCAGAAGAGATGGGAATAGATAAAGATAATATATTTATGCTTACAAATGGTAGAGTATTAGAACTTAATGAAAATGAATGTAAATTCACTACTTCTGTTCAATCTGGAAGAGTTTTAGTTGATGGATTAGGTGTTGGAGATGTTGGAAACATTGTACTTCGTGATAGACAACATTTATCTCAAGATGGATTAATTATAATTGTTATGACAATGGATTCTGCTACAGGAGAAATTATTGCAGGTCCAGATGTAATTTCTAGAGGATTTGTATATGTAAGAGAATCAGAAAACTTAATGGAAAATGTTAAATCTGTTATAAGAAATGAAATAGAAAAATGTGAAAGAAATCACATTACAGATTGGTCTACAATAAAATCTAATTTAAGAGATAATTTAAAAGACTATATAGCACAAAAAACAAAGAGAAATCCAATGATTTTACCAATCATTATGGAAGTGTAGAAAAATGCAGTAATGTCAAGCCTTTCGAGGCTTGGCATTTTCTATTTGTCATTAACGTGTTATTAACCGCACAATATCCATTGAACTTTTTGACTGATTTGAATCTAAAATATATAGTTTTTTCTCTTTATAAGTAACTAATTTTATTGCTTCTAATTTTTCTTCTATAGAAATATGAGTGTAAACATCTTGACCAACATTTTCATTTGAATGTCCCATAATAGAATTTATTATAATTTGTCTTATTCCTAACTTTTCTAATTCATTTCTTAAAGTATGTCTACAGTCATGGGCAGTATGATTAGCAATTTCTGGATGTAAATTACGGAAATTTAATTTAAAATGATATAAATAATAATCATAGTCTATTTTTTTGCCATTAGGTTGCATAAATAAGAACTCATTATTAGGATTATAATATTTTTCGTATAGAAGTTTAACAGCAGGATGAATAGGTATCTCTCTATTTCTTCCAGCATTTGTTTTTAATCCACCAATAAAATAATTTTTATCAAGAAAAACATTTTCGGTATAGATTGATAATTGTTCTTCCACTCTTGTACCTGCATATAGCATCATAAGAAATAAATCTCTTATAAACTGTTCACGTTCTTTTTTATTTTTTTCTTGAGTTCCAGAACTTCGTAGTTTTAAATTCCACAAATAATCTATTTGTTCATAAGTAAATAGTTTATCTTTATTTATTTTTCCATTAACAGCTTTTTTTACATTTTTATCGTCAGAAGATAAAGATATAAATTGAGCGTAACCTTTATCAATAATATCTTCTTCTAATGCATATTTATCTAAATTTTGGAATAAATTTACCATTTGCCTTTGAGAGAATGATCCTTTTCCACTTTTCTTTAGATGTTCCATAAAATCAGAAGCTCTTAAATCTTTATATACTTTGTCATAGAGTGCTACCGAATTATGATAAGCAGTAATTAGTCCTCTGCAATAATTACGACCGAAAGGTTTATTTTTAGGTCTTATATGGTATATTTTTTCAATTTGTTGTTCTTCTTTTGTAAGCATTTTATTCTTTTCAAATTCTTTAAATAATTGTTTGAATGTATAATTGTCTTTTTTTATTTTTTCTACTTTTTCTTGATTTGGATTAATTACAGGGACTAGAGGGTAAGGATTTGGTGGAAAAGTTATAATTCTATTATACTTTTTCTCTTTAATATAAAGAGGAGATGGATTTTTATGATAGTTTTCTAAACAAACAAGCGCTTCTAATTCTGTTTCAAATGTACCTATATCATAATAAATATTTATCCCATTAATATCTTTACCTATTGAAATTCTAGCTGCAAAAGGTTTACTTCTATTATTACCTAAATAAACAGCTGAACCTTTGCCGTTACCTCTTTTCTTAAATTTACGCATAAAAATACCTCCATTTCAATAAAATTTGTTTAACAAACTATTGAAAATGAAAGTATTTTTATTATATAATAATACAAATCACTTTCAATAGTGGTTATTTTTGAGAAATGTGTCGAGCTGCGAACTTTAGAACACATTTCTCTCTTTTTATTTATTTCTCAAAAGGTATAAAACCTACAACTTTAAATTTATAACTAGGCTTATTTATTTCTTTTGAAGCAGTAGTATCATATGTTGTAATTGTACCTTCTCCATCACTTACTAAGCATGTAATATAATCAGAACTATTATTAGCCTCATCTGTTACTTCTATTAAAACATAATAAGATTTACTTTTGTCCCAGCAAGTAACAACGCCTTCACCTTCATAGGTTGTATAATTATCAGAATATGCAAAGTTTGTAGTTTCAGAATTTAAAGTAAAAGAATCTACCTTAAAAGAATTATTATTAACTAGTAGACTAGTATTACTTACAAAAAACAAAACTAAAGAAATAAGAAGACTAGCTGCTATACATACAACCATAGTAATAATGTTTCCTTTTGTAAATATTTTTTCTTTTTCTGCCATGTTTAATACCCCCTTTTTTTATAAAATCTATATAAAATACTGATAAATGATAATTTACCAATAATTTTATTTGCTTTTAAAATTTCTAATAGATTTCTCTACAACACCAATAATTTTTACTGGTAAATCTTTTATATCTTCTATAGAAAATACTCGTGGTGGATAATATGGATTTACAGCTTTTAATTCTATTCCAGTATTGCCTTTATATACTTTTTTTATTGTAGCTTCTTCTCCATTAATTAAAACAACACAATTATCCCCATTTTCAAAATCATCTTGTTTATGGACTATAACAGTATCTCCATTATTAAAAAGTGGTGTCATACTATCTCCTACAACATTTAAAGCATAATAATTTTCTTTATCATTTCCATCTACTTTAAAAGAAATATAATCTATAATGTTTTCTTGTGCTAAATAATCATATCCTGCTTTTACTGTACCTAGAAGAGGAATGTTTGTAACATCTATATCAGAAATAGGTATAGCACCTATTTTATTTAATATATCTTCTGAGTTTCTCTCCATGGGAACATCATAGCCCATAAGCCAAGCTTCGCTAACATTTAGAACTTTAGCTAATAGGTATAGATTATCTTGTTTTGCTTTATATTTACCTTTTAAATAATTACTAATTAAAGATTTATCAATATTTGTTTTTTCAACTAAATCAACTTGTTTCATATTTTTTAAATTCATTGCTTTCTGTAATCTATTAGAAAACGTATCAATAACCATAATCTCCATTCCTTTCACAATTGTATTATAAAGGAAAGTTTAGAAAAAATCAAGTTTTCTTAATATTTATTTTAAAAAAGTTGAGAAAAATCAAAAAAAGTATTGACTTTTAAAACTGACTTTGATAATATAATCGCAAGTTGAGAAAAGTCAACAAAAGAAAAGGTAGGTGAGTATACAAAAATGCAATATGATTATAGTAAACTTTGTGGGAGAATAAAAGAAATATTTGGTACGCAAGAAGCTTTCGCAAAAGAAATACAAATGTCTTCTACTACATTAATCAAAAAATTAAGCAATAAAGTAAAGTTTAGACAAGATGAAATAGGAAGATCTATGAAAGCTTTAAAGTTAAACATGAAATTAATACCTATATATTTTTTTAAAGAAAAAGTTGAGAAAAATCAACAAAATAACGCAGCTCGACACAAATAAATAGAGAAGAGGTGGAAAAATGGAAGAAAAAATAAAAAATATTAGAAAGGAACTAATAGAAAAATTAATAGAAGAAAAAATTACCTTTTATGAATGGGAGAGAATACGAGATTATATTAATGACAAATATGAAGCTACCAAAATAAAAAGCACATTATAAATAATGCACTTTTAAATAATTAATATCTATCTGATGCCCATTGAATCTGAGAAATATGAACATTATAGATAAGATTATTGTGAGTTACCTTAATAAAATTATTTAAAGAATGAATATTTTCTTTAGAAAGTATGTCGTTTACATAAATTTCAGCAGGTTGGTTTTCAATATAATCTCCATCACCAAGTTCAGTCCATTTACCAACAATATTTACAAAAACAACCATATAATTCACCTCACTTTCGAGGTAATTATAACAAAATAATAATAAATAGAGAAGAGGTGAGAAGATGGAAAAGATAAATGAAATAGAAAAGGTTGAAACTATAACGCCAGAGCAAGTAGCAAAAGTTTTAGGCAAAGGTGTGGAATTTGTAAGGGCAGGTTTAAGACAAAATAGGTTCCCATTTGGTACAGCAGTAGAAAGTAAGTCTGGGCAGTGGAACTATATAATTATTAAATCGAAATTTTTAGAATATGTTAAGTGAAAGGAGTGAGAGAAAATGAGTAAACAAATGAAAAAATATTGCATAATTGGAAAAGCAGTATGTAATTTTACAAGTTATGTAATACCTACGGTAGCAGTTATAGCAGCAGGAGCATTAGTAATAATGAAAATATTTATAGGATAAGGAGTGAAAATATGAAAGAAGAAAATAAACCAAACGGGTTAAGTTGGTTTGCATTAGGATTTTCAATAGCTTCTTTAATAGCTGCTTTATTTAAGTAATGTGCTAAAGAAAGGAAGTGATAAAAAAGATGGATAGATTAGATTAAATATTTATTTGGCACATCATTACATTATCAAAAATGAAATTAGAAAAAAGGAGAATAGAGAACAAATGGAAACGATAATAATATTTTTACTTTTAAGCATTTTAGGAATATTAGTAGCTTATGCAATAGTATCTACAGAAATATATAACGACAAAGTAAATAATCTAGAAGAAGAAATTTACGAAGTAGAACGTGAATTAAGTGAAAAATCTAACAAATTAAGATTAATTAAGAACGAAATAGATAACACAGATTTAGCAGAAACAAGCTATTTAGAATTGTACAACAGTTATAAAAGAATAAAAAAAGTGATTGCTAATGCTCACGCATCAACAACCACAAAAGATTTTTTTCAAGAAAGTATAAATAAATAATAACACAAATTTAGAAAAAATGCAAGAAAAGAGGAACAAATGGATTTAGCTAAAGAATTTCATCCTGTGCCAAAGCCACCAAAAACAAAAAAGAAAAAGCCAAAGACAATAAAGAAGAAAAGCAGTAAATTAGCAAAATTAGAACGTAATAGATACAGCATAATTACATACAATTTAGATATTTGTTATGTATGCAAGAAACACAAAAAAGATCATTTGGATGAAGTTTTTGGAGGTAGAAATAGACAAACTAGTATGAAATATGGACTAGTTATACCAATATGTTTTAAATGTCACAGAGAGTTAACGGATAATCCATTAAAAAAGAAGGCAATTCAAGAAGAAGCAAAAAAGATTTTTATAAAAAAGTATAGTGAAGAAAAATTTATTAAAGAATTTGGAAGATAGACAACAAGGAGCAGGCATAAATAATACTGCTCCTATTTTACTAAAGAAAGGAGAAAAAATGGCGCAAAAACGAATGTTTAATAACTCCGTAGTTGGAAGTGACGAGTTTTTAGAAATGCCCGACAGTTCTCAGAATTTATATTTTCACTTGTCGATGCAAGCTGATGATGATGGATTTGTAGATAAATGGAAATCTATAATGAGAATGACTGGAAAAAAAGAAGATGATTTAAAAATATTAATAGCTAAATCTTTTGTAATTCCATTTGATACAGGAGTGCTAGTAATAAGACATTGGAGATTAAATAATTATCTACAAAAAGATAGATATAAAGAAACAATATATAAAGACGAAAAGTCTAGATTAACAATAGATAAAAGCAATGTATACAATTTGGATACAGAGTGTATACACAGTATAGATAAGAATAGAATAGATAAGATTAGTATAGAAAAGAATAGTAAAGAAAAAGAACAAGAAGAAAGCGAAAGTTGTGGCGACGGTTTTCAAGAAGACGAAAGTTGTAAAGACGGTCTTCTAACAGGAAAGGACAGTTGTAAAGACGATTTCCAAAAAGTTTCAAAATTTTACGAAGACAATATTAATCTTTTAACACCATACACATCAGAAGTTTTAGAAGATTATACAAAAGAGCTAGGATCAGAATTAGTTATTTATGCAATGCAGATTAGTATAGAAAACAATAAAAGAACAATCAGTTATATAAAGGCAATTCTCAACAATTGGTCTAAAGCCAATATTAAGACATTAGCAGAAGCTAAAAATGAAAATCAAAACAAAAACGAAAAGAAAGATAATATAAAAATTGAGGACGTAGAAATAATGGACACATCTGCTTTAAGCGAAGACGAATATTTAAAACTTGTAAGAGGTAAACGAAATGCAGGATGAAGAAATAGAGAAAGCAATGTTATATTATCTAATTTTCGAAAATTATGAATGTGAGCTTATAGATGCAGATTTTACAACTAGATTAAACAAGAAAATATTTAAAGCAATACAAAATTTAAAACAAGCAAAAGAAGAAATAACAATGCTAACTGTTAAAAACAAGTTAACTGATGAAAAAAATATATTAAGTTATTTAGCAACATTAAGTGAGAATATTTATAGCACAACTGCAGAGAGTGTATATAAAAAGTTAATTGAATTAACTAAAAAAAGACAAATGCAAAAACTGCTAAATGAATCAGCAACAAAAATAAAAGATGCTGAAAATATAGATATAGACATAGAAAAAGTAATAAAAGAGTTAAATAAAATTGAAGATAGAGAAGTTAAAGAAGAGAGTTTAAAAGAGCAGATTATAAATACTTTAGACATGATAGAGAAAAACATGAAAAACAAAAATGACTATAGCCTATACACTGGAATGCTAGATTTAGATCAATTAACTTGTGGACTACATAACGAAGAATTAACAATAATTGGTGCTAGACCTGGAATGGGAAAAACAACATTTGCATTACAAATAGCAGACTATATAGCTAAAAAGAAAATACCAGTAATGTTTATAAGTTTAGAAATGTCAGAAGAACAAATTATAACAAAATTAATAGCAAAAGAAACAAGAATAAATAGTACAAAAATGAGATTAGGAACATTAACTGACCAAGAAGCAGTAAAAGTATATGAAGCTGGAGCAGAATTAGAAGAAAAATCTTTATATATTACTAGTAATTTAAGAACAATACAGCAAATAGAAGTAGAAGCAAGAAAAATGAAAAACAAGAAAAACATAGGTCTAATAATAATTGACTATATACAGTTAATTAAAAGTTCTCAAAAATTCAATTTAAGAGAGCAAGAAGTAGCAGACATAACAAGGACACTAAAGCTTTTAACATTGGAGTTGAAAATACCAATAATAGGATTATGCCAGCTAAATAGAAGTGCAACAAGACAAGAACCAATGCTATCTGATTTAAGAGAATCTGGAGCAATAGAACAAGATGCAGACAATGTTATTTTTATATATCAAGAAGAAGAAACTGATGCAGCAGCGCCAGTTGTAACAATAAAATTAGCAAAACAAAGAGCAGGTTCTACAGGAAAAGTAAACATGATATTTAGAAAAGTATATAGCGAATTTGTAAATATAATCAGGAGGTAGTTATGAAAATTATAAATACAGAAGAACTACTAAAATTAAATGATATTGAGAAGATACAATTTATAAAGCAAATTATATTAGGACAAGCAAAATTTGTAGGAGGAGATGCAAATGAGAAGAAGTAGAGTGAGAGATATAGTTTATAAGATACTAGAAGCAGATACAAGAGCAAGAGAAGATGATAATTATTTAATATATAAAACAGTTAAAGAACTATTTCCAAGACTAGCAGAAACATATTTTAAAACAGCATTACAAACATTAACTAATGCAGGAATAAGTTTTGAGAGTATAACAAGACATAGAAGAAAGTTTTTAGAATTACATCCAGAATTAAAACCAAAACAAAAAACAAGAATCAGAAAAGAAGAAGAGAAAAACTACGAAAAAGAATATAGCAGACATTTACCAAGATTAGATTAAACGGAGGAAAAAAAGTATGGAAGTAAAAAGAGAAGAATTAATAGAGTACAGCTATTATGATGAACAAGGAAAGCTAATAGCAATTATTAATAGAGAGAAAGTACAAGAGTTATTAGAAGTAGATGAAGTGAGGTGGAAAGAGTGAATAAAGAATACAGAATAGACATATTTCTTGTAGGTGGTACAACTTATTCTACAACCTTATCCGAGCAACAAAAAGATAGAATGGTTGAAGTTTTAGAAGAAAAAAGAATAGAAAGAATGTCATTTGGACCTGATATAGAAAATAATGACACATATATAGTTAACTTAAAGAATGTAAATTTAATAAAAATAAGTGAAGAATAAAAATAAAGAGGAGAAAAGAATGAATAGATTAGAAGAGCTATATAAAGAATTAAAGCAAAAAGACAAAGAATTAGATGAGTATATAGAAACACATAGAAATCATTTATCAGATGAAGCAGAAGCTATAAGAAAAGATATATATAGAATAACAGATAAAATAAATTTACTAGAGAAAGCAAGAAATGTGAGGAATTAGGATGGATATAGAAGAGGATATAAAGAGATTAGAAAATTTAAAAAAATACTTAAATCTACTAATATACGAAGGGAAACATAAAATTTATTATAACGATTTAGGTTGGGATGAAAAAACTATTGATTGTATTAATGCAATAGATCACATATTAGCCGAAAGAGAAGAAGATAAAAAGAGAATAAAAGAGTTAGAAGTATTAGAAGATGATTTAAAGGATAAAAGAATAGTATATATAGACACACCAGAATTTGAAGAAAAGTTTATAGCAAAACAAAAAATAAAAGATAAATTAATAGAATTAGAAAAAGCAGAATTATTATTAAAAGTAAATTATGAACAAATAAAATTTGCGATAAAAGTTCTAAATAACTTATTGGAGGATAAATAATATGGAATATATAACTTTTAAACAATTCATATATACTATAAATATTAGAGATTGCTATACAAATAAAAATAATAGGAAAACTTTAGATAATTCAATTATAAGAATTAATTGGAGTAAAAAAGGCGATAATAAAAAAGATTTTTATTTAGATATAGGTTGGTATGATTATTATAATAAAGATTCTGTATGGGAAATATTAGAAAGTTATTTATCAAGACAAATATTAGATAGTGTTGTAACAGATTTTAGATTTAACGAAGAATTTAATTGTATTGAATTATGGTTACAATTACAGCCTTTAGAATCATTACAAGAATATCAAAATTAATAAGGAGGAGTAATATGGACATATTTTTATATATTTTTTTAGGAATATTGTTAATAGCAATGATATTAGGAATAGGAATAACATTTTATATATTTATTAAATTTATAAAAAAACTTTTTTGAAAAGGAAAGGTGATTAAATGTTAAGAATAGCAGAAAATTGGAAAGATATTCCTAATTTTGAAGGATTATATATTTGCTCTAATTTAGGTAGGATTATTAGAGTTGAAAGATATGTAAAAAATCGAAATGGACTTAGAAAATTAAAAGAAAAAGAAATGAAATCAAAGATAGATAAAGATGGATATGAGATAGTATGTTTACATAAAAATAAAAAGCAATACACTTTTGGAGTACATCGTTTAGTTGCAATAACTTTTATATCAAAAGATGATTTAACTAAAACACAAGTAAATCATAGGAATGGAATTAAAACAGACAATAGAGTAGAAAACCTTGAATGGGTTACTCCAAAAGAAAATATAGTTCACGCAATATCTACAGGTTTAAGAAAGCAATTTAAAACAAGTAATCATAATGGCGAAAATAATCCAAATAGTAAATTAAGTAAGAATGAAGTATTGGATATTATAAATAATAAATCAAATGGATTGAATATAAAAAATGTTTATGAAAAATATAAAACTAAAATATCATATAGCGGATTAGAGCAAATATGGTATGGATATAGATGGAAAGAAGTTATGTAGAAAAAGTGGAGGAGAAGTAAATGAAACATATAACATTAAAAGAGATGTTTGATATATTAATTGATTGTATTTTAAATAATAAAGAACAACCTTTTTTCTATTATAAAAGAGAAAATGAATATATATTAATACAATCTGTAGATTTAATGGATTCTAGATTTGCAACAGTAGATGATGATTTTTCAGAATATGAATGGGAATTAGAAAAAAGTAATATTTATATTGAGGAGAAGTAAATGAAAATAGGAATACATAAAGCAAGATATAGACATAGTCAATGGTATTATTACATAATTCCTAAAAGATTAACATTAAAATGCAATCCACCAATATATAAATGGCTATGGTTTATCATTGATTTTAGTAAGGAGGACAAGCAATGACAGAAGATAAAAAAATAGAACAAATGATAGCTTATGGATATAAAGAGATAACTATAAGCAAAGAAAAGTATGAAAAATTAAGAACAGAAACGAAGAACTTAATTAAGCTTAATGATGTTAAATTAAATATTATAGAAGAGGAGAAATAAAAATGGCATTAAATAAAAATATTAAAGAGTTAATAAAAAGTGTGGCAGATAATGATTTAGAAAAAGCTAAAACATATGCAGAGATTATAATATCTAACGAAACAGCTATATCTAATCAGTATTTTTGTAAAACTATAAAGAATAGACTCGAAACACAGCATCATTTTATAGAGCTTCCTTATGATATTAAAGGAATATTAAAGATGGAAGATGTATCTAATTTTAATGAAAATAGATATTATCTAACAGACAGAGAGAAAGATATATTTACTCAAATTGCTATGGCTAAAAATACTAATGAAAAATTAAGTGAAATGAGAATAAAATATTTAAATACAACTTTACTTTATGGAGAAAGTGGTACTGGGAAAACTACATTTGGAAAATATGTCGCATATAAATTAGGAATGCCGTTTGCATATCTAAATTTTGCTCAATGTATAAGTTCTTATTTAGGGGCTACAAGTAAAAATATTGAAAAAGTATTTGATTATATTTCAAAACAAAAATGTGTGTTGATGCTAGATGAAATAGATGCAATAGGGATAAAAAGAGGAAAAGAAGATTTAGGAGAGATGTCAAGAATAGTAATTGGACTTATGCAATCTTTTGACCTGTTAGAAAATGATTTAATAATTATTGGAGCAACTAATCGTAGAGATATGATAGATGAAGCCTTAATTCGTAGATTTACAATACAACATGAAGTAACAATACTAAATAATAATGAAGCTTATAATTTAATAATAAAATATTTAGAAGATTTAAAGATAAATTATAACGATAGCAATATAAAAGAATATGTAAAAACACATCATAAACAAAGTGAAATAATTAAAGATATAGTAAAAGGTATAGTAAAGATGATAAATAATGAAATTAATTTCATTTTATAGAAGAAGGTGATTAGGTGACTAAAGAGCAAGAAGAGGCTATAAATAAATTAAGAAAAATAACAAATAGACAAATATTATATGGTAACAAATTTGGAATAACAATAGAGGGATTTAGAGAATTACAAGAAGATATAGAAACAGTATTAAATATGCTAAAAGAAAACTCTGCAGAGATACATCAGAAGAACACAGAGCTTGCAGAGAAGAATGCAGAGATAGAAAAATATAAGAAATTATTAGCAGATAATTTAGCAAGAAATTTAAATGATAGCATAAAAGCTAAAGAAAAAGCAGATACAGATTTAGACGATTTAGATAAAGGCTGGAAAGTAGAATTGGAGAAGAAAGACAAGATGATAGATTTAATGGCAGAATACATATCGGATTTAGATATTGATGAAGATATTTGCAAAAAACAATCGGATAATAATTGTGATGACATCAATAGAGAGGTTGAATGTAAAGAATGCATAAAACAATATTTTGAAAAACAAGCAAAAGAGAAAGGAGAATAAAATGAATAATTGGGTAACTTCTGATTTACATTTTGGACATAAAAATATAATAAAGTATGAAAATAGACCGTTTAAAGATATAGAGGAAATGGATAAAGCAATTATAGAATTATGGAATAAAACTGTAAAGAAAGATGATAAAGTATATGTATTAGGAGATTTTAGCTGGTATAAAGGCGAGAAAACAAATGAAATATTATATAAGTTAAACGGAAATAAATTTTTGATAATAGGAAATCATGATAAAAACTTTTTAGATGATAAGAGATTTAATAAAAATTTATTTGAAGAAATTTGCTATTATAAAGAGATTAAAATTAACAAAAAAAAGATTGTAATGTTTCATTATCCAATAGCTGAATGGAATGGACAAATTAATGGAAGTATTCATTTATTTGGACATATTCATACCATAAAAAGTAACACTTCTGAATATATGAATAAGTTAAATAATAAATACGGATATAAATGTATAAATGTAGGAATAGATGTACACAAAAGACTTTTAAATTTGGAGGAATTATTATGAATAGAAATGAATTTATTATGAAAAGATTAAAGGAACATTATGAGTATATAAAAGATAGATATGATGTCGCTTATTTAGGATTGCAAGGTAGCCAAAATTATGAATTAGATATCTATGATGATGATTATAAATCTGATATAGATACAAAAGCTATTGTTTTACCTAGCTTTGAAGATATTGTGCTTAATAAAGCACCAGTAAGTAAAACAATAGTGCTAGATAATAATGAGCATATTGATGTAAAAGATATAAGAGTAATGTTTGAAAATTTTAAAAAGCAAAATATAAATTTTATAGAAATATTATTTACTAAATTCAATATAGTAAAACTAGAATATAGTGAGCAGATACAAAAATTAATAAAATTGAGAGAACAAATTGCTAGATTAAATATAAATCAAGCTTTAAGATGTATATCTGGAATGAGTAAAGAAAAGTTAAAAGCCTTAAAACATCCGTATCCTGCTACAGTAGATAAAATAGAAAAATTCGGATATGATCCAAAACAATTACATCATATTTTAAGAATGAATGATTTTATAAAAAAATATGGAATAGAAAAAAGAAGATATCAAGATTGCTTAATTCCAGACAATAAAGAATATTTAATCGAAATTAAAAAAGGAATTTTAAGTGAAGAAGAAGCAACAAAGTTAGCAGAAGAAACAGACCAAGAAACATATAAAATCAAAGAAAGCTTATTAACAAAACAAGATGAAATTAATCAGAATGCAATAGATGTTTTAAACGATGTAAAATACTTTATTTTAAAACAGAAATTTAGAAATGAATTATTAAAGGATAATTAAATAAGGAGGTACAAAAGATTGGAAATTAAAACCTTAATTAAATTATTAAAAAACTACAAAGAAAACAAAGCTACATTAAACATAAGATTAAAAGAATTAAAGAACAAAAGAATAGAATTAAAGAATCTAGTAGTAGATACTAGTATAAGTGGAATAAATTACGATACAGAAGGAATACATAGTAAAAATACAATATCAGACAAAACAGGAAACAGTATTATTAAGACAGACAACAAAAGGATACAACTAGAAGAAGATATAAAGAAGTTAGAAGAGGAAATAAGAAAATTAAGAAAAGATGTGGAAACAGTAGATGACAGATTAGAGATATTAACATATAAAGAAAAACAATTATTAATTTCAAGGTACATAGAAGAATGTAGCTATGCAGATATAGGAAACAGAATATACTATCAATTGTATAGTGAAACTAGAAGTGAAGATACAATACAAAGAATGATTAATAGAGCATTAAAAAAAGTGTCAAAAATATAGAAAAATGAAAATGCGGTTATTTTGCGGTTAAAATGCGGTTGTTTTGCACTTGTTTTTTCAAAAACAGTAGTTTATAATTTATAATAGCAACAGAAAGTTGTGATGCTCCTTTCATTATTAAATTATTCAATTATAATTACTACGTGAAATTGTGACATATATAGTCACAATTTTTTATATTGCGGGATAGAGCAGATGGAAGCTCGTTGGTCTCATAAGCCAAAGGTCACAAGTTCGAATCTTGTTCCTGCAACCATAAGAGTAGACGTTTTAAATGTCCACTCTTTTTATGTACTAGACATTGTGATTTGTTGCAAGATCACCTCCTTTCTTAATATAAATATTTGACTAAACAAGCTATTTCTAGTGTAGCTTGTTTTTTTATTTTATAAGGAGAATGAAATGAAACTAAAGATTATAATTTTATATTTATTAATAAAGGTAATGAACATATATGAAAGATAAAATTAATTGGAAAGAATGTATGAAACGTAAATGTGAACAATGCAAATATTATGATAAATGTTTTAAAGAAAGTAGTGGAGAAGATGGAAATAGAAAAAAGGGATACAGAAGAATTAAGAAATCTAGCTAAATTATTTAAACAAATAACAGACATTTTAAATGAAGTAGTAGATATATCTGATAAATTAGAAAATAACACATTAGAAATTTCAGAAGAAGAGGCAAATGAAAAAATAGAAGAATTATTAGGCAGATTTATTATACAACTATTAAAAATTAATAAAAAAATAGGAGGGTAAAATGAAAAAAATAAAATTTTTAGTAAATGTTCCAGATAAATATACAAGAGAAGAATACAAAGAAGGACAAGTAAAACAATTTAATAATAAAAGAGCAGAGGAAATATTAAAAGCTAGAAGAAATAATGGAGAGCCATATGCAGTTGAAGTAGTAGAAAAGAAAGAGACAGCAACAAAGAAAGTAGAAAAAGAAAATACAATGAAGGAATAGTTATGGCAGAAAGAGATAATCCATTAATTGCAAAAAAATACAAAAGTAAAAGATGGCAGAAGTTAAGAAGGCAGAAACTAATACAAAATCCTATATGTGAAAGATGTGAAAAGAAAGAAATATATGTTCCTGCTTATTTTGTACATCACAAAGAATATATAACAGAACAGAATTATGAAGATGACAATATATTTTTCAATATAAATAATCTAGAGTCCTTATGTAAAAAGTGTCACAATGAAGAACACTTTGCAGACAAAGTAGAGTACAAGTTTGATGAAAATGGAGATTTAATGAAGAATGAATAAAGAATATATAAATGCAAAATTAACTTATAGTTGCAATCATATAAAGAATAAAGAATGTCCAAAGACATGTTGTGCATACTGCTATGAAGATGGATATGGTTGCAAACATACGAATAAATATAAATATGCAAAGAAAACACCATTGAACTTTATAAAGAAAATAATAAATAAAATGAGAGGAACGTATAAATATGGCTAGTCTATTTTCAGATAAAGATATAGAAAGATTAGAGAAAATTAAAGAATTATTAAAAGAGATAAAAGAAATAGATGACAGGTTTAGTTTAAGTAATATTATAGAAATAGATAACAATATTACTTTACTATTTTCAACAGAAGCTATGTTAAAACAATGTGATGTTTCTGATATAGAATTATTACTAGAAAATAAACTAGGATGTAAATGTGTAATAATAAATAGAGCTTTTAAATTAGAGAAGGCATTGAAGGAAGATAAAGAATATGATTGAACAAAGAACCATAAATAATGAAGTATATACGATAGATATACTTCAAAGCTTAACAGATAAAGATAGAATAGATTTAGAAGAATATATTAAACTGTTACAAGAACAAAAGGAATATAGTACAATACGTTCTTCTAAGTTTATTATTGTTAATACTCATAAGACTAAAGAAGAGATAGAGGAAATAAACAATCAAGATAAGATTCAAGATTTGTTTAGAGTATACAAAGAGAACAATAGTCAGGAGTACCATATAGAAGACAAGACATTAATAAATGAGATAAGTAACTTTAAACTTACAGATAAAAATAAAAAAGAAATAAATAAAAAAATTAATTTAATAAATAATTCTATCAAAGAATTAGAAGAATATAGGAAGAAAATGGAAACGATTATAGCAAAATAGCCCCCCATAACCTTACAAAATCAATGCCTATGGGAGAACGGTGGGTGGGCATTCAAAAAATACACAAGTTCTTTCGCGTGAGGGGTGTGGTAGATGAACGAAGATGATGCAGTAAAAAGAGCACTCGAAGATGCTCAAAAGGAAGAAATATCAGAAGAGCAAAGAGAACAAATAAAAAAAGAAATAAACAAAGAAAAAAATAGATTAAAGAAATTATACAAAGACTTACCAGAAAACCAAAAGAAGCTAGCAGAGAAAATTATAGAAAATGCAGCCTTTATAGCTGTCCAATTAAGATTAATGCAAGAAGATATAAAAGAAAACGGCATTAAAGAGTTTTACATGAATGGAAAAGGACAATTTGGATACAAAGAAAGCGTAGCATCTAAAACATATAATGTAAGCATAAAAAATTATATGAACATTATAAAACAACTAAATGATATGCTTCCAGAGGAAAAACAAATTAGCGAGGATGATGAATTTGAAAGATTCAATGATTTAACATGATTACATATACAGAAGAATACTATCAATTTTTATTAAAAAATCCAATTAAAGCTTCTAACAAAGTTTTAGCAGTATATAAGAAACTTGTACAAGATTTATACAATCCTAAACAAGTTTCTTTTTTTAATGAAATAACAGAGGAAGAAGAAACACATACTTATGTATTTGATATTAATAAAGCTAATAGACCAATTAATTTCATCGAAAAATTCTGTAAACATTCTAAAGGAAAATGGGCAGGAAAGCCTGTTATATTAGAATTGTGGCAAAAAGCATTTATTCAAGCATTATTTGGATTTGTAGATAAAGAAACTGGTCTAAGAAAGTACAAAAAAGGAATTTTATTTGTAGGAAGAAAAAATGGAAAATCTACTATAGACGCAGGATTAGGAACTTATATGCTTACTTCTGCTGGAGAAGGTGGAGCAGAAATATATTCTGTAGCTACCAAGAAAGACCAAGCAAAAGTTGTTTGGGAAGAAGCTAAAAGAATGATAAAGAAAAGCCCAGTGCTAGCTAAAAGAATAAGAACGCTAGTAAATGGGCTTTTTTATGATGCAACTGAAAGTTTCTTTAAAGCATTAGCTAGTGATTCTAATTCACTAGATGGATTAAATGCTTTTTTTGTAATTGGAGATGAAATTCACGCTTGGAAAGATAAAAACTTGCTAGATGTTATGTATGATTCAATGTCTGCAAGAGAAGAACCATTATTTTTGGAAACTTCTACAATGGGACAAATTAGAGAAAGTGTTTTCGATAATGAATATGAGTATTGTACAGAAGTTATAAATGGATATGAAGGAAAAAGCGATATTGTAGACGAAACAATATTGCCAGTTATTTATGAATTAAATAATCCAAATGATTGGCAAAACGAGCTAGCTTGGTATCAGGCGAATCCTGGTCTTGGAACAATTAAGAATATTAAGGACTTACGAGATAAAGTAAATAGAGCTAAAAATAATCCTAGTGAATTAACAAATTTGTTATGCAAAGATTTTAATATCAGACAAAACGACCAAGACAAATGGATAACATTCGATATTGCGAATAATGAAGAAACTTATAAAATAGAGGAATTATTTGATACTTATGCAATTGGAGGAGTTGACTTATCAAGCACTACAGATTTGACATGTGCAACTTTATTAATTGTAAAGCATAACAAGAAATATGTAATACAACAATATTTTATTCCAAGCGAAAGATTAGAATTTAAAATAAAAGACGACAAAATCCCATACGATAAATGGGAGAAAAGAGGTCTAGTAACAATATGTGAAGGTGCTAAAGTAAATTATACTGATGTAACACAATGGTTTTTGAGAATGAATGAAGAATATAAGATATCAGCAATGTGGATTGGATATGATCCATGGAATACTCAATATTGGGTTGAAGAAATGAAAAATTATGGATTCGAAATGTTTGAAGTTAGACAAGGAGCAAAGACGATGAGTAATCCTATGAAACAGCTTGAAGCAGATTTAATAGAAAAGAAAGTAAATTATAATAACAATCCGATTTTGAAATGGTGCTTATGTAATACAGCAGTAAAAAGAGATGAAAACGACAATATAAGACCTGTCAAAGGACAAAAACAAAGACAAAGGATTGATGGTACAGTAAGTTTAATAATAGCTTACTGCGTTTTATATGAAAAAATGAATGACTATTTAGTTTTACAGGAGGAATAATATGAAGAAAAAAAGAAGAAGCTTATTTGAGCTTATCTTTAATATAAAAGAACAAAAACAAGACATGATACAACCACAATATAAAATGCTGAATAGTTATGAAGCACAATTCACTACATTGAGTGGTGATACATATGACAGTAAATGTGCTAGACAATGTATTGATAGAATTGCTACTCATGCTGCTAAACTTATACCAAAACATATAAAAGGAAGCATAAGCAACAACATTAAAGGAGATATTAATTATTTACTAAGTGTACAACCAAATCCTTTAATGGATACTTACAATTTTATTTACAAAACTGTTTCAATTTTAGAGAACGATAACAATGCTTTTGTTTATATGGCTAGAGATGAAACAGATTTTATAACAGGATTTTATCCAATTTTAGCACAAAACTATTTCTTATTTGAAGATGCTACAGGTAATCTATTTCTAAAATTCAAATTTATCAATGGACAAGAATATTTTTTATTATATACAGACTTAATACATTTAAGAAAATTTTATAATAAGCATGATATTTTTGGAACAAACAATAAAGTATTACAAACTGATTTAGAAACAGCACATACTGCAAACGAAGGGATAAGTAATGCGATAAAGACTACTGCTAATTTAAAAGGAATATTAAAATATAATGCTGTATTAAAACAAAAAGATATAGAAGAAAGTAAAAATGCTTTTGTTAGAGATTTCTTAAATCTAGAAAACGAAAGTGGAATTGCTGCAATGGACTCTAAAGCAGAATTTCAAGAAATAAATATGCAACCAATTACACTAGATAGTGAACAGCTAAAGCAAGTTAATTACAACATTTTTGATTATTATGGAATTTCTGAAAGCATAATAAGAAACGATTATACTTTCGAACAATGGAATGCTTTCTACGAAGGTGTAATTGAACCACTTGCAATGCAATTAAGCAATGTTTTCACTATTAAAATATTTAATAAAGAAAGCATAAAAAGAGGAAATAAAATAGTATTTACTGCAAATAGATTACAATATGCAAGTTTGACAGATAAGACAAACTTATTAAAAGTTGTAATACCAGCAGGTGTAATTAAGACAGATGAAATTAGAGAGGTATTAGACTTTGCACCTCTTGGAGGAGAAGAAGGAGAAAGAATAGTACAATCTCTAAACAATATAGATAAAGAAATAGCTAACGAATACCAAGGAGGAAAAAACAATGGAAAATAAATATTATGGTTTAGCTAATTTACGTGCATTAGAAGATGATAATAAGCAAATGATATTAGAAGGCTACGCAATTAAATTTAATCAACCAACACAGCCAAAATTTAAAGAATTATATGGATATACAGAAATAATAAGCCCTAGAGCATTAGATGACACTGATTTGTCTGATGTACCACTTAAATACAATCATTCTGATGGAAAGGTAATATTAGCAAGAACAAGAGGAGGTACATTAAATCTTATTAAAGATGAAATAGGATTAAAAGTACTAGCAGTTTTAAATAGAAATATACCAGATCATGTATCTGTTTATGAAGCAGTAAAAAGCAAATTAATAGATAAGATGAGCTTTGGATTTTTTGCTGATGAAGATATGAACTCTTATGATGCAGAAAGTAGAACAATAACTGTTAATAGAATTACAGCATTAACAGATGTATCTGTTGTAGATATTCCTGCGTACGATTCTACAGAAGTGTATGCAAGAAATTTAAAATCTTTAGAAAATATGGATAAATCTAAAGAATTAGAAATTAAGAAAAGAAAATTAAAAGTTTTACTAAGTTTATAATACCGAAAGAGGCTAGCTGGAGAGCTAGCTTTTTCTGACTGGAGAGGAAGATAGGATTTTATATAAAACAGCTGGAGAGCTGTCATTTTTTATTTTAGGAGGAAGTTATGAGCAAAGAAGAAATACTAAAAAGAAAAGAAGAATTAAGACAATTATTAAATGAAGCCAAAACAGAAGAAGAAATAAACGAAATTGAAAAAGAGGCTAAAAAACTAGAAGAAATCGAAGAAAAACAAAAAGAAGATATCACAAAAGAAGAAGAAAGACAGTTACTAACAAAAAGTACATTAAGTCAATTAAAAAAAGATACTGAAAATTTAGAAAAAAGAAGTCTAAAAGTTAGAGAGGATGGAGAACCAATGGAAAAAGAACAAAAAAGAACATTAGCACAAGTTTTAGAAAGTTCAGAATATAGAACAGCATGGGCTAAAAAATTAATGGGAAGACCAGAAAAAGATTTTACAGAAGAAGAAAAGAGAGCATTAGGAGATGCAATCACAACAACTGATACAGAATTTGTTGCTTCTGCTGCTGAAACACAAGGAATTAACAATGGTGGACTATTTATTCCAAAATCTGTAAGAAGTGACATTATGGAAATTATAACAGATTCAAGCCCAATTTATAGAGATGTAAGAAAATTAAATGTAGCAGGAAATATTGAATTACCATATTTAGATGAAGCTGATGATGCTGAATGGTATACAGAGCTTAAAGAAACAAAAAATGAAGGACAAAAATATGGTAACTTACAATTAACTGGCTGGGAACTAGCTAAAGATGTTGAAATTACATGGAAATTAGAACAAATGGCAGTAGATAGCTTTATTCCATTTATTGTTGAAGAATTAGCAGCAAAAATGGGTATAGCTTTAGTAAATGCTATTATCTATGGAGATGGAGTAAATAAACCAAAAGGGATCACAAAAGATTTAACACCAATAAAAGAAGGAGAAACACCAATAGATAGAATAATTGCTGCATACAAATCTTTATCAACAGAGGCTAGAAGAGGAGCAAAAACATATATTTCTACAAATGTAAATATAGATATTTGTGGATACAAAGATAACAATGGAAATTATCCATTCTTACAAGGTCTTGCAACAAATAAATTAACTCCTGTTGAAGTAGACCCATACTTAAAAGATGATGACATAATCTCTGGAAACATGAGAAACTACATATTAAACGAAGTTACACCAGTTAGAGTAGATAAAGAAACAAAGATAAAACCAAGAAGAATCGTTTATGGAGGATATGCAATATATGATGGTGTAGCAAGACCAGATTATTTTGCATATAGCCAAAAAGCAGAATAGGAGGAAACTAAATGGATACTAAAGTAAAATTTTTAAAACAATTAGCACTAAAAGTGACATCTGCAACTTCTGAAGATGAAGTTGCAGGCGAAACAGTGTGTGAAGTATTAGATTATATAGTAAAGAATTATAAAGAAGGTACTGGCAGTCAAGGACCTGCTGGACCTCAAGGCGAAAAAGGTGAAAAAGGCGATACAGGTGAACAAGGCCCAAAAGGTGAAAAAGGCGATACAGGTGAACAAGGCCCAAAAGGTGAAAAAGGCGATACAGGTGAACAAGGCCCAAAAGGTGAAAAAGGAGATACTGGAGCGGCAGGTAAAGATGGAAAAAGTGTAACAGCTATAGCTTTAACCACAGATGAAACAGGAAAAGTAACAGGAGGAACAGTAACATTTTCTGACGAGAGTACATCTGCAATAACTGTTACACAAACAGGAGTTTAGGAGAAAAATAAATGGACAAACTACTAAAACTAGCAAAACAATCTTTAAGCCTAGTTGAAACTGCAACAGCTAAAGATGAAGAAATAAAAATGTGGATAAATGCAGGAATAGCAGATCTAGAAAGGCAAGGTATCAACATTAAAAAAGATAACAGCTTAATAGATTCTGCTATTATTATGTTTGTAAAGGCTAATTTTGGCAATGTAGACATTAAAGACAAAGAGTCTGCACAGAAAGTATATAACTATCTCTGTGCTAATTTAGGTTTATCGATAGACTATAAGGTGGTTGATAAAGATGCATGATGTTGAATGTATTTTACTATCTAAAGAAATTGTACAAGATGAAATAGGTGTAGAAAAAGAAATAACAAAAGAAAGCCCTGTACCAATTATAAAGAATGAAGAAATATATGCTAAAGAATATTATGTAGCCAACCAATCTGGATACAAACCAACCTTAAGATTAAAAATAAGTGCTTTAAATTACGAAGGACAGCAAGAACTCAAATATATGGGAATTATCTACACTATCATAAGAGCAACAGAACCTTACGCAGATGAAGTAACTTTGATTTGTGAAAGGAAGATAAAAAATGTCTAAAAGCATATCTGGAGAAATGTTAAGCAAAGAAATAATGAAAGCATTAGAAGGATATGCAGATGATATATCAGATATTGTAGAAAAAGACGCAAATGAAGTAGCAAAAGAAGCCTTAGTTGCAATAAAGCAAGAGTCTCCAAAAGGCTCAACAGGAGAGTATTCTAAAGGCTGGAAAATTAAAAAAATAAAAAAAGTGAAAAATATGTACTCGGTTAAATTATACAACAAAGAACATTACCAACTTACTCATATACTAGAGTTTGGACATACTACAGCAGATGGAGGACATACAGAAGCACAACCACACATAAGACCAATTGAAGAAGAATATGGAAAAAAGTTTGAAGACAAATTAAGAAAAGATATAGGAGGCTTAAAATGACATTAGAAGAATTAAAGCAAAGATGTATAGAACAAGGCTTTAAATATGCATATGGAAGATTTAAAAAATCTACACAGCCCCCACACTTAGTTGCAATAACAACTGATACAGACAACTTCATGGCAGACAATAAAGTTTATAAGAAGAGACTGCCAATAAAATTAGATTATACATATATAGACAAGAATATAGAAGAACAAAACAAATTAGAAGATATCATTTTAGCGGATATTCCGTGGAATAAAACAGAAGAAACTTACTTGAAAGATGAAGACATCTGGCAAGTAAGTTATTTTTTTGAAATTTTAATTTAGGAGGAATAAAAATGCCAGAAACAAAAAATAAAATATTATATGGTATAGAAAAATGTTATGTAGCATTATTAACAGAAACTGAGGAAGGCATAACATATGGAACACCATTTCCTGTAAAGGGAGCAAGAGGGCTAAATATGGATCCACAAGGAGAGTTAACTAAAATATTTGCAGACAATATTGTATATTTTAAAGCAAACTCAAACCAAGGTTATGAAGGAGATTTAGTATTATTAATTACTCCTGAGGAATTTTTAACACAAATTCTAGGACAAACAAAAGATACAAATGGAGCTGTATTTGAAAATGCTGACGATAAAATAGCAAGATTTGCGTTAATGTTTGAAGGAAAAGGAGACGAAAAGGCTAGAAGATGGGTATTTTATGATTGCACAGCTACTAGACCAAGTAGAGAAAACAATACTCAAGAAGAAAGTGTAGAAGCTGGTGAAGATACTATGACAATTACTATGTCTCCAAGAACAAGCGACAAAATGGTTAAAGCTTACATTGAACCTTCTGAAGAAAATCAAGATGTATATGATACTTTCTTCACAAAGGTATATGAAAAGAATGCAGTTGCAGGAGTATAGAATATGCTTATAAAAATAGAGAATAAAGAATATGTAGGTTGTTGCAATGCAATGACCTATATTTTTTATAATAAAGTATTTAATCTTAATATTTTTGATGACTTGGACAAAATAAAAGGATGTCTAATAAAATTCAAATTACAAAGTGGGAATAAAGATGATATAGATAATATGGTCGATATAATACTACGATTAATCTACATTCTTATTTATACAAATAATCAAAATGAAATAAATAGTTTTGAAAAATGGAAAAAGCAACATGAGCATGAAGTTATAGAGTTAGAAACAATAAATGAAGTAATAGAATTTTTTGTTGATAATTTTTATAGTCAAGAAGTAAAAGAAGAATTAGATAAAATAAAAGTTTCCAAAAATGAAGATGAACCTATTATTTTTCAAGAGCATACATTTCTAAATCAATGTTTAAATATAGGACTTAACATAGAAGATATGACAAAATTGTCATATGTAGATATTTGCAAACTTTTAATAGTAAATATGAATAAAGCCAAAAATCTAAGAAAACCAAAATATAAGATAGCAACTACTCAAGATTGGGATGCACTTGCAGCATCATAGGAGGAATTATGCCAGGGAATATAAAAGGAATTATTGTGGAGATTGGAGGAGACACCTCTAAATTACAAAAAGCATTAAATAAAGTAAATAGTCAAAGTAATTCTTTAAGTAAAGAGCTTAAAGGAATAAACAGTTTATTAAAATTAGATCCAAAAAATGTAGAACTATTAAGTCAGAAACAAGAAATATTAAATCAAAGCATAGATACAACGCAAGATAAATTACAACAATTGAAAAAAATAAAAGAAGAAGCAGATAAAAAAATGGCTTCTGGAGGTAAGATTTCTGAAGAAAACTATAGAAACTTACAGAGAGAAATCATATCAACACAGAATAAATTAAATGGACTAACAGACGAATTAAAACAATTTAATGCAGAAAATACTCAATTAAGCAAAGCGAGTAAAAAAATCGAAGAATATGGCAATAAAATTTCTAAGGTTAGCGATAAAGTAAATGATTTAGGAAACAAGGCTTCTGTTGCATCTGGAGCAGTGGTTGCTGGTGGAATAGCTTTAGCAAACAGTGCAATGTCTGTAGAAGATGCAGTTGCAAAATATGTTTCATCTACAAATACTGCTACAAATGAAACTGAAAAATATAAAACTGTCTTAGAAAACATAAATAAAGCAAATTATGGAGATGGCTACGAAGATATTGCAAACTCAATGGCAGCAGTAAAGATGCAGCTAAAAGATATAAATGATGCAGATTTAGAAAATATTACAGAAAAAGCAATTGCATTAAGAGATTTATTTGGTTATGACGTTTCTGAAAGTATAAGAGCTGTTAAAGCGTTAATGGACAACTTTAATATTACTGCAGATGAATCTTTTAATTTAATTGCAGAAGGAAAAAAACAAGGATTAGATTTTTCAAATGAACTGTTAGACAATGTAAATGAATATTCTGTACAATTTAAAAAATTAGGATTATCTGCAGAAGATATGTTTAATATCTTCAAAGTAGGTTCTGAAAATGGTGCTTTTAACTTAGATAAAATAGGAGATGCTGTTAAGGAATTTTCTATAAGAGCTATAGATGGTTCTAATACGACAAGTGATGGATTTAAAAGAATCGGACTTAATGCAGATGAAATGGCTAAGAAATTTGCAAACGGTGGAGAAACTGCAAAACAAGCATTTATTGAAGTAGTAAATAGACTAGGGAAAATGGACGACAAAGTATCACAAAGTGTTGCTGGAGTCGACCTATTTGGTACGATGTGGGAAGACTTAGGTCCAACAGTAATAAGTAGTTTCAGTAAGATGGATGCAGGAATTTCTAAAAGTAGTAATTCTATGCAGGAGTCTATTGACGAGTTATATGATACAACAAAGAAAAAAGCAGAAACACAATTAAAAAGATTACAAAGTTTAGGCGCTGACTTTGGAGAAGAAATGCTACCAGTTCTCGAAAAAATAATTGATAAAGCAGAAGACTTTATTGATTGTTTAGAGAATATGAGCGACGAGGAAAAAGAGAATGTAGCTAAAATAGCTCTACTAGTAGCTGGCTTTGGACCGCTGACTAAAGTAGTAGGAAGTTCAACATCGGCTATAAAAGGATTAGCTAGCATTTTAAAATTATTTGGTGGAACTGCAAGTGCTACAGCTGGAATAATAGGAATAGGCACAGCAGCAATGTATGCATATCATTTAGAACAAACAAAAGTTACTAGAGAAGCTAATTCATTAAGAATGGAAATAGAAAAACAATCTAAATCTTTTGAAGACTTAAAAACTCAACAAGAAGCACAGCTAGAATCAGAATTTGCACACATTAATACTACTCAATCATTATGGAATGAATTAAAAAAAATAACAGATGAAAATGGCAAAATAAAAAGTGGATATGAAGAAAGAGCTAAAGTAATAACATCTACACTATCTGAAGCTCTAGGTAAGGAAATTGATATAAATGACAATGTAATACAAAGTTATAAAGACTTACAAACAGAAATTGATGAAACAATACGAAAGAAAAAAGCACAAGCTATAATTAATGCTGAACAAGAAGCTTATGATAAAGCTATAGCAGAAAGAACAAATGCAGAAAAGCAATTAATGGAACTAGAGAAGAAAATAGAAGACAACAGAAATGAATATGCTTTTGCAGATTATGGACGAAGAATACAATTGGATATGGATTTACAATCTCTAACAAAGACATATCAAGAACAAAAAGATTTAGTAAGCGATTACAATGCAACAATAGCAGATTATGAATATGACTTTGCATTAATGACTCAAGGAAGTGCAGAATCTTTAGAAGAACTAATGCAAAGAAATGCAGTCACATTACAAACAGATACTTCTAACTTAGAAACAGAAACAATTAAACAAATTGGTGTTTTAACAAATAGACTTACTACCTATAAAGACTTAAAAAACAAAGAGTTGGAAGCAGGAAATGAAGTGAATGCTAAAGCTTATCAACAACAAATGAATGCGGATCAAGAGCAACTTCAACTAGTTGTAAATTCACTTAAAGGACAAATAACCAAAGTAGAAGATTTAACTCCAGAACTAGTAAAAGCATATGGAGATATTGCTGGATATTCTACAGATGAGTTTAATAAAGCAGTATCGGGATTGCCAGAAGATGTACAGAAAGTCTTAAATGAATTAGTTTGGACAACATCTTCAAATACAACTTTGGCTGGAGCAAATGCAACACTAGGAGATAGAGCAGCAGCAGCTTTTAAAGAAAAATATAATTCAAACGAAGGAAAAATAGCTTCTGACGACTATATTGAAGGTGCTAAAAATGGAATTAAATCAAGTTCTGGAGGATTTTGGAACTTATTGTTCAATATTGGTAGCAGAGGAAATAGTCAATTTAGAAAAGGACTTGGAGATGGCTCGCCATCAGTTTTAGCAGAAAAGGCATTAACCGATTATTTTGCTGGAGCTGAAATCGGAGCAGACAAATCTGGAAAACAAATATTAGATACATTAAACAAATATGGAAAAGAAGCTAATAATGAATTTAATAAAGGATTGAACAAAAAAACATCAGAAAATGAGTTATTCGGAAGCTTATCAAATTCTCTATTAAAAGGTATTAATGAAGGAAACTTCGACAGCGTATTAAAACTAAATCGTAATATTATAATGCAAGGAACTAATATTCCAAAAAACAACATTAATAATAATGTATATAATGTAAATATATATACGCAAACATTAGATGAAAATAAATTAGAACAATGTTTTAAGTATGTGAATAGAAAATTTGGCAACATATATTCATAATTTCATTTATGTGTTATAATCAGCAAATAGGAGGGGATTTTATGGTATGTCCAAATTGTAAAAAAGTAATTCCAGATGGTTCTGAAAGATGTCCAGAATGCTTGGTAAATATTGAAGCTTTTAATAGGGAAGCAAAGTTATATGGAACAGAAAAGAGATCAAAATTTATTACTACAGCCATAACAATAATGATTGTATTCTCACTAATATTAGCTGTAATATGTTTTATTGCTAAAATATATTTATTAGGAGTTATAGCTCTTTTTGCATTAGCACCAGAAATATTTATATTAAAAATTGCAGAAACGATAATAGACTTATTACAAGAGATTAGTCAAAAAATGGATAGGTAGATATTTACAAATAAAGTAATTATATATATAATCTCTTTAGGAGGGGATTATATGAAATGTCCAAAATGTAAAAATGAAATATCTGATTTTGATACAAAATGTCCAATCTGTGGAATAGAATTACATGAAAATAACACAGAGAATAAAGATAAAACTATGTTACTTAGAATAATTAATGCATTAGAAATAATAGTGTGTATAATACTTGCTATTGTATTTTTAATACAAGGAAATATGATATTGGCAGTAGAAATTTTATTTGGAGGAATTGTAATATTTGCTTTTATTAAAGGATTTTGTGATATAATAGAGTCTTTAGACAAAATAAGTGAAAAATTAGAAAAATAAAAAAACGGCTTACGAGAATAGATTTTAAGCCGTTTTATTTTATTGTTAGAGTAATTATATACCTTAAAAATACGATAAAAGAGCAGTTTTTGAACTGTTCTTTTTTTATTTAACTGGAGGAAAAAATGGTAAGACAATTTAGACTTATTAACGAAAAAGGACAAGAATTTAATTTAATGGATTTATATAATTCTTGTTTTCTATCTGAACCTGACGGACTAGGATATTCTTACAATACTACATACGAACAGATAGGAAATTCATTTTTCGAAACTTTAAGAAATGTACAGCAAGGACAAATAACAGGAACAGCTAATTTTAGTTGTTACGATAATTATAAAAGTTTTGTAGATTATATAGAAAGCTCTGAAAAATTAAGGTTTGGATATAAAATACCATACAAAAATCTTCCGATTAAAGAGTATTTAAAAGATGTAAACATTCAAAGCATTGGAAAAGGTCAAATAGATACAGACGGAATATTAAAATGTCCAGTTACATTTGATTGTTTAAGTTTATGGTATGAAGAAAATAAAACTATATATTCTACTTCTGCACAAGCAAATGAAATTAGATGGGATTTTAAATGGGATAGCAAATTTGTTGACTACAACAATAGGACGTTAGAGTACATAAACCAAGGTCACGTACCAGCTCCCGTTTTAGTTAAAATCAAAGGACCTATTAAAAATCCGACATTGACTCTAAAAGTTGAAGGACAAGTTTATCAAGAAATAGAAGTAAATGTAGATTTAAAAGAATATGAAACATTTGAGTATTGTACACAAGAAAATAATTTCTATATTAGAAAGGAAAACACCGATGGCACTTATACAGATTTATTTGAATTAGACAATATAGATCCTTCCAACAATAATGTTATTAAATTTCCAAAAGGAAAATCTTGTGAATTAATTATGTCTGCAGATAACGAAATACTAAATGCAGAAGTTAGTGTTTACGCATATTACAAGGTGGTTTAGATATGGCAAGAAGTGTAACAGTTAAATTTAATGATAAATTATACAATGCAACATATAACGAAACGACTGACGAATATGAAGTAGAGCTAACTGCACCCGAAACTGGTGGAATATATAACGCACAAATTTCTTGTGTAGATGGAGATACAACAAATACAACAGATATAGATATTAGAATTTTAAAACAAGAACAAATAAAAATAACAACAGACGATACATATATGTATATATTTGATTATAAAGATTTTACAGTTAAAGATGTTGTTGAATTATCTAATTATGAAATTAATATAGACGAAGAAACAAATGCAAATACCACAGTAAATGTGTTAAAGAAAACGACAGCAAAATCAAACGATATAGTAATGATAAAAGAAAATGCAGAAATAAAATATTGGGGAATTATTCAAGAAATACAAAACGAAAATGGATCTAAACTATATCAATATATAATCAAGTATATTACTAACATGTTTAATCAGAATGTCATTTTAAATCAAAATATAGTAACTACAAATGATATAGAAGAAGGATATTACAGAATACATAGTAAGTTAAATTATAATTTTGTATTTGATGTATTAAATAATTCACAAGAAGCAGGAGCTAATTTGCAAGTTTACGAAATTAACAATAGCAATGCACAAAAATTTAAAATAACTAAAAGAACAGACGGAACATATAAAATAGCTAATATTAGATCTGGAAAAGTTGCAGATGTCTTAGGAGCCACATTTGTAAACGGTACTAATGTACAAATGTGGGACGATACAGACAATGCAGCACAAAAATGGACATTCACAAAGAGAGATAATAATTCTTATTCAATCTATCTAGCAGCTACGAATTTTGTTATAGATTTAACTAGTGCAAACGCTTCAAATGGTGGAAATATAGAAATATGGGAATATGTAGAAGGTAGCACGCAAGAATTATGGATACTAGAAAAAATAGATGAAGAGATTATACGTTATGAAGGTATTGAGGACTACATCGCAGAGCAAATCAACAAGAACTTTATCAATAATGAAGATATATTAATGAATCGAGATTATCTAGAAATAAGAGTAAAAACACATACTAAATTAGATGTATCTGTTTCTACGATAGTAGATGTTCAAAACGATATATACAATTTACATACATTTATGACTAATTGTACTCAAAATTATAATATTACATATAACGTATTTCTCGAAAATAAAAAACTAGTAATTGAAATAGAAAACAAAGAAATAAAAAAAGAATTAATTGACGTAAATGCTCAACCAATTTCAAACTATACAGAAGTTTTCGAAACAGATGTAGTATCTAAAGTAGTAGTAATAGCAAAAGATGGTAGCAGATATACATTATATCTAAAAACAGACAGAACAACGACAGAAGATATGCTAGATGAAAATAGAGCAGAAGGTAAGACAGAAGTAGTGTATGCAGAAAACATAGAAGATGCGAAACAAAAAGCTTTAGATACATTTAAAGGAAATGCATATAATCATAATGTCACATTCGATTATTACGATAGAGAAATTAAAGTCGGAACACCGATTACGATTAAGACAAAAGAATCTTTAATTTACGATACATATATTTCTGCAGTTACTAAACAAAAAGGAAGCAAGTTTTATAAATATACTTGTGGAAATATAAGAATAGGTTTTATAGATAAACTTAAAAAGGAAAGGAAAAATAAGTAATGTTAAAAGGACATGTTTTTTCGGAGCAGATATTTGGCAATCAAATATTTGCTCTTTTTATTAATACTTTTTTACACGGAAGAAATGGAGTTAGTAATAATTATAAAGAAGGAATGGCAATAACAACAACTGGAAGTAATATACATATCGCTTCTGGGGCTATCTGCATACAAGGAAGATTTTTGGAAGAAGATTCTGGTAGAGATATTGTAGCAGATACAGATAGTCAATATTGTTCTTTAGTTTTAGAAATAAATCTGGATGCTGTTAATACATCAGACAGTTTCTTGCAGGCAGACTATAAAATAATTAAAAATGCTAGCAATTATCCAGTATTAACACAAAATAACATAGTTAAAAATAATGCTGGAACATATCAATATGAATTAGCTAGATTTAGAACTTCTTCAAGTGGTATTACAGATTTTCAAGATAGAAGGACATTTTTAGATTTTGATACGATATGGGACTTTATAGAACAAGAGTGGAATATAAAGTTAACAGAATTGGAAGAATTATTAGCTAAAGTAGAAGATGGTAGTGCTTATTTCTTAAATTCTAGATTAAAAATATTTCATAACCAAGCCGATGATTCTCAAGGAAAAGAGGGAGATATTGGCTTGGTTTATTTTGATTAGGAGTAAAATATGAATAGAATTAATGGTTATGTAACTCAACATAATGAAGCTTACGAATACTACATTGAGTGGGAAGAATTTAATATTAATCAACAGGCTAACACTTCTTCTGTAAGAGCTACATCATATATTAAATGTAATTCGCATACTTCTTGGGCAAACAATAAGACACAAAGATTGTGGATTGCAGGAAGAGAGTTTAGCAATACATTAAATATAAGCTTAAGCCCTGGTTCTGTTGTACAACTTGTAAGTGCTACAGTAGATAATATCGGACATAATTGGGACGGAAGTTTAAGTATTGAAATTGCAGCATCTGGAGATTTACCTAGTGGATCTGGTTATGGACCGCTTTGGGGTGAAGCTAAACAAACTGTATGGCTTACACAAATTGCTAGACAAGCAAGCTTTAGTAATATAGAAATTCAAAATGTTGGATTAAATTTATTTGATGTTTATTATAATTTAGATAAAAATGTGGATGCTATTCAATATAAATTAAATAATGGAGAATGGCAAAATATTAATCCTTATTGGGGAAATTGGTATAAAGAAGCAACATTTGGAATATATAGCTTAACACCAAATACGAATTATACAGTACAATTAAAAGCTACCGTAAACGGAATAGATACATACTCTAATATATTTAATGTTAGAACATTAGATATTGCTAAATTTACGAGTTTAAATGATTTCTTTTTTGGAGACGTTGTTAATATAACGAAGACGAACGAATCAAATCATTTGAATTATTTAACAATAAAAGTTGAAGATAAGATAATAGTAGAACGAAGATATTTGGAATCAAATAATTTAGTATTTACATTCACTCAAGATGATTTAGACAAGTTGTACAAAGCTTTAACAAGTTTTAATAAAACAACTGTAGAATTTATATTAATAACAAATAATGAGTATCAAGATTGGTCAAGTTCTAAAAAAGTGCAATGCACATTTAACGGTAACCAAATGACAGCTCATTATTATACTCAGGACCAAATAAGAAAAAGAGCGAAAGTAATATATTACATAGCAGATGAAACACCTAAAAAAGCAGTTTTTGTAATTAAAAAAGATGGAAAATGGAGGAAGTGTATTTAATGGAAGAAAGAGATATTTTTTTCGAATCAATAAATATAGAGCCTTCTAAAATTTATACAAACTCTAAATTTAAGTTGAAAATAAAAGTTATAGGAACTTCTAGAATATTAACAGAAGATAATAATGTTTTAAATACAGAAAATAATGAAAAATTAGTTTTAGAATAAAGGAGAAAAATATGGCAGATAAAAAAATAACTGAATTAACTGAAGCTACTCAATTACAAGATAATGACATTTTTCCAATTGTTCAAAATTCCGAAACTAAAAGAATTACAGTAGCGAATGCAAGAGCAAAATTCAAAGGCGATAAAGGTGAAAATGGACAAGATGGACAACAAGGTCCAGCTGGTCCAGCAGGAACAAGTATAAATTGTGTAAAAGTAACAGATGAACAAACCGCAATATCTCAAAGTGCAGCAAATCCTAATAATATTTATTATTGGTAGGTGTTAAAAATGGGGACAGCAATAAATGGAACAAAAGTAAGTAATTTTTATATAAATGGAAACAAAGTTAATGGATTTGCCAAAAATGGAGAAATTGTATTTAAAAGAGAAGGAGATACAGTAGCGCCTGCCTATAATTCGCTTGGAATTGTCAGAAATAATAATGCTGGAGAAACTAGAGATACACATTATGCAAAAATTGGAGATAGCGTTCGAGTCCTTATATACTTTGCAGAACAATTAGCAGTTGAGCCTAAAGTAAAAATTGCAAACAAAGAATTTGTTGCTACATATAGGCCTTTAAGTTCCACTAACGGCTTATCTGCATACTATGCAGATTGTGATTTAACAGAAGATTTAGGTTTAGATGTAGGCGAAATTCAGCTTGAAGTTTATGGATATGCTGATGCTGCAGGAAATGTTGGTGTTAAACTAACAAATGCAGATATAAATAATTCAGCTCATGAATATGTAATATTTGACGATATAGCTCCAGACATAACAATAAAAGACGGAGAAAACGAAACTGTCGGAGATGCTACAAATGGATATAGCAAGATAAGTTTTAAGATTTATGACAATGTTGCTTTGGCTGGATATACAGTAAATGGAGTAAATGGCGGAACTGTTTCACAAAGTCAATGGGGAGATATTAATAATATTACAAAAGAATTTAAAGGCTGTAAAGAAGGTAACAATATTTTAATTTTAAAAGATATGAGCGGAAATGAAGCAAGTATTGAATTTAAATTAATTTAAAGGAGATTAACAATGTTAATTATAGATGAAACTATTTATTTAGAGCGAAGAACAACAGGAATAATAGAGTTAATAATAGATGATTATATACTACAGATTGGAGATACAATAATATTTGCAGTAAAGAAAAATGCTTGTGAAAAAAATGAATTAATAAGAAAAGAAGTACACATAGATAAGCAAGCAAACAATGTAGAAATTAAAATAAATCCAGAAGATACAGAACAGCTAGATTACGGCTGTTATTTTTATGGAATAACAATAAAATTAAAAAACGGAGATATATTTCCGATTATTAAAACAAATAAATTTAGTGTGGAAAGGGTGATACCAAATGTGTGATGAAAGATGCTCTTTACATGCGACAATTAAATCCAAAGTGAACATAACAGGTAAATTAGGTTATGGAATAGAAAATATCGGTAGCACTACCAATTATAATAATTTAGAGAATAAGCCTAAAATAAATAATATTGAATTAAAAGATAATAAAACTAGTGAACAATTAGGTCTACAAGGGAAAATGGAAAAAATTAAAAATTCTGAAATAGAAGAAATGATTAAAAATTTTATATAGGAGGAAAAATATATGGCGTTTTTAGATAAAGAAGGATTATTGTATTTATGGCAAAAAATTACTAGCCTTTTTGTAAAAAAAGATGGAAATAAAGTATTAAGTGATAAAAACTTTACTAGTGCATATGAAGAAAAATTAAAAAGTTTAAATAATTACACATTGCCAGCAGCGACTTCATCAACTATTGGAGGTGTTAAACCAGGAACTGGTCTAGAAGTAGAGCCAGACGGAACACTAAATGCTACAGGTGGTGGAGAAGCAGATAGTGTAGACTGGGAAAATGTTAAGAATAAACCAACAAATGTATCTCAATTTACAAACGATTCAGGATATCAAACTTCTGGAGATGTACAGCAAGCAATAAATAAAGCTAAAGAAGGATTAGCAACAGAAGAATATGTCAATAACAAGGTGTCAACTGTTTATAGATACAAAGGAACAGTAGCTAATAAAGAAGCATTGCCTGCTTCTGCCGAAATAGGCGACACATATAACTTGCAAGATACAGGTATGAATGTTGCTTGGAATGGAACAGCATGGGATGATTTAGGAGCAGATGTTGATTTGAGTGGATATTATTCAAAAGAAGAGCTTAAACCGATTGAAAATTCAGAAATAGACAAAATTGTTGCTAGCTAGGAGTTGATAAAATGGCAGAAAACGATTTTTTAGATAAAAATGGATTAGCACATTATGATGGAAAACTAAAACAGCGAGTGGTTTTAGCAACAGAGATACGAGAAATAAAAATAGTTACAGAATATCCAGAAATAGAAGAAACAGGTGTCTTATATTTAAAGGTGGAAGAATAGTGAAAGTTAAAGATATGAAAGTAAATAATAAAGAAATAGAAGAAGCTAAATTAAATAATCGAATTGTTTACAAAAAAAATAAACCTTTGATTTTAGAAAACATTATTTATAATGCTGATTTTAGATTTGGAACAGAAGGTTTTAAGAAATTTGTAAATATGGTTGTACAAGATGAAATTGAAGATGGATACGTTTCATGGATCAAGATGGATATGAGCAACACTAGAACTTCTATGATTGTTCAATTTACAAAAGAACTAATAGAAGGTCATAGTTACTATGGAAGAGTTACTTTTAAAGGTAGCGAAGATGTTTTTTATCAATGGCAACAGCAATTAAATTCACCGAATTTAACTGATAGTTTTGGACAAAATGGTCCTAACGAAATAACTATAGCACATATTTTTAGAGATATAACAACACAATACAGATTGTTCTACAACATGGTTGCTAGTTTTTCTGATAAAAACGGCAAAGGTTATATGAAAGAGCCTATGCTGGTTGATGTAACTGAATTAGCTAGAACCATGGAAGATCATGAAATCGAAGACTTATTTAATAAAATCGGTTTTTTTGCAGATAAAATAGAATACAAAAAATAAGGAGAAAAAATATGATAGCAAGTCATGTAAGCCTTGGCGCTGTACACACACACACACACACACACATCTAGTTCTAGAGAAAAGAGGTGTCTATGATGGCATCTCAAATTAGAATAAAAGATATGCGAATTAATGGCAGAACAGTAGTAGAAGCAAAAATAAATAATAAAATTGTATACAGAAAAGCAGAGCCACCAACTTTAACTTTTGTACGTATTCAAAATAATTCAAGACCACAAAATGACCCTGCAAAAGTTGGAGATACTATATGGGTATATGCTAGAGTGAATTTACCATCAAATAAAATTGGTAAAGCACCAGAAATGACAATAGCAGGAGTACAAGCTAGGGTTTTTATAAACGTTAATGCGGATACTTCGACGACATATGCAGGAGAGATAAAGATTACAGAAGACATGCAAGATGGAAATATAGAATTTAAAATATATGGATACGCAGATTTAGATGGAAATGTTGGAGAAACAGTAACTCAAACAACCGATGGAAGTGCTGTTATTATACAAAAAATAAATAAACGTAATATTGAAAAGGGAGATAACTTATTCAATAAAATACTATATGTAGATATCCCAAACGATATATCAATTGAAAAAGAAGAGTATGGAGATATGTTAAATTGTAAAGCTTTTGCAATAAATGTACAGTTTGATTTGGAAGATAATTTTGTTAATTGCAATGGAAAATTAGCAACATTCGGAAAAACACAAAATGACTATTTTATTAGTTCTATAACTTTCTTTAGTAAAAATAAAACACAAATAAATCAAAATTGGAAACAAATATATATTAAACCAGATGAAAATGCAAATGAAAGTGATTTTATAGTAACGTATGTTGATAAAACGAGTATAATTTATCCGTATTTATTTGTAGAGGAATAGAAATATGAAAATATTTAGAATTATAAAAAGAACATTAATAAGCTTAATGCTGTTAATGTTCTTTAATTTATTTATATAGGAGAAAGATATGAATAGTAAAAATATAAAAATAATTATAACTTTAGCAATTATAGTTTTTATATTATTGCTTGGAAATTTGTTTGTTAGTGTAAGGCAAGAAATTGATTACAATAGAAGAAAAGAAAGTGGAAACGATAGGTGGTTACAAGTTGAAAACCGAATTTTACAAATAGAAGAAAAAGTTAACGAGGTGCAAAAAGATGGAAGAAATTCTTAATATAGTTGGAAATTATACTGTTTCAGCAATTATCGTAGGGTTGTTCATATGGGATTGGATTTCTAACAAGAAGAAAATTGCAGATACAATAGAACAAAATGCACAATGCTTAGAAGAAATAAAGAAAACAAATGAAAATACGTCTGTTTCTTTAGATTTATTGAAACAACAGATGGAAAAAACAGATAACAAAATAGATAAATTATTAGAAGAAAGGAAGTGAAAAAAGTATGGAAATAACAGTAGCATTAATAATAACAGCATTAACATTAGTAGCAGGACAAATAACTAAATTAACAAGTATAGACAATAAGTGGATACCTTTACAAAACATAATAATTGCAATAGTAGCAAGTATTGTATGTATTTGTTTCCACGTACAAGACATGAGCGTGTTAGAAACAATAGTTACTTGTATTTTTGGAACTATGTCTGCTGGAGGTATAGCAGATTTAAAGAAAATTGGACAAAAGGAGGAATAGCATATGAATTTGGCAGATTTTGGAAGCTGGGGACTAGCACAAGGAAGCGTAGCTAATCCAGAACCAAACAATAAGTATAAAGGGCAATGTGTTTCTTTAATACAGCAATACTTATATAAAGTATTTGGAAAAACATTTAAAGCATATGGAAACGCAAAAGACTGGGCTACAAATTATCCAAAAGATTATTTTACTAAATTAGCTAATAATACAAAACCTCAACCAGGAGATGTATTAGTATATGGCTCAAATTATGGTGGAGGATATGGACATATAGGCTTAATAGATGTAAATGGAAAATGGTATGACCAAAATGGTGTAAAAAAATTAGCTGTTGGTTACAGAGATACACCTTTTTCTGGATATGTTTGTGTTTTAAGACCAAAAAATCATGAAGCTTTAGGCTTAAATACAGGAGACTACAAAGTTGGAACTACATATACATTAACTACTAATGTAAAAGTAAGAGACGGAGCTGGAACAGATGCAAGACGTAAATTAAGAAGCGAATTAACAGCAGATGGACAAAAGAATGCATTAAATCAAGAAAATGCAACTTTAAAAGAAAGAACTAGAGTAACAGTTCAAGAAGTTAAAAACTTAAATGGAGATATTTGGGTTAGAATACCTAGCGGCTGGATTGCAGCAAAATATCAAGGCTCTACATATCTTAAATAATTTAATATTAAGAAAAAAATAGAGAAGAGGCAGTAGATTAATTTCTATTGCCTCTTTTTTGCGTTTCTTCTATATATTTATTTACAAATTCTTTAAGAACACGTGAAGGCAAAGTATTATTTAATTCACAACATTTTCTAAACTCTTCTCTAATTTCTGGTTTTACATCAATACCTAATTTTACTAAATTTTCTTTCATATATTTTTTTTGATTGGCATATTTATCTTTCATATTTAAACTCCTTGAATTTTAAAATAAAATATATTATAATTAATATGCAGAGAGGATTGCTCCTCTCTTGCCTAGATTAAAGATTGTTTAGCATATCAAACATCGCTTTAACTTCTTTTTTTCTAGTGTTTTGTGCTTTTCTATGTGCTAGATAGGAAAGCACTTTTTTTTGAATATTTTTTAATTTTTTGAAAAAATATTTATACATATATTTAGAAAAACTTTTATTAAAATATACCATAAAATAAGAGTGAAGTTGTTTAATGCGATTTTATAATTTGTTATTAACATGTTATTAACCAAATAAAACTCAATAAGTCGCATTGAGTTTTTAAAACTTGAGAAAACATTGATAAATCAACGAAAATGAGAAGTTTCAATAAATACGTGAGATTAATGAAAAACGATAAATTGATTTTACCAATTATCATGGAAGTATAATAAAAGCCTAATAGGGATTATGGGGACGTTCCTTAAAATCCCTATTTATGTGCTTATGCATTATTATCAAGCTTTTAATGGCTTGGTATTTTGTATTTATTACATTTTGGAGACCTATTGAACATACTGCAAAAAAGGAGCCAAGCAAGTGCTTGGACTCCTTTTGGTTTATTCACCTGGATCACCAGGATAGTAAGACTCGATTTCGTAGGAAACGTCAGAAAAGTATCGACGTATTTTTCCATCTGTGAAAAATATGAATCCTCTACCTATTTCAATATCTGTTACATTTTCGAATTTTCTCAATGTTCCATTCCAAATTATAGTCACGTTTTTAATTTCCATAGTGTCCTCCTTCTGCCAAATACTGGCATCTCTTTTTTCAATAACTATCACTTTTAATTATACTACATTTCAGTTTTTTTCGCAAATCAAACTAAGTAAACATGCGATTTGCAAAAGAATAAAAGAAAGATGGGCAGATGACCCTCTGTTTGTGCTAAGGCCATTCGGAAAAACGAGCTCCAAGTAATAGGAAGAAAGTGCAAAATTCTCTAGATTTCTAAACTATATAATATTAATGAGGATGAGATGTAGCGAAACATCTCATCCTCATTATCAAATTTTCCATAAAACTAAAAATATAAAAATTATTCCTTTTTAGTTTTTTCAGTTACTGGTGTAACAACAGCATCCGGAAACATTTCCAACAAACGAGGAATGCCTCCGCCAAAAACGATTCCACCACGAAAACTTGCATCAACAAATTCTTCAGAAGTAGGTTCACGCCCAGAATCTACTGTTACTCTCCCAGTTTCAAGAGAAATTGTAATAAATTCTCCTGTTTCGGAATTTTTAAATTGAATTCCAGATAATTTTAGCATAAAATAAATCCTCCTGCCATTTGGCTTGAGACAAGAACATATATAATTACAGAAATTAGCTTCTGCAATTCATGTTCCATCAATAAAGTTACATATAAAATTATATAGCAGAAGCACGTTTATGTCAACAAAAAACAAAGTTTGGCTCTTGATATAAAGGCAATTATATTGTATAATAAAAAAGATTTTGAACTTTAGGGACGGAGCTAAAAGTTCAAAAATAATTTAAATATTAAAATTAAAAAGGGATTATAGGAACGTCCCAAAATCCCGATAAAGGAGAGAGAATTAATGGACTATAAAGATTTAGCAAACTTAATATTTCCAGATGTAAAACCAATAGAATATTATGAAGAAAAATATCCAAGAAGAAATCTAAAAGAAGGTGCTATAGTTAGTAGATTTGCACCAAGTCCAACAGGATTTGTACATATTGGCGGACTATACCAAGCTTTAGTTGCAAGAAAAGTTGCAACGCAAACAGAAGGAGTATTTTTCTTAAGAATAGAAGATACAGATCAAAAAAGAGAAGTAGAAAATGGTATTACAGATATCGTTAATTCTTTAAAAGATTTTGGTATAGAAGAAGACGAAGGAATGATAAATGAAACAGAAGAAAAAGGTAATTATGGTCCATATAAACAATCTTTAAGAGGAGATATTTATAGATCATATGCTAAATACATGATAGAAATGGGAAAAGCATATCCATGTTTCTGTTCTGCTGAAGAAGTTGACGAAATAAGAAAAAAACAAGAAGCTGCAAAAGTAAGACCAGGTTATTATGGTGTGTGGGCAAAATGCAGAAATTTAAGCATAGAAGAAATGGCAGAAAAAATAAAAGCAGGAGAAAAATATATTATTAGATTTAAATCACCAGGAAGAGAAGATAGAAAGATAAAACATCATGATGTAATAAAAGGAAATGTTACTTTTCCAGAAAATGATCAAGATATAGTAATTATTAAAGCTGATGGTCTTCCTACATATCATTTTGCACATATTGTAGATGACCACTTAATGGGAACAACACATGTAATTAGAAGTGATGAATGGCTTTCATCTGTTCCATTACATTTACAATTATTCCAAGAAATTGGATTTAAAGCACCAAAATATGTTCACATTTCACCAATTATGAAAAATGATAATGGAAACAAGAGAAAACTAAGTAAAAGAAAAGATCCAGAAGCGGCAGTAAGCTATTATGCAGAACAAGGTATACCAGCAGAAGCTGTAAAAGAATATTTATTAAATATTGCAAATTCAAATTTCGAAAATTGGAGAAGACAAAATCCAACAGAAGATATGGAACATTTCGAATTACAATTAAATAAAATGAGTGTAAGTGGAGCTCTATTTGATATGGTTAAATTACTTGATGTTTCAAAATCAGTTATTTCTAGATTTGATACAGAAAAAGTATATAATGAATCATTAAAATGGGCAGAAAAATATGATGCAGAATTAGCAGAAATGCTAAAAGCAGATAAAGAATATGCTTTAAAAATATTTGGAATAGAAAGAGGAACTAAGAAACCTCGTAAAGATATTGCTAAATGGTCAGATGTAAAAAATGAAATTTCATATATGTATGATGAAAAATTTTATGCACAAAATGTAAATTATGAATACCAAAAAATTTCAGATAGTGATAAAATAAAAACAATATTAGATGAATATATAAATAATTATTTTGATGAAAATGATGATAAACAAGAATGGTTTAACAAAATAAAAGAATTAGCAGGAAAATTAGGATATGCAAGCGAAGTAAAAGAGTTTAAAGCAAATCCAGATAAATACGAAGCACATGTTGGAGATGTAAGTACAGTGCTAAGAATAGCTTTAACTGGAAGATCAAATACACCAGATATGTATGAAATAATGGAAATAATGGGAAAAGATAGAATAAAAGAAAGATTTGAACATGCGAAAAAAGAATTGTAATTAAACAAGGGAGAATAGCCTATGGATAAACTAATGGATGTAATTAATTATTTTAAAACAATTGATTTAAAACAAGTAATAGATATTTTAATAGCCATTGCAATTATAATATTTTTCTATATATTTAGTTCGGGTTTATCTTATATTTTAATAAGAATTTTTAAAAGAAAGAAAACCGATAAAGAACGAATAAAGAAAATGCCTTTTTATAAGTCACTAAAAATATTTTTTATAGTTTTAGGAATATTTTTAGCAACAAGAGTTTTGCAAATACAAGGAAAGGCAATGGATATAATCGAATTAACATTTAAGATTATTTGCGTAATTTTATTTGCAAAAGCATTAGCAGCCTGTTTTACAACAGATTCGAAAACAATGAGAAAATTACAAAGAAAATTTATGACAGATGCTGATGATAATAGAATAAATTTTATATATAAAATTATAAGATGTGTTATATATATAATTGCAGTTTTAGCAGTTATTGCATTATTAGGAATTAACTTAAATACAATACTTGCTGGTTTAGGAATAGGAAGTGTTGTACTTACATTAGCAGCACAAGATACAGCTAAGAACTTATTTGGTGGAGTTATGATATTAATAGATAAACCATTTGTTATAGGTGATTGGGTACAAACACCAAATTACGAAGGTATAGTAGAAGATATATCTTTTAGAAGTACTGGGATAAGAACATTTGATAATTCGTTAGTAAATATACCAAATGGAGTATTATCAAATGAAGCTGTTATAAACTGGAGTAAGATGGAAAAAAGAAAATATAAATTGGATTTAAAACTTCCATTAGATACACCAGTAGATGTAATACAAAGAATTACTAGTAAAATATATTTTATGCTTATAAATCATCCAAATGTAATAAATGATGATACATATGTAAAATTTGACGAAATAGATCCAGATGGTGTTTCTATAATGATATATGTTTTTACAAATTCTGTTGATTATGGCAGTTATTTAAATGCTAAAGAACACATTAATAAAAATATATTAGAAATACTAGAAAAAGAAGGTGTGGATTTAGCATATCCAACAAGTACGGTATTAGTAAAAGATGGTAATAAAGTAAAAGAAGAAATTAAAAAAATAAATTAGATTTTTTTCGGGAATGTTCCTCGGGATTTGGGACGTCCCACAGGGATTTGGGGACGTTCCTCAAAATCCCTTTTTGCTTGTAAATATAAACTGTAGAAGAGAAAAAAACTTCTACAGTTTTTTGCGTTAAAAGTGATTTATTTAATGAATAAAAAAATATTATTTAAAAATAATAATAAAAGGTTGACAAAAAGACATAGTATCAATACAATAATAACAAATGCAACTTATTAACTTTTTGATAATATCAAATAAAGGAGAGAGAGCCTATGGAAAATGATAAGATAATAGTAGTGTTTGGAGGATCTTTTAATCCACCACTAAATTCACATTTTTCATTAGCAGAACAAATTGTATCTGAATACGAAAATGTAGAAAAGATAATTTTTGTACCAGTAAATCAAAAATATCAAAAGAAAGATTTGCTAGAAAATAAATATAGGTATGAAATGCTAAAATGCGTTTGTGATAAAAACGATAAATTCGAAGTATCAGATATAGAATTAAGAAACAAAAGACAATTATATACTATAGAAACTTTAGAAGAAATTCAAAAGATGTATCCTAACAAAACGATTTGGTTTACAACAGGAAGTGACAATTTAAGAGAATTAAATACTTGGGAAAAAGCGGATGAATTAGTAAAAAAATTTAAAGTACTAGTGTTAGAAAGAGATGAAGATTGCTTAGAAGATATAATAAATAATGATAGATTTTTAAAAGAAAATGAAAAATCATTTATAAAAGTAAAAAATAATGTTAGAAGTGGCTTAAGTTCATCATTTGTAAGAGAAAAGATTAAAGAAGGAAAAAGTATACGTTACTTTACACCAGATGAAGTATATTCATATATAAAAGTAAATAATTTATTTAAATGAGAACTTTAGGAACGGTGCTAAAAGTTCAAAATAAAGGAGGAAGATATATGTTAAGTGAAATGGAATTAAGGGAACACATAGATAAAATAGTTTTGTGGATACAGGACTATGTAAATAAAGTAGGAGCCAAAGGAGTGGTAATTGGAAATAGTGGAGGTAAAGATAGTGCTACAGTTATAGCACTTGCAAGCCTTGCACTAGGGACAGAAAAAGTTTTAACTGTTGGAATGCCATGTCAGTCAAAAGAAAGAGATTTAGAAGATGCAAAACTAGTTGCACAAAATTTTGGTGTAAAAATTTTAGAAATTAATTTAACAGATACATATGAAAAATTAGAAAAAGAGCTAAATACAAAAATAGGTGAAGAATTGGCAGAAGAAGCAAAAATAAATATTAAACCAAGACTTAGAATGACTACACTATATGCGATTGCACAAAATTATAATTATCTAGTTATGGGAACAGGAAATTTGTGTGAAGCAATGGTTGGATATACAACAAAATGGGGAGATGGTGCAAGTGATTTTAATCCGATTGCAAATTTTACAGTTGATGAGGTTTTAAAGATAGGAGAAATATTAGGAGTACCTGAAAAAATTATAAAAAAGGCACCAAGTGATGGATTAAGCGATAAAAATGACGAAGAAAAAATGGGAATAACATATAAGGAAGTTGCAGAATATGTAGAAACAGGAAAAACGAATGAAGAGAAAATGAAAAAAATAGAAAAACGATATATGAATTCTAAACATAAAAGAGAAAAAATCCCAACATATGATTTTGAAAGAAAAAATTATTTGAATGAATTGAAATAATAAGGGGAGATTTTTATGAAGGATGATATTAAAACCAAAATAAAAAAAGTTTTTTCATATGTGTTTATAGATGGATTAACAGGAATGGCTTGGGGCTTATTTTCTACCTTAATTATTGGTTTGATAATAGAGCAACTAGGAAAATTAATTGGTGGAAATATAGGAAATTTAATTGTAGTAATTGGAAAAATAGCTGCAAGCTTAACTGGTGCAGGTATTGGAGTTGGAGTAGCAGTAAAATATAAGGAAACACCTTTTGTTACAATCTCTGCAGCAATTGCAGGGTTAATAGGTGCTTTTGCAAGTAAGATATTACAAGGTTCTGTCTTAGTAGATGGAACTATTATTTTAAATGGACCTGGAGAGCCACTTGGAGCATTTATAGCAAGTTTTATAGGAATTATTTGTGGTAGATGGATACAAGGTAAAACTAAATTGGATATTATTTTAGTTCCTATTTTTACAATAATGATAGGTGGAGCTGTTGGATTATTAGTGGGTCCTCCAATTTCAAATTTTATGCTAGCATTAGGAGAACTTATTAATTGGGCAGTGGATAAACAACCAGTTATAATGGGAATATTAGTATCTGTTCTGATGGGAATGATATTAACTCTACCAATAAGTTCTGCAGCACTGGCTATCATATTAAATTTAAGTGGATTAGCAGGTGGAGCAGCTACAGTTGGTTGCTGTGCTAATATGGTTGGATTTGCAGTTGCAAGCTTTAAAGAAAATGGAATTTCTGGACTTATTTCGCAAGGATTGGGAACATCAATGTTGCAAGTTCCAAATATTATGAAAAAGCCAATTATCTGGCTTCCTGCGATTATTGCCAGTGCAATTTTAGGACCAATTTCGACTGTGGTATTACATATGACAAATAATGCTTCTGGAGCAGGAATGGGAACAGCAGGTTTGGTTGGTCAACTAATGACCTGGCAAGATATGAGTGGAAGTGAAAATGGAGTGGTATTAATAATAAAAATTATATTACTACATTTTATATTACCTGGTGTTATAGCTTGGGTTACAAGTTATGTTATGAGAAAAAAGGGTTTGATAAAAGACGGAGATATGAAGCTTGAAAGTAGCACCTAGATTGACTTAAATCAATAAAAGGAGTTTAATGTAATTTAGAAAAAAAGAAAAGAGAGGTAGGAGATATAAAAAAATACGGATGGGCTTTGCAAGTATAAACTTTAATATAAGATACGTGTTGTCATATGTGTGGACAGCGATATCAATAGTAGCTATTTTTTTAGGAGCATGCTAAATAAAGCATGCTCCGTTCTCTTTTTGTAGGGATTTAAAGAACGTCCCCAAATCCCTAAAAGGGAAAAAAGGAATGTCCCAAAATTCCTGAGGGATGCCAAAAATCCCGAACATCTCAAAGTCCCGATTGACAAAAACAACCTATCATAGTATTATAATGATATTAAGAGATAAGGAGAGATATAAATGACAGAGGAAGAATTTTTAAAAAATTATGATTCAAATCAATTTTTTAAACCATCTGTAACTGTTGATTCTATAATATTTACAATACGTGATGTAGAAACAGATAATTATAGAAAATTACCAGAAAAGAAATTACAAGTCTTATTAGTTAAAAGGGCAGAACATCCATATATGGGTAAATGGTCATTGCCTGGAACATTTGTAAGAAAAGAAGAAAGATTTGAGGAAGCTGTACAAAGAAGTTTAAAGGCTAAAACAAATATGCAAGATATATATTTAGAACAATTATATTCATGGGGAGACCCAAATCGTGATCCAAGAACTAGAATAATTAGTACATCATATATGGGGCTTGTAGATAGTGAAAAAGTTTGCATTAAATCTGGAGGAAGTACACAAGATGCAAATTGGTTTACTGTTACATTAAATTCTCTTAAAGAGAAAATGACAGAAAATAAACATGGATATAAAAAAGAAGAAGAGATAGAAATCTTATTAGAAAGCAAGACAGAAACTGTAAAAAATAAAGTAAAAGTAGTTAAAGAATTAGTTGATGGAAACCAAATTATATATACACAAATATTAGAATCTGAACTTGCTTTTGACCATGCCAAAATGCTTATTTATGCAATTGAAAGATTAAAGAATAAAGTTGAATATACAACAATTGCATTTAACTTAATGCCAGAAAAATTTACATTAACTAAGTTACAACAGGTATATGAAATATTGTTAGACAAGCCATTATTAAAAGCTAATTTTAGAAGGAAGATTGCAGATATGGTTATAGAAACAGATGAATATGAAGAAAATGCAGGACATAGACCTTCAAAATTATATTGCTTTAATAAAAATTGGCAGCCACATATATTTTAATATAAGATTTTTAGACGGGGAGAGGGAGTTAGCATTGCTGACTCCCTCTTTACTTGTCTTAAAAATACCAAAATATAGGTAGGAGCAGCCAGTAATTTATTAGTTTAAATCAGCTAAAAAATGGGAAAAATTAAAGAAGTAAAAAGTCCTTAAACTACTTATTATCAAAAAGATAATATTTATTCGCGAAATCTATTGACAAAAGGAAATGATATACATATAATGTTATTATCAAAAAGTTAATAAGTACCAAAAATAGGAGGAATTGGTATGAATAATCAAAAATTAGAATTAGTAGCAGACTTTTATGAGTACACAATGGCAAATGGATATTTTAACAAGAATATGGAAGACAGAATAGCGTATTTTGATGTATTTTTCAGAAAAGTACCAGATGAAGGTGGATATGCAATAGTAGCTGGACTAGAGCAAATAATTAATTACATAAGAAATTTATCGTTTGATGAAGAAGATATAAGCTACCTAAGAAAACAAAATAAATTTTCAGAAGAATTTTTAAATTACCTAGAAAATTTTAGATTTACAGGAGATATATGGGCAATACCAGAGGGAACAGTAGTATTTCCAAATGAACCACTAATAACAGTAAAAGCACCAATAATACAAGCACAATTATTAGAAACAATGCTATTACTTACAACTAATCATCAATCTTTGATTGCAACAAAAACAAGTAGAATTGTAAGAGAAGCACAGGGAAGACCTGTTATGGAATTTGGTGCAAGAAGAGCACATGGTATTAATGCAGCGGTAGAAGGTGCAAGAGCAGCAATCATAGGAGGAGCAGTAGGAACATCATGTACATTATCTGCAAAGGAATTCAATGTACCAGCAAGTGGAACAATGGCACATAGCTGGATTCAAAGTTTTGACTCAGAATATGAAGCTTTTAAAGCATATGCAGAGCTATATCCAGATGATTGTACATTTTTAATAGACACATACAATACAATTGAATCTGGACTTCCAAATGCAATTAAAGTATTTAATGAAGTTCTAAAACCTAAAGGATATAGACCAAAAGCAGTTAGACTAGATAGTGGCGATTTAGCATATTTGTCTAAAAAGGTTAGAAAAATATTAGATGAAGCAGGATATGAAGATTGCCAAATATGTGCTACAAATTCACTTGATGAATATTTAATAAAATCATTAGTAGAACAAGACGCTAAAATTGATTTATTTGGAGTAGGGGAAAATTTAATTACAGCTAAAAGTGAGCCAGTTTTTGGAGGCGTATACAAATTAGTTGCATTAGAAAAAGATAAAAAAATAGTACCAAAAATTAAAGTAAGTGAAAACACTGCAAAGGTTACAAACCCAAGCTTTAAAAAAGTATATCGTTTTTATGATAATGAAACTAAAAAAGCAATAGCAGATGTAATTACATTAGCAGATGAAATTATAGACGAAAGAGAGTATATGATTTTTGATCCTCAAAATCCATGGAAAAAGAAGGTATTAAAAGATTACTCCATAAGACTACTTCAAGAAAAAATATTTGAAGAACGGAAAATTAATATATAAAAATCCAGAACTAAAAGAAATTGCTAAATATTCTAAAAAAGAATTAGAGAGTATGTGGGATGAAGTTAAACGTATAGAAAATCCACATAAATATTACGTAGATTTATCTAAAAAATTATGGATATTAAAAAATAATATGTTAAATAATATATATTTTTAAAATAAGAATATGCTTTACTAAACTTTTGTCTTTAGATATAATGTAAAAAGTTTAGTACATGGGGATGATGTAGCAATGATTAAACTTATAGCAAGTGATTTAGATGGAACAATGTTCGAAAAAGGAAATGTAATACCAGAAACTAACTTAAAAGCAATAAATGATATTAATAATTCAAATATAAATTTTACAATATGTACAGGAAAAACATATTCCTTATTTAAAAATATATGTGAAGATATAGGTACTGGCTATGGAATATTTGGAAATGGAAATCAGATAATAAACTTAGAAACTGGTGAAGAAATTTATAGAAAATTATTAAGAAACGAAGATGTGCTTTTTTGCATAAATACAGCAAAAAAGTTAAAGTTACATGTACACTTATATACTAATAAAGAAGTAATAACAGAAAAACTATTATATATGGATTTAAGAAATTTTGAATTAACTAAAAATGATAAAAATATAGATTTAGAATTTAAAATTGTAACAGATATACAAGAATATGTAGAAAAAGAAAATCCAGAAATATTAAAACTAGTAATTTCTGCAGAAAAAGATTTAGCAAGTTTAAAAAAAGAGTTTGCTAAAAATAAAAATTTACAAGTTAATTTAATAAGAAAAGTTGATAAATATAGAGATGAAATTATAGGAAAAGAATATGAGTATTTAGATATTATGCCAGCAGGAATTAATAAAGAACAAGCACTTGAAGTATTAGAAAATTATTTAAAAATAGATAAAAGTGAAGTGCTGGCGATAGGGGATAATTTAAATGATTTAGAAATGATAAAAGATTCTGGAGTTGGTATTGCTGTTGCAAATGCATATGACGAAGTAAAAGAAGTTGCTAATTATACAACAACTACCACTGCACAAAATGGCGGTTTTGCAGAAGCAGTATATAAATTTATAGAATTTAAATAATAAGAAAAGTGGCTTCGTCACATGTGCAAATTGCTTCGCAATCGCACGGCCATAGGTAACTTAACCTTGTTGCTTCAGAAAAATCTGACGATTTTTTCTATGCAATAAAAATAACGCATCATAAAAGCTTTTAGCTAACTTATGATGCGTTTTGCTTTATGTATTAGCATTAATAATTTTATCTGCTTCTTCTTGTGATATATATCCGTTTACAACCATTGTTTCTAATACATGCTCTTGTCTACTTTTAGTTAGATCTGGATTCTTGGTTGGAGCATATACTGAAGGAGCATTAGGAATTCCAGCCATCATGGTACATTCATTTAAGTTCATTTCACTAGGTTCTTTATCTAAATAGCCATTACAAGCTTCTTTAATTCCATAATATCCATCACCAAAATAAGATGTATTTACATATAATTCTAAAATTTCTTCTTTAGAATAATTATCTTCGATAGCAAATGCCATAAATATTTCTGCAAGTTTTCTAGGAAATGGGTTCATATCTATAAAATAAATGTTTTTAGCAAGTTGTTGTGTAATAGTACTACCACCTTCACGTAAATCAAAATTTGTAACATTAACATATATAGCTCTAGCTATTGAACGTAAATCTATTGCTCCATGGTCATAAAAACGTCTATCTTCTACAGAGACTACAGCGTTCAAATAATCCTGTGGTAAGTCTTCATATTTCACATAATTTTTATCACTTTGAATTTGCTCTATTTTACTAATTAAAGGCTCTTTTTTTATTGCTTGGCTATATATAGAATACCCATATATTCCAAGCGAAGCGACAATTAGTAATATAATAAAAAGCAAAATTAATAAAAACTTTTTCATACGTATCACCAAATATATTATATAGTAAAAGACAATTATTGTAAAACAATAATAAAAAAATTAATATAATATTAAGAAATAAAAAAAATTAAAAAAAGTCTAAAAAGTACTTGCAATTTAATAAATGTTGTATTAAAATTTATCCAGGTGGAGAGAAGTGGTACAAAGTGGTAAAAAATGAATTGAGGTGAAACGAAGTGCTAATTCGGCCAATATGAACATTCTTTAGATGCCAAAGGCAGATTAATAATGCCAGCAAAACTAAGAGAAGATATGGGCGAAAAGTTCATAATCACTAAAGGCTTAGATGGGTGTCTATTTGGATTTTCACAAAACGAATGGGAAAACTTCGAAACCAAATTAAAAACACTTCCACTTACCAATAAAAATGCTAGAGATTTCGTAAGATTTTTCTTATCTGGAGCAATGGAATGCGAAATAGATAAACAAGGAAGGTTTTTAATATCTAGCAATCTAAGAAATGTTGCAACACTAGAAAAAGAAGTAGTTATAATTGGTGTTGGGACAAGAATAGAAATATGGAATAAAAACAAATGGGAAGAATACAACAGTGAAGAAAATATATCTGCAGATGATATTGCAGAAAATATGACAATGTTAGGTATATAACTTGAAAAAGTTTATATAAATTTTATACAAAAGAAAAATTTAAAATTTACTAATGAAGAAAAAGTTACAAAAGAAGTTTTGTAAACATTTACTAAAGAGAAATCAAGAAAAACTTGATAAGAAGAGGGCTATACTAAAGAGGAATTTTAATATACAAAAGATAAAATCTTAAGAAACTAATTATATTTATCTATGTACTTAAGAAAAAATATTTAAATTACAAATGTAAATAGCTAATATATACCACGAAAAAGGGAATGAAATACAAATGACGAAACCGCTAGAGACAAAAGAAGAATAGCTACTAAACAGTTGGAAACCAAAAACTTCCAACTGTTTGTGCTATTCAAAAAAATGATAAATGGAGGGTATGTATTGGAATTTAAACATAAACCAGTTTTACTTGATGAATGTATAAATGGATTAAATATAAAACAAGATGGAGTTTATATAGATGGCACCTTAGGAGGTGCTGGGCACAGTAAAGAGATTGCCAAAAGATTATCAAGTAAAGGGCTATTAATTGGAATAGATAGAGACTTAGAAGCTTTATCAGCAGCAAAGGAAAATTTAAAAGAATTTAAAAATGTTAAATATATACATGGGAATCATGATGATATAGATATAATAATACAAGACTTGCGGAATAGAAGCTGTAGATGGAATATTACTGGATTTAGGTGTTTCTTCATATCAATTAGATGAACGAAATAGAGGATTTAGCTATTTAGGAGAGAATATATTAGATATGAGGATGGATAAAACACAAGAACTAACCGCAAGAGATGTGGTTAATAATTATCCAGAAGAAAAATTAGCAAATATTATATATGAATATGGAGAAGAGAGATTCTCTAGAAATATAGCTAAAAATATTTGTATAGAGCGAAAAAAAGCGCCAATAGAAACGACTGCAGAATTAGTAAAAATAATAGAAAATTCTATTCCTAAATCAAAGCAAAATAATGGTCATCCTGCCAAAAGAACATTTCAAGCAATCAGGATAGAGGTAAATAACGAGATAGAACCTTTATACGATACTGTTTTAAAATGCATAAAATGCTTAAACAAAGGTGGAAGATTATGTATTATAACATTCCATTCTTTAGAAGATAGAGCGGTTAAAAAAGCATTTATAGAGGCAGAAGGAAGATGTACATGTCCAAAAGATTTGCCATATTGTGTATGTGGAGCAGTATCTTATGGGAAAATTATAAATAAAAAACCAATAATTGCTACTAAGGAGGAACAAGAGGAAAATTCAAGAAGCAAGAGTGCTAAATTAAGAATTTTCGAAAGAAAATAACAAAAGAGGAGGTGAAGGCTAATGGCTAGATACCAATATGAAACAAGTCCAAGAAAATTAGAACCAGATTTTATACCAAATAGAACATCTAAAAAAAGTCAGGACTTGCAAAGAGAGAGAGAATTAAAAGAAAAAATAAAACAAGAAGCAAAAGAAAGAGCAAAACAAAAAAGAGCTACAGTTGTGTTAAAGAAAAAAGTAGTTGTATATATTGCTTTGATTTTTGCTATGCTATTAGTCGTTAGCTATAGAAATTCCTTGATAACAGAAGATTTTAATAAAGTAAAATCATTAAAGGCAGAACTTGCAACATTACAAAAGGAGAACCAACAAACTCAAGTTTCAATAGAGAGTAATCTTAATTTAAATAAAATAGAAGAAGAAGCAAAAAGTAAATTGGGAATGCAAAAGCTTACAAATGATCAAAAGATATATATAAGTTTACCAAAAAAAGACTATGTGCAATCTTCAACAGACAATACAGAAACATCTACAGAAAAAAGTTGGTTAGAAAAAATTATAGATAAAATTACAGGAAAATAATTCGTGTATCAAAATTAAATATTTGATTACGAATTATTTTTTTTAGCTAGTATTGAGGGAATGGACAGAACTTGTACTTTATTATGAAATTATAATAAATAAACCCCAACAGCAGTACAGTTTTCATCGCACTGTTGTTGGGAATTTTGTTAGTGGAAGAGATCGTATAATTCTTCTTTCAGCTGGGCTGAAAGCGAATTAAACTTATCTTCCTTTCTGGCATCGAAATCTTTTAAGAAAAATGATACATCACTCGGACTGATGTTATCAATCTTCAAAAAGTTTTCGATAGCATAATCGTATGCAGTAAGGAAGTCCAGAGCACGAAACCTTTCTGATGCAATGTCTGTCTTGTTAGTAATGCTGGATTCACTTACATAGGTATAGTTATATCCAACATAATCAATTCCAATAACAGTAGTAGCTTTTGCAATCAAAATAGGAATGAGTGCGAGGTCTTCATGACATCTTAACTGTGGAAGAAAGAGCAGTTCGGCAAAAACTGATTTCTTCATACAGAAGAGCCAGTAAAGTGCATACTTCTTGTCAGGTTTGGACCATAACTTTAAGGCCTCCATACCCGACATGATGCGATACAATTTGTCTAAACAGTTGTATCGCTGATGATCTTTATTCGGATTGTCGCCAACGAGTTCACAGTGATATCTGATAATTTCGGGGAATTCGAATTTACAGATTACTTCTGCGAGCCGATCTAACAACTCCGAATTGATGGTATCATCTGAATCAACTTGGAGAATGTATTCTCCAGTTGCAAGAGAAATACCACGTCTACGAGTCTCTGAGACACCAGAGTTTGGGAAGCTATATAACTTAATTCTAGTGTCGTTTTCTGAAAAGCTCTTTACAATTTTCTCTGTTTCATCGGTAGAACCATCATTTACGACGATTACCTCGAAATCAGGGAAAGATTGTATTACGATACTTTCCAGACATTCCCGAATAGTCTTTGCAGAATTGTATACAGGAATAATAATGGAAAACAAAGGTGTTGACGTCATACAAATCATCCTTTCTGCCAACAGGGTTAATATGTATATTATATTATGTAAAATCAATTTGGTCAATTGTATTATGGAATAAATTATGATATATTAGTATAACTAAAACACGGAGGGATGCTATGAAATATAAAGAATTAATAGATAAAATGACTTTAGAAGAAAAAGCAAGTTTATGTGTGGGAGGAGATTATTGGCATAGTAAATCTATAGAAAGGCTTGATATTCCAAGTATTACAATGTCAGATGGACCACATGGACTAAGAGTACAAAAAACTAAAGCAGATAATTTAGGAATTAATGAAAGTGAAATTTCAACTTGTTTTCCTGCTTCATCAACAATAGGAAATAGTTGGAATAAAGAAACTGCATACATGTTAGGAAATACTTTAGGAGAAGAAGCAGCTTATGAGGATGTAGATATTGTTTTGGGACCTGCAATAAATATAAAAAGGACACCATTATGCGGAAGAAACTTTGAGTATTTTTCAGAAGATCCATATTTAACAGGAGTATTAGCAAGTGAATATGTAAAAGGATTGCAAACAAATGGGGTAGGAGCTTGTGTAAAGCACTTTGCGGCCAATAACCAAGAAAATAGAAGAAGAACAATAAATGCAGTTGTAGATGAAAGAACTTTAAGAGAGATTTATTTAAAAGCTTTTGAAAAGATTGTAAAAGAAGCAAAGCCATGGTCTATTATGAGCGCATACAATAAACTTAATGGAACATATTGTAACGAAAACAAAGAGCTAATGAATATCTTAAGAAAAGAATGGGAGTTTAATGGTTTAGTTATAACTGATTGGGGAGCAGAAAATGATAGAGTTTCTGGTTTAATTGCAGGTAATGAAATAGAAATGCCTGGTGGCAGAGGAAATGGTGTAGAAGAAATAATAGAGGCAGTTAAAAATAAAAAAGTATCAGAAGAATATCTAAATAAAGTAGTTAGTAGAATTTTAGAATATGCATTTAAAGGTGCAGAAAGAGAAACTTTAAAAGAATATAATAGACAAGAACACCATAATATAGCAAGAAAATTAGCAGAAGATTCTATTGTTTTATTAAAAAATGATGAAGATATATTGCCAATAAAAAATAAAAAAGTAGCTGTTATAGGAGATATGGCTAAAAGACCAAGATATCAAGGTGCAGGTAGTTCTACAATAAATCCATATAAATTGACTAATTTATTAGATTGTTTAAAAGAGCAAGGTATAGAATGTAGTTATGCACAAGGATATGAAAGAATAGAAAGCGAAAATGATGTAACTTTAAGAGAAGAAGCTATAGAAGTAGCTAAGAATAGTGAATTAGTGATATTATGTGTTGGACTTACAGAAAATTTTGAATCAGAAGGAATGGATAGATTTACATTAGATATTCCATCTAACCAAAATAAATTAATAGAAGAAATCTGCAAAGTAAATAAAAAAGTTGTAATTGTACTTTCAAATGGTTCACCAATTTTAATGCCATGGAAAGATGATGTACAAGCAATAATTACAGGTTACCTAGGAGGAGAAGCTGGAGCAGAAGCAATGGTAAATTGTTTAACTGGAAAAGTAAATCCTAGTGGAAAACTTGCAGAAACATATCCATTAAGTTTAGAGGATACACCTTGCTACAATTATTATCCAGGAACAGAAGTAAGTGTAGAATATAAGGAAAGTATTTATGTGGGATATAGATATTATGACAAAATAAATAAGAATGTTTTATTCCCATTTGGATATGGGTTAAGTTATACGACTTTTGAATATTCTAATTTAAATGTGGATGAAGATGAAAAAAATATCATTGTAAGATTCAAAATAAGAAATACAGGAAGAGTAGCAGGAAAAGAAATTGCACAAGTATATATTGGACAAGAAAATCCAAAAATATTTAAAGCAAAGAAAGAATTAAGAGGATTTGAGAAAGTTGAATTAGCTCCAGAAGAAGAAAAAGAAGTAATGGTAAAAATAAGTAAAGATGAATTAGCATATTATGATGTAGATCAAAATAAATGGAATATAGAAAAAGGAACATATAATATCTATGTAGGAAAAAACGTTGAAGATATTGTTTTAAATGCTAGTATAGAACTAGATGGAGCTACTATAAATAAAGAATTTCCAAGTGTATATATGACTGGAAATATTGAAAATGTTAGTGATACTGATTTTGAAGAAATTTTAGGACATAAAATACCTACAAGATATATTGATTTAAAGGATTTAACGGTTGAGAACACATTAGAACAATTTAAAAATACAAAAATAGGTAAAAAAATATTTAAACACGAAATGGAAAAAATGGATAAATTAATGAAAGAACAAAATGTAAATAAAGCAACAAAGGTAATGATGGATTTACAAAAACCTCTAAAGAAATTTTACGAAAAGAAAAGTAGTAAATATACTAAAGAGATGGTAGAAGAGTTTATAAATACAGCAAAAAAAGATGAAGAAAATTTAAATTTAGAGTTTGTTAAATTATATTTAAAATAATAATTAACTAATTTAGAGGAGGAAACATAAATTGATAAGAGCAGTATTTACAGATATTGATGAAACATTAACAAATTCGAAAAGAGAAGTAACCAAAAAACTTGCTATCAAATAAAAAGATGTATAGAAAAAGAAATTATAAAAATATAGTCCCCCGAAAGAAGTATAAATTTTCTTTCGGGGGATTTTTTATAATATAAAGATAGGGATTTCAAAGAACGTCCCTAAATCCCTGTTATTAAAACAAGCCATTGGTACATAGAATAGTAAAAAGAAATTTACTAATAAGAGGTGTAAAATGCAAATTGTATCTAGCATAAAAAGTAAAAAAATGATGTTATGGATTATTATTGTTTCTGCGATATTACTTATATTATTGATTGTAAGATTGGCTGTAATTCAATTTGTTGATGGCAATAAATTAAAACAGATGGCCTATGAACAACAAACATTAAATAGAAAGATAACCTCCAAAAGAGGGACTATATATGATGCTACAGGAGAAAATATACTTGCTCAAAGTAGTACTGTAGAAACTGTTACTGTTAATTCTACAAATATTCCAGAAGATAAAAAAGAATTGGTAAGTAAAGCATTGTCAGATATATTAGAATTAGATTATGAAGAAACATTAAAAAAAGTAAAAAAAAGAAGTTCTATCGAAACTATTGCTAAAAAAGTAGAGAAAGATAAAACAAATGAACTAAGGCAATGGATGAAAGATAATAATATAGAAGCTGGAATAAATATAGATGAAGATACAAAAAGGTATTATCCATATAGCACATTGGCATCACAAGTAATAGGATTTTGTGGAAGTGACAATCAAGGGTTAGATGGAATAGAAGCTAAATATGACGATATTTTAAAAGGAAAAAGTGGACAGATAGAAAAACTAACAGATGCAAAAGGTGGAGATATGCAGCAATTAGAAGAAACATACGTAGCAGCAGAGAAAGGAAAAGATTTAGTCTTAACGATAGATTTAGCTATTCAATCAATTGCAGAGAAATATCTTGAAAATGCTTGTATAGATAATGAATGTACAGATGGTGGAAACGTAATTATTATGAATCCAAACAATGGGGATATTTTAGCAATGGCTACATATCCAAACTATGATTTGAATAATCCATATGAACTAGAAAATAGCGAAAATATGGATAGTAGCGAAAAGAATAAACAGCTACAAGCTAAATGGAGAAATAAAGCAATAGCAGATACATATGAACCAGGTTCAACTTTTAAATTAATAACTTCTTCTGCAGCATTAGAAGAGGGAATAACAACTACAGATAAAGAAGGAGAATTTAATTGTGGTGGCGGAATAGAGATTGCAGGGGTGAGAATAAAATGTTGGAGATATTATAGACCACATGGAACCCAGAGTTTAAGGCAAGCTCTTATGAATTCATGCAATCCAGTATTTATTGCATTAGGGCAAAAGATAGGTAAAGATAAATATTATGATTACTTAGAAAAATTTGGCTTTTTTAAGAAAACAGGAATTGACTTGCCAGGAGAAGCTAAAGGAATATTTTTAGATAAAGATAAAGTTGGACCAGTAGAATTAGCTACAATAAGTTTTGGGCAAAGATTTGAGGTAACGCCTTTGCAAATGGTAACTGCAGTTTCTAGTATAGCTAATGGCGGAGAATATATAGAACCTAGAGTAGTTAAAGAAATAGTTGATTCTGAAACGGGAGAAAAACAAGAAGTAGAAGTAAAAAAAGGAGATAGAGTAATATCAGAAGAAACTGCAAATAGTGTTTTGAGTATGATGCAATCTGTAGTAGAAGATGGAACAGGAAGAAATGCCCAGGTACAAGGTTATTTAGTTGGTGGTAAAACAGGAACATCAGAAGATGGAGTTAATACAAATAAATATGTAACTTCATTTATGGGAGTAGCACCAATTTCTGACCCACAAGTTGTAATCTTGGTTACTTTATATAATCCAACAGGAGAGGGGGGACACCAAGGAGGTGGTGTTGCAGCACCTGTAGGAGGGCAAATATTAGGAGAAGTATTACCATATTTAGAACTTAAGCAAGATAAAGAAACAGAAGAGGGAGAAAAAGAAGAAGTAGAAATGCCAGAAATAAGAAATAAAACTGTTAAAGAAGCAAGAGAAATTTTAAAAGAATTAGGATTAGAACTAGAGATAAATAATTTGACCGAAGAAATCAATGAAAATGAAACTTATGTAAAAGAACAAATTCCAAAACCTGGAATAAAAATAACAAAAGAAACAAAAGTTTATATTGATATATAAAACTAGTTGCTATATAATGTATTCGTAAAATTGTATAAAATGGAGGTATATTTATGAACCTTAAAAATATATTAGCAGGTATTGAAGGTATAAAAGCTAAAGGAGATATTGATATAGAAATAAATTCTGTAAAAAATGACTCAAGAAAAGTAGAAAATGGGGACTTATTTATTTCTATAAAAGGTTATGAAACAGACGGAGCAGATTATGTAGGAGAAGCTGTTGAAAAGGGTGCAAAAGCAGTATTAGTAGAAGAAGGAACTAATTTAAAAGAATTAAAAATAAAAGATGATACAACTTTATTAGTTGTTCCAGATGCAAGAATTGCAATGGCTCAAATTGCTTGCAATTATTATGACAATCCATCTAGAAAATTTCAATTAATAGGTGTAACAGGAACAAAAGGTAAAACAACAACTACATACATGATAAAATCTATGTTAGAAAAAAAGGGATTAAAAGTTGGATTAATAGGAACAATCCACAACTATATTGGAGCAGAAGATTTAGGAGATAGTGAAAGAACAACACCAGAAAGCTTAGAATTACAAGAATTATTTGCAAAAATGGCAGATGCAAAATGTGATGTTGTTGTTATGGAAGTATCATCACAAAGTTTAAAATTAAATAGAGTATATGGTTCAGATTTTAATATAGGAATCTTTACAAATTTATCAGAAGAACACATAAGCGAAAAAGAACATGCAGATATGAAAGAATATTTTGAAACAAAATGCAAATTATTTACTATGTGTAAAAGAGCATATATAAATGCAGATGATTTATATGCTATAAAACTTCCTAAATTAGTACCAGGACCAGAATATATTACTTATGGTATAGATAATTATTCTAAAATATTAGCTAAAGATATCACAATAACTAATTCATATGTAGATTTTAGAGTGAAAATAGGAGAAAGAAATGAAAGAGTAAAAGCATGCATTCCAGGAAGATTTAGTGTATATAATTCTTTGGCAGCTATTGCTGTTGCATTACAGTTCGGATGTGATGCAGATATGATAAAAGAAGGATTAGTAGAAGTTAGAGTACCAGGAAGATCAGAAATGATAGATAATAAACTAGAAATTCCTATTATGATTGATTATGCTCACTCTCCAGAAAGTTTAGAGAGCATTTTAAATGCTGTAAAATCATATACAAGAGGAAGAGTAATTTGCGTATTTGGTTGTGGTGGTAATCGCGATAAAAATAAAAGACCTTTAATGGGAGAGATTGCAGGAAGAATAAGTGATTATACTATTATTACATCAGATAATCCAAGAGACGAAGAACCTTCAGAAATTATAAAAGAAATAGAAGAAGGTATTAAGAAAACTAAAGCAAATTACAAAGTTATAGAAGATAGAAAAGAAGCTATAAAGTCTGCAATAGAGATGGCAAATAAACTGGATATTGTGGTTATAGCAGGAAAAGGACATGAAATGTACCAAGAAATAAAAGGAAAGAAAAATGAGTTTAATGAGAAGAAAATAGTAATAGAAATTACTGACGAGCTAAAGAAAAAACAAGAAGAAAAAAGCACAAAAAAGAAAAAGTAAGGGTGAGAAGTTAAATGAATTTACAGATAAAAATATTATTGGTAGCCTTTGGAGTAGCCCTAATACTAGGAATAATTATTTTACCAATATTAAGAAGATTAAAAGTAAGCCAACAAGAACGAGCAGAAGGTCCAAAGTCACATCTAGTAAAAAAAGGAACTCCAACAATGGGAGGAATTATATCCATAGTAGCAATTACTCTGCTAAGTATAGGTATTATGCTAATTTATTATATGGATGACAAAGTAGATATTGTAAAGAGGATAGTTCCATTATTGTTTGCAACATTAGGTTTTGGAATAGTTGGATTTATAGATGACTTTAAAAAAATGGTATTAAAAAATACAGATGGGTTAAAACCAACATATAAAATGTTAGGATTGTTAGTAATTTCTGTATGTTTTGTATTATATTTATTAAATGTTTTAAATATTGGAACTGATATTTATATTCCAATAATAAAAACTTTTGTAAATATTCCAGTCTGGATTTATATACCTTTTGCAATTATAGTAATGCTTGCTACTACAAACGCTGTTAACTTAACAGATGGTATAGATGGGTTAGCAACGAGTGTAACAACAATTATAGTTGCATGTTTAACAGTAATAGGAGTTATTTTTGATGTAAAAGAAATTATTATATTTGGAACAATAATTTGTGGATGTAATTTAGCATTTTTAATATTTAATTTGCATCCAGCAAAGATATTTATGGGGGATACAGGTTCTTTAATGCTAGGTGGTGTAATTGCTGCTATGGCACTTGTTCTTAAAATGCCATTATTATTAATAGTTATTGCACTAATCCCTGTTTTAGAGACGCTTTCTGTAATGATTCAAGTTACATATTATAAAAAAACAGGAAAAAGAATTTTCAAAATGACACCAATTCATCATCATTTTGAATTATCTGGATGGAGTGAGAATAAAATTGTAACAATATTTAGTTTAATTACATTAATCCTTTGTGTAGTTGGATTGAATATTATCTAATAAAGGAGATAAGAATGGCTAAAAATAAAAAAGTAAGAAAATTTTCAAAATTTGCAAATAATCAACTAGATTTTATCTTATTAATAACGGTTATATTATTATTATCTCTAGGTTTAATAATGGTACTTTCAGCAAGTTCGCCTACATCTCTTGCAGAAACAGGGGATGATAGTTATTCCTACTTTAGAAAACAAGCAGGATTTGCTATAGTTGGTGTTATCGCCATGTTATTTATTTCTAAAATTGATTATAGGTTTTGGAAGAAATTTTATAAGATTGCATATATTGGATCTATATTATTATTATTAATGGTACTAATCCCAGGAATAGGTGTATCAGCAGGAGGGGCAAGAAGATGGATAAATTTAGGTGTACAATTCCAACCATCAGAACTTGCAAAAATTGGTTTAATTATATTTTATGCAAGTTATTTAACAGATCATAAAGATGAACTAAAAAGTTTTAAAAACGGATTTATAAAGCCACTAGCGTATTTAATTCCAATAGTATTAATATTAATTCTTATACAAGATCATTTAAGTGCTACAATTATAATAGTATTAGTTGTTGGAATAATGATGCTTATGGCAGGTGTAAGACCAATGTATTTTGCAACTGTAGGAAGCACTGTGGCAGTAGCAGGAGCTGCAGGATTATATGCTATGGCAAAGTTTACTAGTAAAGGTGCATTCAGAATTGCAAGAATAACATCATTTTTAAACCCTTGGGCAGATAAACAAGGTGATGGTTGGCAAGTAATACAAAGTCTATATGCTATAGGTTCAGGTGGCTTATTTGGAGTTGGATTAGGTCAAAGTAAACAAAAATATTTATATATATCAGAACCACATACAGATTTTATATTTGCAGTTTTGGCAGAAGAGTTAGGATTTGTTGGTTGTGCAATAGTTATTGCTTTATTTGGAATATTTATATGGAGAGGGGTTCTTGCAGCAATGAAGGCACCAGATATGTTTGGTAGCTTAGTAGCAGTAGGAATTACTTCTTTAATAGGCTTACAAGCAATAATAAATATAGCGGTTGTAACATCATCTATGCCTGTAACTGGAATGCCATTACCATTCTTTAGTTATGGTGTAACTTCATTATTAATCTTATTGTGTTCAGTAGGTATATTGCTTAATATATCGCGAGCAGGCTCAAAGATTTAAATATGAGATAGAGAGGATAATAATATGAAAGTAATAATAGCAGCATCACAAACAGGAGGACATATAAATCCAGGTATTGCAATAGCAAATAAAATAAAAGAAGAAAATAAAGATGCAGAAATAATTTTTATTGGAACAAAAAGAGGCTTAGAAAATGACTTGGTTCCAAGAGCTGGTTATAAATTAAGAACAATTGAAGCTTATGGAATTGTAAGAAAAATTTCTATAGATAATTTTAAGAAAATGCTAAAAACTTTAAAAGGCTATGGAGAAGCAAAAAAGATTCTAAAAGAGGAAAAACCAGATATTGTAATAGGAACAGGTGGCTTTATTTGTGGACCAGTACTTTTGGCAGCTTCAAAACAAAACATACCTACAATGTTACATGAAAGTAATGCTTTTCCAGGTATTACAGTAAAATTACTAGCTAAAAAAGTTGATACAATTTTAATTGGATTTGAAGATGCAAGGTCTAAAATTCATGATGCAAAAAATATAGTTTTAACGGGTACACCTACCAAATTTAAAGATATACAATATACAGACCAAGAAAAAGAAGAATTTTTAAAAGAAAACAACTTAAAAAAAGATAAAACTTTAATTTTAGTATTTGGAGGAAGCCAGGGAGCAAGACCTATAAATAATGCATTAGAAGAAATAATAGAAAAAAAATTAAATAAAGATTATCAAATTCTGTGGTCAGTAGGTAAAAGTCAATATGATATAATAAAAGAAAATTTAGCTAAGAAGAATATAGATATAACACAAATAGAAAATGTAAATGTTGTACCATATATATATGATATGCAAAAAGCGATGGCAGTAGCAGACTTAATTGTTTGTAGAAGTGGCGCAATGACTATAACAGAAGTATCAATTTCAGGTAGACCAGCAATATTTGTACCATTATCATTTGCGGCAGAAAATCATCAAGAATATAATGCAAAAGTTTTAGTAAATGAAGGAGCTGCTAAAATAATCCATGATAATGAGATAAATGGAGAATCGCTAAATAAAATGATAGAAGAAACTATAAGTGATAAAGAAAAGTTAAAAGAAATGGGCAATAATGCTAAAAAGATAGTTATGAAAGATGTAGAAGATAAAATATATAATGAAGTGGAAAAATTAATTAACAAAAGATAAAAGGGGGTTGCAACATGAACGGAGTATTTTTAGGAGGAAAATTACAAGAGATTTCTTCGGTAGATACGAATTTTATAAAACAAGAAATAAATTCTTTAATTTCACAAGAAACCGAAATACAAAATAGAATAGACGAACATATAGAGGAGTATTTAGATTGTATTAGGAGGAAAATATAATGGGAGTTAGTAGTGTTGCAATAAAAGGAGCTAAAACAGTAGAAGGTGAATATCTATTAAAAGGATTTGAGAAGGGTAGGACGTTTATAGGAAGAAATTCTATAGGGTTATTAGGGAACGGGATAAAGAGAAAACCAGAAAAACAAGTAGCAGGTATAGGAATGACTGTTGGAACAATGTATCTTTTTGGACCACCTAGAATTACTGTAAAAGAGTTTAAAGATTTAGTTATTGATAATGGTATTTTTAATAAAAATAAATCTGTTATGGATTCTGTTAAATCATCAATTGAAATGACTAAAGATACAATGCAAAAAACGATTGCAGATCCTGTATTAGATACTTTAGGAAGAAATGCAGGAGATAAGATTTTGGATAAAGGTGGTGAAAGATAATGCCTAATATTACAAAAGAGGACTTTAAACAAGATTTACAAAAACTTGTGGATATAGAGAATCAAAAGCAAATTAATTTAGCAGTATTATTTGAAAATTCATTAGCTAATAGCAAAGAAATAAGATTAACAGAATTTAAAGACAGACTTTATATTCAAGCAAATTATTATAACACATTAGAAAAGTACCAATTAGAAATTGATGATTTAGTAAAACAGTATAAAAAGCAATTGGACAAGTTATTTGATGTTTGTAGTACGAGATATATAAATATTCAAAGAGAATTAACTTCAGCAATACAGTCAGAGATAATTGTTGTAACTAATATTAGTATTAACAAACAAAACTTAGAAAAAGCTATAGAAGAAAATGATGCTGAAAAAATACATTACTATACAAATAAAATTAATGCGTCTATTCAAAAAAAATTAAATTATGAGACTATTGTGAATGAATGTAATAGCAGATTAGAAGCATGTATAGACCAAATTAGTGATTTTTCTGAAAAAATAAAAATAGATGAGAATGTAAATGTGGCAAAAAAAGAAAAAAATAAAATTTTAGAATTCTTTAATAAATTAATAAAGAATTTAAATAGAAAGAAAAATTTCGAAAATTATGTGCTAAAACCATCAGAAGATCATATAAACCGATTAACAGACGAAGTAGATAAATCAATAGGAAGTTTGTATAATCAAATTTTTGAATTTGCTGTACAAATGAAAGATAACAAAGATAAAATTAACATAGCTTTTAATGCCATGATGCAAGGATAGAGATTTGCTACATATTGCTATAGGGATTTTGGGGACGTTCTGGACTGCGGAAATTTTTGCCACAGCGTCCCTATTTGAAATT
>CAKNPW010000003.1 GCA_930990555.1 uncultured Clostridium sp. | reverse complement strand
CAAAGTATATATTTATCAATAAAGTGTGACATATGTTTGACAAACCTACAATAAATGTATTTACAAAAATAGCTATCCCTTGATTTTTAAGCAAAAAGAGACTATAATATTGTAGGAAAAATAATTAGAAGGTGTAAAATTGAAAACAAAATATATAAATTTAAAAGAAGAATATAATGAAGAAAAAATAAAAGAAGCAGCACAAGATATACTAAATGGGGAGCTAGTAATATTTCCAACAGAAACAGTATATGGAATAGGTGCAAATGCATTAAATGATAATGCTTGTAAAAATATTTTTAAAGCAAAGGGAAGGGCAGGGGATAACCCTTTAATAGTACATGTAAATAATGTAGACATGATTAAACAACTTGTAGAAGAACCAAATGAAATAGAAAAAATATTAATTAATATTTTTTGTCCAGGCCCTTTTACATTAATATTGAAAGCTAAAAATATCATTCCAAAATCAGTTACTGCAGGTCTAGATACTGTTGGAATAAGAATGCCTTCAAACAAGATTGCAAATAAATTAATAGAATATACAGGTGTTCCAATCGCAGCACCAAGCGCTAATGTATCTGGTAGACCAAGTGGAACAAAAATAGAAGATATATTAAAAGAATTTGATGGCAAGGTTTCAACTATTATAGATGATGGAATGGTAGATATAGGCTTAGAATCTACTGTAGTAAGAGTTATAGATAATAGAGTAAAGATTTTAAGACCTGGTAAAATAACAAAAGAAGATATAGAAAAATTAGGAATAGAAGTAGAAATTGATAAAAATATCCTTGGAAAATATGATGGAAAAGAAAAAGTACTATCACCAGGTATGAAATATAGGCATTATGCACCTAATACTAAATGCATGATGGTATATAGTAAAAATGAAGAATCCATGGTAAATAAAATAAATGAGCTTATAAGTGGCAAAAATGCATTAGTAGTATGTAGAGATAAAAATTTTGATAGATATGATACTAAAAATAAAATAAAGATGGGTAACTCATTAGAAGAAATGGCACATAATATATTTTCTATATTAAGGCAAGTAGATAAATACAATGTAGATATTGTAATAATAGAAGGTATGGAAAAAGATGGTTTAGGATTGGCCTTAAATAATAGATTATTACGTGCATGTGAATATAATTATATAGAAATATAGTATAGGGATTTGGGGACGTTCTTTAAAATCACTATTTAAAATATAAAGAACTGGATATTTTGTATCATAAAAGTAGACACAACAAATAAAATAATATATAATATAACTGTACTAAGAAATTAAGGAGTGATTTATATAAATGAAAAAATTTGATGATGGTAATATTCAAATACAATATAGTGACGAAAATGAGCCGTGTGTGCTCGAACTAATGAACCAAGTACTTATTGCGTACGAAACTATCACAAGTTTGTTTAAATTAAAAAATTATGACAGAAAGATTATAATATTCCTATATAATAGTGTAGAAGAATTGCATAAAGAAGTTTTTGGTGAGCAAAGAGAGGAATGGGAAGTATCATTAGAAGGTAAAGATGGAAACTTAAAATTAGTAACACCTTTAAATCCTGGAAATGTACATTCATATAGTGATATTATGAAAATAGCACAAAAATCAGTTGCAGATATGATCCTTGAAGATAATTTTGATGATATACCAAATTGGTTAGATATAACAACATATCTTTTTGGTCTAAATGATGCAAAAACAACCTGTTCATATAAAAAATTAAATATTAATAATGTAAAAACTTTTAGTGATGCATATTTTATTACTTTATCATTAATTAATATATATGGCATTAATAAAATTATAAAAATATATAAAAAAGCTAAAAATTATAATAAAATATTAAACGCATCAGATAGCGAAATTAATAATAAAATTATTCAATATTATTCAGAAGCAGTATAATATTAGAAGTTATTTTAATATTATAGGATATAAATTAAAACTCATAGATTAAAAGTATTTAAATATAATTAATCTATGGGTTTTTACTTTGTCGAAAAATGTCAAAAAGTAAAAAAAATGACGAACGAAAATGCTTGCTTTTATAAGGCTAAAGGTATACAGTAGAATATACAAGCTAAAATTATATACAATTTTAACTCAAGATAAGAAAGGAAGAGGTAATTAACAAATGAGTAAAAGGTTTTGTGGAGGGATTTTTTTTGATCCAAAGTTAATGATTGAATTAGGAGTAGAACACCCAGTAAGTTTGCTGTATTATTTAACATATGAAAATAAAAATTATGGTATAGAAATAGTAAAAATTCAATATAATGAGGATGCAAAAATGACAAGAGAAGTAGGAAACATAAATGATATATCAGAAAATGAAACAGAAGTAATTTCAATTATAGATAAATTAAAAGAAAATTATGTTACACCTATTGTAATGAAAGACATAATAGAGGATATGAAATATGAGATTACCCCTATACAATAGCAACTAGAACTTAAGTTTTGGTTGTTTTTTTGTGCTTAATTAGATATAATATATATGCAAAATAATAGGGAAAAAAAGGAACGTCCCTAAATCCCGAGGAACATTCTAAAAACCGATTGGAGGAATAAGATGAGAATTAGATTTAAGCCATGGGCAAGACCTGAACTAGAAGCTTGCAAATTTTATATAGATAATCCAGAAGATTATAAAGGAAAATGGAAAACAGCTTTTAAAAATACAAATAATCCTATACATTTAGAACTTGGATGTGGTAAAGGTAATTTTATATCTCAAATAGCTATTCAAAATCCAGATATAAATTATATTGCTATAGATTTGGTAGATGCAATGCTTGGATTAGCTAAAAGAAATGTAGAACAAGAATTTGAAGCTAACCATAAAGAGCCAGACAATGTTATTCTTACGAGATTTGATATAGAACGAATTTTATTAATAATGAATAATAATGATAATATAGAAAGAATTTATATTAATTTTTGTAATCCTTGGCCTAGAGGAAAACATAGAAAGAAAAGATTAACACATACAAGACAATTAGAAAAGTATAAAGAATTTTTGGTAGTAGGTGGAGAAATACATTTTAAAACTGATGATGATGATTTATTTGAATCTAGCATAAACTATTTTAAAGAGAGCGGTTTTGAAATTATAAAACTAACTTTTGATTTACATTCTGAGAATGATTGGGAAGACATCCAAACAGAACATGAAAAAATGTTTTCAGAAAAAGGAATAAAGATAAAAGCTTTAATAGCTAAATTAATAAAGAAATAATGGAGGATGTTATGTATAAAAGAACGGAAACTAGATCTATAAAAGTAGGTAATGTCCAAATAGGTGGTCAAAACAAAGTAATTATTCAATCTATGACAAATACTAAAACAAAAGATGTAGCTTCAACAGTTGAACAAATATTAGAACTAGAAAAAGCTGGTTGTGAGATAATACGTGTTGCTTGCTTAGACATGGAAGATGCAAAAGCAATTAAAGATATAAAAGAGCAAATACATATACCAATTGTAGCAGATATTCACTTTGACTATAAAATTGCAATATGTGCTATAGAAGCTGGATTAGATAAAGTAAGAATTAATCCAGGTAATATTGGTGGTAAAGAAAAAGTAAAAGCAGTTGTAGATAAATGTAAAGAATATAATGTTCCTATAAGAGTAGGAGTTAATGCAGGATCTTTAGAAAAAGATTTGTTAGCAAAGTATGGTGGTAAGCCTACAGCTAAAGCAATGGTAGAAAGTGCAAAAAGACATGTACAAATATTAGAAGATTTAGATTTTTATGACATAGCAATATCTTTAAAGGCTTCTAATTTAGATTTATGTATAGAAAGCTATGAAGAGGCAGCTAAAACTTTTAAATATCCATTACATTTAGGAATAACAGAAGCTGGAACAGCATTTAGTGGAACTATAAAATCTAGTATTGGGCTTGGAATTTTATTAAGAGAGGGAATAGGTGATACAATAAGAGTTTCTTTATCAGATGATCCTATAGAAGAAATTAAGGTTGTAAAAGAAATATTGAAAGATTGTAATTTGTATAATAATGTTCCAACGTTAATTTCATGTCCTACTTGCGGTAGAACACAAATAGATTTAATACCAATGGCAAAAGAAGTAGAAGAATTTTTACAAACTATAAATAGTGATATAACTGTTGCTGTTATGGGATGTGCAGTAAATGGACCAGGAGAGGCTAGTAATGCAGATATAGGTATTGCTGGTGGAATAAAAGAAGGTTTACTATTTAAAAAGGGAAAAATAATTAGAAAAATTCCTCAAGAAAATATTGTAAATGAATTAAAAGAAGAAATATTAAAAATGATAGAAGGTTAAAATATTGAAAGTAAAAGAATTATTACAAGAAATTCAGACAAATCCAGAATATCAAGCATTAGATGAATTAAGTTTTATTAGAAAAATTTATATAGAGATAGGAAAAAATAAAACGTTTGATGTAAGATACTATTTCGGAAATACAGCTACACAAAAACAAATATATCGATTAGCTAAAAAGAGAACTGGAGTTGAAGATAGACTGGATGACAGAGAAATTATATGTTATTCGTTAGCTAGGCAATGTGAATATATTTTTAAAAAATTAGGATATAATTGTACAGTTACACATGAGCCAAAAGAATTAGAACATGTATTTAATATTCTTACACTCAAAAATGGAGATAGAATAAAACTAGATTTACAATCTGACCTGGAATTTATACAAACAGGTAGACGAACAAGACATTTTGGTACAGCAGATGATGAATATATTTTATTAAACGAGGTTTCTGCAGATGCGATAGCACATACAGATAGGAATATTGGATATACAAATGAGAATGGAGAATATACTGATGAGCTTATTAATTCAGTTATTTCTAATTTATCTGATTTACCATTGGCAGAAAGAGTTACGAATTTTATAAATAATGAAGATATAATTAAAATTTCAAGCAATATGGGATATATGCAACAATACTCATTTTATTATAAAATGTTAACAAGTTTAGCAGAAAAGGAAATTTGGAAAAAACTATATATATTTCCTTGTAAAACGAGCCAAGAAGAATATACAAGTTGCATTTTCATAAGAGAGCATGAACCGACTGTATTCTTATATTCTAATAAACATAACAGATTCCTAGAGGTCGCTATAGAAAAAATTCCAAATTTGCAAGAACAAGGATTAAGACTAGGCGTTAGAGGGACTGAAAATGGAGTTAAATTATTAAAGAGAGCTATCCCAGAACGAAAATTGGAAGATTCAGAACAATCTTTATAGGAGATGATAGATATGAAAAAAGCTGTTATAATTGGTGGAGGAGAAATAGGAAGAAAAGGAACAGAATATGAAACACAAAGAATAGATAAAGAAATAGTTGCTTTAGCGAACAAACAATCGCCCAATTTTCTTTTCCTTGGTTTTGCAAATGTAAACCATATAGAATCATATTTTAGAGTTATAAAAAGAAATTATAGAAACCTAGGCTGTATATCTAAAACTATCCTCAAGAAAGAATTAGATAATCGAGAATTAGTTTTAGAAAGATTTAATAATGCAGATATAATTTATATAGGTGGAGGAAATACATTAGAACTAATGAAGATTTTAAAGCAATATGATATGATTCCACTATTAGAAGAGGCTTATAATAAAGGAAAAGTAATTTGTGGTCTTAGTGCTGGAGCAATAGCTATATGTAAATATGGTTTATCTGATGCAAGAAAATATAAAGAATTTAAGTTAACTAAAGTAAAAGGAATTGGATTAGTTGATTTGCTAGTATGTCCTCATTATAATTTAACTGGAAGAGAAGAGGAATTAAAAAGAATTATGAAACGAACAAAAGATGTACAGGGTGTTGGACTAAAAAATTTACAAGCGTTAAAAGTTATAGATGGAAATATTAGCATAATTTCAGAAACGGAAGATAATTTGGTAAAGTTTATAAATTAATATATTTAAGCTTGCCAATAAAAAGATACTAATATATAATTGAAGAAGCGATAAATCTTAACTAACAAAACTAAAAGGAGGATAAAATGGCTTTTATAGATGATATAAAAAATAGAGCAAAAAAAGATATAAAAAAGATAGTACTTCCAGAATCAGATGATGATAGAACATTAAAAGCTACATCAGAAGCATTAAAACAAAAATTTGCAGAAATAATATTAATAGGAAATAGAAATAAAATATTAGAAAGAGCAAAAGAACTTAGCCTAGATAACATAGAGGAAGTAGAAATTGTAGATCCTAATAATTCTGAAAAATATGATAAATTTGTAGAACAATTTTATGAATTAAGAAAACATAAAGGTATGACAATAGAAAGAGCAAAAGAATTTATGTTAGACAATATATATTTTGGAATGATGATGGTTAAACAAGGTTATGCTGATGGATTAGTTTCTGGAGCTATTCATTCCACATCAGATACTTTAAGACCAGCACTTCAAATATTAAAAACAGCACCTGGCACTAAATTAGTATCCGCTTTTTTTATGATGATTGTACCTAACTGTACATATGGAGAAAATGGTGTATTTCTATTTTCAGATAGTGGCTTAAATGAAAATCCAGATAGTGATGCATTATCAGAAATAGCAATATCATCTAGTAAAAGTTTTGAATTATTAACAGGCAAAATACCTAAAATAGCTATGCTTTCATATTCTTCACATGGTAGTGCAAAATCAGAATTGACAAAAAAAGTAATAAAAGCAACAAATTTAGTAAAAGAAAAAGCTCCAGATTTATTAGTAGATGGAGAATTGCAATTAGATGCTGCAATAATTCCAGAAGTTGCAGAATACAAAGCAAAAGGTAGTCCTTTAAAAGGCGAAGCAAATATTTTAATTTTTCCAGATTTAAATGCTGGAAATATAGGTTATAAACTAGTTCAAAGGCTTGCAAATGCAGAAGCATATGGACCACTATGTCAAGGTATTGCAAAACCAGTTAATGATTTATCAAGAGGTTGTAGCAGTAAAGACATAGAAGGTGTTGTAGCAATTACAGCTGTACAAGCGCAAGAACAAGATAAATAAATTAATTGGAGGTTTTTTATGAAAATTTTAGTAATTAATTGTGGAAGCTCATCATTAAAATATCAATTAATAGATATGGCTTCTGAAAAAGTAATGGCAAAAGGAACTTTTGAAAGAATAGGACAACCAAATTCACTTTTAACGCATAAAGTAAATGGAGAAAAATATAAATTAGAAAAACCAGTACAAAATCATGAAGAAGCATTAGAATTTTCATTAGATCAATTAGTAAAACCAGAATACAAAGTAATTGACTCATTAGATGAGATAAATGCTATTGGTCATAGAACTGTACATGGTGGAGAAAAATTTAATAAACCTGTTATAATAAATGAAGAAGTTATAAAAACAATAGAAGAATGTTCAAGTTTAGCTCCTCTTCATAATCCAGCATCAATAATGGGAATTAGAGCAGCCCAAGAATTAATGCCAAATAAACCGATGGTGGCTGTATTTGATACAGCGTTTCATCAAACAATGCCAAAAGAACATTATATTTATCCAATTCCATATAAATATTATACTGAATATGGAGTCAGAAAATATGGTTTCCATGGTACATCTCATCAATATGTAGCTAACCGTGTAGCTGAATTAGAAGGAAAACCAATAGAAGATTTAAGAATTATATCTTGCCATTTAGGTCAAGGTGGAAGCATATGTGCAGTTCGAGGTGGTAAATCTGTAGAAACAAGTATGGGACTTACTCCTCTTGCTGGTATTCCAATGGGTACACGTTCTGGTGATATAGACCCATCTGTAGTTACTTTTATAATGAAAAAAGAAGGCTTAACACCTGATGAAATGGAACGTATATTAAATAAAGAATCTGGTATTTTGGCATTATCAGGAGTTACACAAGACTGTAGAGACATGGAAGCTGCAGCAGCAGAAGGAAATGAGCAAGCTGCACTAGCAATAAAAATACACAATTATTTAATTGCTACACAAATAGCTAAATGTGCTGTTGCAATGAATGGTTTTGATGTTATGCTATTTACTGCAGGTATTGGAGAAAACCAAAAAAATATTAGAAAAGGAATTTGTGAAAATTTAAAATTCTTAGGTGTAGAAATAGATGATGAAAGAAATGATGTAAAAGGTGAAGAAAGATTAATTTCTTCAGATAATTCTAAAATTAAAGTATATGTAGTTCCAACAGATGAAGAGCTAATGATAGCAAAACAAACTCTAGAATTAATAAAATAATTGATTTTGAACTTTAGGGACAGTCCTTAAAGTTCATTTTATTTACATAAAAGAAAGATAACAAGGAAAAAAATACTGTTTACATAACTTGTCAAACATGATATAATATATCAGAAATATTGTTAAATTAACTCTATAAAATGAAAGGAGATACAAATGAAAATTGTTAATGAAGAATTATGCAAAGAATGTGGTGGAACATGCTGTATGAATGGCGGTTGCCTATATGAACCAGAAGATTTTAAGAAAATTAGTGTTGCAAATTTTCTTCGGCTTTATGAAGAAGGGAAAATAATGTTTTCTTATATTCCTGAAACTAGAGATGCAAAATCAGGTTGGTTAATAAGACCAGCACAAACTAATACTAAAGGAATACAAATCAATAATTTTGGTGATAATTCTCAATGTATTAATTTAAAAAAGAATGGTTGTGAACTTGGAGAAGCTTGCAAATTGTATTATGATATAAATAAAGTATTAGAAGACTGGAAGCCTTTTCAGTACATTATAGAAGATACTGCTTATCATATATTATCAGAAAAAAGGCGAACGACGAAAGAATTCATGTTTGATCATGAGGTTTGTACGAAATGTGGAGGCAGATGTTGTAGTTCTTGTGGATGTGCCTTTTCTCCAAATGATTTTAAGGAAATATCTTTTAGTAATCTTAGGCGAATTATGGATAGGGGGTTCATCTCAATTGTGCCCATTTCACATATACAAACAGGTTTAGAAAAAGATGTCCTTACTTTAAAGGTAAGAAACTTAGGTTCTGATATTATTGAATTTGAAGCACATATAGCAAGACCTTGTATTTTATGGGATCAAAAAACGGGCTGTTTTTTTGACGATGCAGATAGACCTTATGGAGGAAAAGCATTGGCACCTACACCAAATATTGGCTGTATTATGGGATATAGTTTTAGGCAAAGAGCAATAGATTGGCTTCCATATCAGGAATTACTGGTAAAATTAGGCGAATTCTATTATGAAAAAAATATCCCATTTAAAGGCATGATTTGAATTATATATCTTGAATATTATTGATGATATATAAGAAAGGAGATACAAATGAACTTTATAGCACCATTTGATTTGAAAATTAGTTTTAAGCAGTTGTATGATTTATTTTGCCGGAAAGAGATCGGTTTTGTTGGTATTAATATAGAGAAAGCAACAATTTGGTTGCCAATAAAGTACGAAGATTGTAATCCTCAAATAATATTAATGCCAACTAACACGCAGACTTTACACTCATTTATTCCTGCGATGATCATGTGGCAAAATCAAGATATGAATATGATTTCGGAAGTTGTCTCTTATATTAGAAAGAAAAATGGAGATTACGATAATTTAAAAAAAATCAATTCACATATTTGTAAAAGATGTGAGGGGATTTGCTATAAATCAGAAGGCTGTCTTTATTCTCCATCAAATTTTAAGGAAGTTTCTTTTTCTTCTTTAAAAGAATTTATAAGTAAAGGATATTCTACTATTATTCTTGTAAGAGAATTTTATACTGGATTAGAAGATTCTTTTATATTGAAAGCAAGGAGAGTAGGAGAGCCTGTTGTAAAAACGAAATTAATAAAGAATACTCCATGCATTTTGCTTACTAATAAAGGCTGTATGCTTTCAGAAAACGAGCGTCCTAAAGGTGGAAAAGAATTAATACCTTTAGAAACTGGTAGTTGTATTCCCGCTTACACATATCGCGAAGCTGTAGAAGAATGGATGCCATATCAAAAAATACTTGAAGACTTGGCAAGATTTTTTATAAATAAAAATATTCCATTCAATGGTGTTTAAAATTGTGGTCGAAATATTCGATTTCATTTTTAAAGTTATAATTTAAATAAAGCCAATTTGAAAAATTTGAGCAGATACATAGTAGTTTATCTAGATTGTCTGCTCAAATTTTTTATTATATTGAATTTATAAAGTAAGTTATTTAATTTGATATTTTTATAAAAGACAGTCAATTTTTAGTTTATAATAAAATAAAACATTTTATACCATAATTAACATAATTTCATATTATATATAAAGATAATATGAAAGGGGGAAGAGTATGGAATTAAGCGGTATAAATATAGGATTCACATTAACTGGCTCTTTTTGTACATTTAAGAAAGTAATACCTAAAATAAAAGAACTTAAAGAATTAGGAGCAAATATAATACCTATAATGTCATATAATAGCTACAATCTAGATACCAAATTCGGAAATGCCAAAGATTTTATAGAAGAAATAGAAGACATTACAGAAAATAAAATAATTCATACAATACAAGGAGCAGAGCCTATAGGACCAAAAGGGTTAACTGATATTATGGTTGTAGCACCTTGCTCTGGCAATACCATTGCCAAACTTGCAAATTCAATAATTGATACGCCTGCTGTTATGGCAATAAAATCCCATCTACGCAATCAGCGACCTCTGGTAATAGGTATTTCAACAAATGATGGACTTTCAGGTTCTGCTGAAAACATAGGAAAATTACTGAATAGGAAAAATTATTATTTTGTGCCATTTACACAAGATAATCCTATTACCAAACCTACATCTTTAGTATTCAAATTTGATTATTTAATACCTACCATAAAAGAAGCTTTGAATAACAAACAGTTACAACCTGTAATCGGGTAAGATGTTCGGAATATATTATCCAATAAAATCTAGTTTCACAGTAAAAGTCACTAACCAGGGTAGGGTTAGTGACTTTTACTATTTATCTGCTGAATAATTTGAAAGTGGATTTACATCAACTGCATTTCTAACTTGTTCATTAGCAACATGGGTATAAATTTCTGTTGTAGAAATACTTTCGTGTCCTAAAAGCTCTTGTAGAGCCCTTATATCAACATTTCCATACTGATACATAAGTGTTGCTGCAGTGTGTCTTAATTTATGGGTAGAATATTTTTTAGTGTCTAAACCTGCACGTCTTAATTCTTTATCAACCACATATTGAACTGTTCTTTTACTAATTCGTTCTTTTCTCTCACTTAGAAAGAGGGCTTTAATTGAATCAGGCTTTATACCAATTTTAGGTCTAACTTCTAAATAGTCATTAATAGCTTTTAAACAAGCTTTATTTAAATAAATTGTTCTTTCTTTATTACCTTTACCTATTACAGTCATTTTAGCATCATCAAATGAAATATCATTTATATTTATACCAACTAATTCGGACAAACGAAGCCCACAGTTTAAAAATAAAGTTATAATTGCATAATCTCTTTCTTTGTTACGTTCTTCATCACTTGTAACTGTTAATAATTTTTTGCTATCATCAAGAGTTAAATATTTAGGCATACGTTTTTCTATTTTTGGTGTTTCTAAATTTTGAGCAGGATTTTTTTCTATCAAATTAGCTTTTTGTGATAAATAATTAAAAAATACTCTAATGCTACTAACTTTTCTTGCACGAGTAGCGGCTTTACTATGATATGTAGTTGTTAAATATGCAAGAAAAGCATGAATATCATTTAATTCTATCTTTTTTATTACATCAAGAGATAATTTGCTTATATTAATATCTTTAAAATCTTTAGCATTTGTAAGATGAAAATGAACCATAATAAATTTTAAGAACATTGCCAAGTCATAATTATATTCTTTTATTGTGTTTGGTGATTTATTTAAAATTGTTACAGAATAGTCTAAAAAAGAATTTAAATATTCTGGGTTCATATCACGTGAAATCATTTGTTCCTCCTTATGTTATTCTTCAAAGTTTGACATATTATTTGAAAGTTTATCTATTACATCTAAAATGAATGTTATTATAATATAGCATAATGCAAAATTATTTTTATTAAACAAATTACCTATAAAAGATGGGGTAAATAATTGATTAATATAAAATCTTGAATATACATAATTTCCTGTAAATACAAGCTGAAAATTAACATGATATTTATTATAAAATTCTGTTAAATAATCTAGAATATCTGATGTTAATATTTCTGTTGCGTTTATTCTGTCATTTGAATATACATGTAAAACTTTATTAAAATCAGCATTATCCATTTCTACATATTTTAATAATGAATTAGTTGTTCCTAATGCATATGTGGTATTATACTCCAAATTTTCGGTATTTATTTTAGTGTATGAAGGAATTGTCTTATCTAAAATAACTGTAGAAAAAATTCCATTAAATACATTTTCATCTGTAGAAGTTGCTGAAATATTAGAAGCATAAAATTTATAATTGTCTTTAGTGATACCGCTTATAGTATCTTTTGTTGTTAGACTACTAAGCTGTAAATTATCAAAACAAGCTGTTTGATAGTATTTTTCTTCATCTACATATGAAGTATTATTATAAGTTAAGTTAGGCTCTATTAATTGTATAAATCTTTTTATAACATCTAAATATTTAAATTTAAATTTTTTAAATTCAAATAAAAATAATATTACTGTTATAGCTAATATGATTAATGGAATTATATTAAAAGCCATATTAAAAGAATTTAAATATGTAAAAATAAAAACAAACAAAAAAGCCATAAAACAGATTATACCCATTATACTAAGAAACATTAGCTTTTTTTTACTTATAGTTATTTCTAAAAAATCAAGTTCATTAAATTTGTTATATAGTTCTTCAAATTCTTTAGGTGTCTGAGTTATATCTACCATTTTAGTAGAAAAATTTGGCATTAAAATAAATTTATATACTAAAAATCCCACCATTACTACTACTAGAATTTCTAAAAATATCATTTGTAATTCCTCCTATTAGAGATATTTTATCATAACTTAATATGCTATGTAAATTTTTTGACAATTTTTATAAAAAGTTTTATACTAAATGTAATTATCAACAAAGGAATAAGGGAGGAATACAATGACAATAGCATTAATAGTAATATTAGTTATTATGGTATTATATGTTATTATCACATATAATAAATTTGTAACACTAAAAAAACAAATGAATAATTCGTATAGTGTTATAGATGTTTATTTAAAGAAAAGATTTGATTTAATACCAAATTTAGTAGAAGTAACAAAAGGTTATGCTAATTATGAACAAGATGTTTTAACAAAAATTACTGAATATAGAACTGCATATAATCAAGACAAGAACAAAGATGCATTAAATAAATTAAATGAGCAATATAACAATTTGATATTAGTAGTTGAAAATTACCCAGAGCTAAAAGCTAGTGAACAATTTTTAAAATTACAGAAAAGCCTTATAAAAGTTGAAAGCGAATTACAAGCAGCAAGAAGAATTTATAATAATGATACAACTAAATACAATACAAAGCTAAATGTTTTTCCTTCTAATATTATTGGAAAAATATTTCATTTTAAAGAAGGAGAATTATTTGAATTAGAAGATAGAAAAATTGAAGGAGAAAATATTAAAGTTGATATGTAGAGAAGAAGTTTAATCTTGACTTCTTCTTTTTTTATTGCATAAGAAAATTGAATATAATGCAAAGTTAGAAGGAATAGAAGTAGTATATGTAGTAGCGGAATATACATCTTATAGGGAAAACAAGGAACGTCCCCAAATCCCGATTAGAATTTTATGAAAAAACCTTTAAAAAATTTTTCTTTATTGGTATAATAAAATAAATTTTAAAGAAAAGGGAGTAAAGAAATGGGAACAACTGATAGCAATGTAACACAATTGTATGATTTATTAAATCACATACCTGTAACAAAAGATAATGCTGGAAAAATTCAAGAAATTAAAGACGCAATTGGTAAAAATGATTTAAAAAAAGCTCTAGATGGTATAAAAGAATTAAATGCAGCTATACAGAACAAAAAGAAGGAATTAAAAAAAAGGCAAACTAAAAAAGAAAAAGATGAACAAGATGCTTTAGAAGCTGAAAAGAAAGAGTTTGAGGCAGAGCAAATAAAAGAGGATGAAGTAGAAAGATTTCCAAAAGACTTACAAGATTTAGACTTAGAAGAAGACTATATTGGCTTGTTACTTTATGACCCAAGATATATAGTAAGTTATAATTTTTTATATGATGAAGTTTGTTTTCAAGATGAAAGAATGTTGAATTTATATAAAAGTGTTATTTTTACAGAAGGTGAAAAATATGCACCAGAAGCTGTAAAAAGAAAATTTAATTTTGCTAAAACTACTAGAGAAGTTTATGAATTAAAGAAACAATTAGTAACTCGTATAAAATTACAAAGAACTGTTACTATGGAAAAAGTATATATAGATTTAAAGAAATTATTTATTTTAAGAAGATGGTATCTAAAGATACCAATTAAAAGTGTTCAAGAAAAAGTCGTTGAGATTAGAAATTACGAGCTATATGATAAAATGTCAGTTGAAGAAGTAGAAAGTGCTGTTGAACAGGTTACAGCTACTGAAAAATTTAAAAGATCTGTATTAAATCGAGGTCTTACAGAATTCTTGGAAACTGGGGAAAACAACTTAACTACAGGAATTCCATTACCATTTGAACGTTTATCAAGAGAATTCAAAGGATTAAGAAAAGGCGAAACTATGGCAATAGCTATGCCTTCAAACTCTGGTAAAAGTAGATTTACTATTAATCTTGTTGCAAATTTATCGTTAGTACATAAAAAAAGAGCTTTAGTAATTTCTAACGAGATGTCAGAGGAAAAAATGAAACTATGCTTAATGACAACAATTATAAATGATCCAGAAATCCAAAAAATTCATGGTAAAAAACTTCATAAAACTGAAGGTGAATTACTAGAATTTAAGTTTAGAGCTGACGAAGGTTCGGATATTAAAACTGATGAAAATGGTTTTATATTACAAGAAGAAGGAGAAACAAGAGCAGAATTTGTTAAAAGATTAGCAAAAACTTCTAAAGAATTTAGAGATACCATTGCTGTTACGGATTGGATAGATAAAGAAATTAATAATTCAATATATTTTATTAATATCACAGATCATACAAATGACGAATTACAAAAAGTAATAATGAATTATTATTACATGAAACATATTGAATATATATTTTATGATACACTAAAAACAGATACAGAACATATAGGAAATGGGGAAGAAGTAAAAAAGACAGCAACAATTCTTTCAAATTTAGCACAAAATTTTAATATGTTTATCTTTTCTACATTACAATTAACAGAAACAGCAACATGGCCAATCAACTTAACAATAAATGATTTACAAGCTAGTAGAACAGTAAAAGAAGTATTAGATACATTGTGTTTAGTAAAACAAATAAACCATGAAAATTATAAAGATTATGAATATTCAATAGAAGAAATGGATGAAAAAAGTTATGACTTAATAAAATATGATGATCCAGATGTAAGATATTATGCTTGTGTTGTAGATAAGAACAGAGCAGGCGCTAAACCTAAATTACTATTTAGATTAAATTTAGCATATAATAGATGGGAAGAACTTGGTTATTTAAAATTAAAGCAACAAGATCAAGATAAATAAGAGAAATAGTTTTTATGAAGTGATAAAATAAATGTAGACACAAAAAGAATGTGTTTACATTTATTTTTTTGTGGTATTAGTAATATTATACATATTAAATGAATATATATATTTAAGGAGGTACGAGTTATGATAGATGAAAGAAAGCAAAACAATATTAGCATTATGCAAAATGTTGTTTTAGAAAATAGAGAAAAATTAAATGTAACAGGTATTAATGATATTTTAAGCTTTGATGACCAAGTTGTTATTCTTTCAACAGATTTGGGAATGCTTACAATAAAAGGTTCCGAATTAAAAATAAATAAATTGAATATAGATGAGAGCGAAGTAAAGATAGAAGGAAATATAGCAAGCATTAGTTATAGTCAAGATAGCCCAGAAAGAAAAAGTGAAGGCATTTTTAGTAAAATTTTTAAATAAAGTAGGAGATTTATATGTTACAATTATATAATTTCTTTATATTTATTATTTTAGGATTGATTGTTGCATTTATATTTGATATCTTTAGGGTATTAAGAAAAAAGTTTAAAACAAATAATATAATTACATATTTAGAAGATATTTTATTTTGGTTAATATCTGGGGCTTTAATAATCTCAGCTATATTTAAATTTAATGATGGAGAACTTAGGACATATCTTTTTATTGGAATTTTAATAGGTATTACTATATATATGATTTTATTTAGTAATATAGTAAATAAAATTTTATTGCAGATTCTTACACCCATACAAATAATAATAGACTTTTTTTTATCATTATTTAAGAAAATTTGTGATTTTATAACTAATTGTCTAAAAAAATGTAAAAATAAATCAAAAAAAACTATACAAAAGAATAATTATAATGTATAATTAAATAGAATTGATTATAGGAGAGAAATATACTTATGAAAAGATTTTTTAGAAATAAAAAAATATTAAAAGTTATTATAATTTTAATTGTATTATCTTATTTTATTTATGTTCTTATTAAGCAACAAACAACATTAAATTCGTATAAAACAGAACAAGATTATGTTTCTTCACAAATTCAAGATCAACAAGAATATAAAAATGAATTAGCAGATATGGAAGCAAACATTAATTCAGATGAATACATTGAACAAATTGCTAGAGATAAATTAGATATGTATTTACCAAATGAAAGAGTTTATGTTGATGCTAATAAATAAAATTTAAAATATTAATAATAGGATTCTAAAGATTTTATACAAGTATATCTGTTGTTAAATATTTTTATTTTCTTATTCTCTTTTAATAACAGATATATATTTCTTTTATCCATTTATTTTTCTATTTCTTTTTATCAAACTTTTAATCTATAATATTATTTCTCATGTAATTATCTTAATTAAATATAGGAGGGATTTTATGAACTTAGAAGATTGTAGTCTAAGTGAATTAAGAGAGCTTGCAAAAAATAAAAATATTAAAGGATATTCAAAATATAAAAAAAGTGAATTAATTGACTTATTAAAAGAAAATGCTACTGATAATAGCGAAAACAAGAAAGAAAATAATGAAAATATTGTAACAGAAAGTAATACCTCATATAAAATTACTAATAGTGATGACAAAATTGCAGAAGGAATATTAGAAGTATTGCCTGATGGATATGGTTTTTTAAGGGGAGAAAACTATCTTTCTACTCCAGATGATGTATACATATCTCCAGTACAAATAAGAAGATTTAAACTAGATACTGGTGATCATATCAAAGGAATTTCGAGAATGGCAAAAGAAGGAGAAAGATTTCCATCTTTAATATTTGTTGGCGAAGTAAATGGAGAAGCTCCAGAAAAAGCATATAGAAGAAAGAAATTTGATGATTTAACACCAATTTATCCAAATGAAAGAATAAAATTAGAAACAGATTCTAAAGAATACGCAATGAGGATAATAGATTTAATTAGTCCTATTGGAAAAGGACAAAGGGGAATGATTGTTGCTCCCCCTAAAGTCGGTAAAACAACATTAATAAAGAAATTTGCTAATTCTATTACCAAAAATAACCCAGAAATAGAACTAATTGTCTTGTTAATAGACGAAAGACCAGAAGAAGTTACAGATATGAAGCGCTCTATAAATGGTGACGTAATATACTCCACATTCGATGAATTGCCAGAACATCACGTTAAAGTAGCTGAAATGGTTATTGAAAGATCAAAAAGACTAGTTGAACAAGGCAAAGATGTTGTTATTTTATTAGATAGCATTACAAGACTTGCTAGAGCATATAACTTAGTTATACCTTCTTCTGGAAGAACTTTGTCTGGAGGACTAGACCCTAATGCATTACATAAACCTAAAAAATTCTTTGGAGCTGCAAGAAATATAGAAAATGGTGGAAGCTTAACAATTCTTGCAACAGCTTTAATAGAAACAGGAAGTAGAATGGATGATGTAATATTTGAAGAATTTAAGGGTACTGGTAATATGGAAGTACATTTAGATAGAAAGCTTTCAGAGAAACGTATTTTCCCTGCAATTGATATTAATAAGTCTGGCACAAGAAGAGAAGATTTATTACTTACACCAAAGGAAATAGAGACTGTTTATGCATTGCGTAAGGCATTAAATAATTTACCAGTAGCTGATGTTACAGAAAATATTATCTCGCAAATGATACAAACAAAGAATAATGCAGAATTTTTAGATAAAATAGATGTTTATTTAAGAAGATTCAAATAAAGTAGGGAGATAGGGGGATGTTCTATGAAGCATACTAAAAAGATTTGTATAAGCTTTATTCTCTTTCTATTCTTAATAATATTATTTTTACCTAATTTTGTATTTGCAGATGATTCAAGTAATGATAAAGCGGGGAGCTGGAGCATTCTAGTTCCTACCACATAATTATTATTAAATCCCCTATCTTATATAAAAAGATAGGGGATTGTTTTATGTGCTTTTATATCAATTATATAGGCAAGCATGCAAAAAAATTAAAAATCACAATTTCTTGGTGTTCTTGGGAAAGGAATGACATCTCGTATATTTTGCATACCTGTTAAATACATAATAGCTCTTTCGAAACCAAGTCCAAATCCAGCATGTTTACAGCTACCATATTTTCTTAAATCTAAATACCAATTATAGTTTTCCATAGGCATATTTAATTCTTTAATTCTATTCAATAATTTTTTGTAATCATCTTCTCTTTGGCTTCCACCAATAATTTCACCAATTCCTGGTACTAATAAATCTGCTGCTGCAACAGTCCTTCCATCATCATTTAATTTCATATAAAACGCCTTAATATCTTTTGGGTAATCAGTTACAAATACAGGCTTTTTGAATACTTTTTCGCATAAATATCTTTCATGCTCAGTTTGTAAATCGACACCCCAATTAACTTTGTATTCAAATTCATCATTGTGTTTTTCAAGTTCTGCAACAGCATCAGTATATGTTATTCTTGCAAAATCCGAATTTATAACATTGTTTAATCTATCTAAAAGACCTTTATCTACAAAATTATTAAAGAATTCCATTTCTTCTTGATAATTATCTATAACATATTTAAAGATATATTTAATCATTTCTTCTGCTAAATTCATATCATCTTGCAAATCTGCAAAGCATATTTCTGGCTCAATCATCCAAAATTCTGCAGCATGTTTAACTGTATTAGAATCTTCAGCACGGAAAGTTGGCCCGAATGTATAAACATTACAGAAAGCCTCTGCAAATGTCTCAACATTTAATTGCCCACTAACAGTTAAATGTGCTGGTTTTCCAAAAAAATCTTTAGAGAAATCAACATTTCCTTTATCATCCTTAGGTATGTTATTTAAGTCGAATGAATTTACATTAAACATTTCACCTGCACCTTCAGCATCACTTGCTGTAATTAATGGTGTATTTACATATACAAATCCTTTTTCTTGGAAGAATTTATGAATTGCATATGCTAAAGCACTTCTAACACGAAATACAGCATAAAATGTATTGGTTCTAGGACGTAAATGCGCAATAGTTCTTAAATATTCAAATGAATGTCTCTTCTTTTGTAATGGGTAATCATTGCTAGATAAACATTCAATTTCTACTTTAACTGCTTGAATTTCAAAAGGTTGCTTGGCACCTTCTGTTAATATAAATTTACCTTCAACCTTTATAGTTGAACTTAAAGTTAATTTACAAATATCATCAAAATTAGATAAAGTATTATTATAGACGACTTGTACATTTTTAAAAAAAGTTCCATCATTTAATTCAATAAATCCAAAAGATTTTGAATCTCTTATTGTACGAACCCATCCTTCAATAATTATATTTTTATCTTTGTATCTTTCCTTTTTTGTATATAAATCTTTTAACATAACTTTTTCCATTTTTCATTCCTCCTAAAAATACCATACTATTATATTATATTTTTTACATAATTTCAATTAAAAATACATAAATATGATAAATATGGTAAAATTATGCTATTTTTAGCAAGGGAATTATATTACTCTTAAATAAAAATGGCTTAAAATCGATTCTCACGTGACGTACTCTGAAAGTTTTGTTATTAGGGAGGGTATTATTAATAAGGAATGCTATAATTCTTCTAGTTGCAAGTTATTATTTATATTTAAAGAACCTATACAAGGGGAGGTAGGACAAGATATAAATGATAAAGAAAAAATAATGTTAAATCAAACTTTAAAAGCCAAATATAATTATACAAATGATTTGGATATAATAAAAAATCAATATTGAATATGAGGATTTTAGTAAATTGCATTTAGCATATGATAGAAATGTATTTAAATAGTTGCTAAAATTTATTGCAACATTTGAAAGAAAGTAAAGCAGTAGGAGAGAGGAAAATAACAAATTATAAGACAAAAAAAGCAATACATAACATTGCACAAAACAGGGCTGTTGCGTAATTAGTCGAAATCTTAGGGAGAAATAAAAAATCTCCCTAAGGCACGGAAGGTTACAATTAAATTCAAAAACTTTTTAAATCTTTATTTTTAATTCTGAAAATAAAATCCATATAACATTATCATTAACAAATATATATAGTTTAAAACAAACAACTTAAATCAAGAGAAGTTTAAGTTGTTTTTTGTTGTGCAAAATTACTTACTGAAAGAAGGTGAAAAAATGAGTATAGGTGAAAATATAATTAAACTTAGAAAAGAAAGAAATTTAAGCAGAAATGATATGGCAAGACAAATGGCAGGTACAACTGAAAGAAATAAAGTTAAATGTGCAAACATGAAAATTGCAAGGATTGAAGAAAATAAATCAACAAATCCAGGAGTTTATACATTACAGGCTATTGCAAAAATTTTAGGAGTAACAATAGAAGATTTTTTAAAATAAAAGGAGGAAAGAAACACTATGGAAAATGAATTTACAATTAAAGAAACAGCTAATGCAATAGGACAAACAGTACAAAATTTATACAGAAAAATACCAGAACTTAAAAAATTAGGATACGCAAGAGAAGATGAAAATGGAAATAAATTTATTACAATAGAAGGAGTAAATTATTTAAGAGATAAAATAATTAATTCTAAAAGACCTACAAAAGAAGAAGAAAGACAAGAAGCAGAAGAAAAAAATGTGAAAATCGCAAAACTGGAAACAGAAAAAGAATTTTTAGAAAAACAATTAGCAGAAGAAAGAGCTAAAAATAGAGATTTGCAAGATAGATACGATAAGAAAGATGAAGCATTTAATAAAATAAGTGTTGCAAATGCACAATTTTTAATTGATACAAGTAAACAAATACAGGCTGTTCCAGAAAAGAAAAAATTTAGTTTCTTTAAAAGAAATAGACATTAATGAAAGGAAGTTACGAAAGATGTTATATACAATTATTTCTATTTTATTACTAATACTTTTGATAATTAACTTATTAGCAGTTGCAATAATATTAAATATTTATTTAAAAAGAATCAAAGAAACAGATTACTTTTTTACTGAATTAATTAAAACCATAGCAAAATTACAAGTAAAAGTAAGTGAAAATGAACTTTATTCAAAGGAGAAATGAAAAATGAATAATAACAAAAGAGATGTAAAAGAGCAATGGAAAAAAATTTTAGACAAGATAAAAAAATTAGATAACTTGAAAATGCAATAAGCTAATTAAAAAAATTTTAATTAGGAGGAAAAATAAATGGATCTAACAGGTGAAGCTAAACAATATCTTGATCAAAAAATAAAAGATAATTTTTTAGATTTACAAAATAAAATAATTGAAACTATTAAAGAAGAAATTAATTTGTCTTTAAATAGTTCTTTAAAAGACGCAAAAATACAAGAACTTAATAATATGAAAAAAGAAACAAATGAGATTTTAGAAACATACGCATTTAAAAGAAATAATATAAACAATCTAAAAAACATGTATATAAATGCTATAAAAGTTGAGGAAAAACTTGGCAATTCAACTAAGGAATATGAAATAGAGTTAGAAAAAATTAAGCTTAATGAACTAAAACTTAATTACATCACAAATATTTTTAATAATTATATAAAAGAAAAATTAAAAGATGATATTACAAGCAACTATAAAAATACAAATATTCCTATAACAAAAGTACCAGATAAACGTAAGGCACTACTTTTACAGAATTACTATATGAAAAATAAAGACAAAAAAGACATTATTGATTTCTATGAGAACGAAGATAGAATTTATTATGATAAAAAAGAATTAATAAAAGAATTAACACCATTGCTTTTTGGAATTTTTGGAATTTAGGAGAAAAATGATATGAAAATATTTATAATAATACTTTTTTTATTAATTACTATTTCAATGTATTTAGTAATTGTCGGTGGGAATTTTACAAAAACAGCCGAAGAAAGAAAAATTGAACAGGAAGAAGAATTAAAATTTTTAAATAATTATAAAAAACAGAAAGAGGCAAAAGATGAAAAATAGATTATTAAACAAAATAGAAGAATATAAAAAATTAAAATTTAAAATTGATAAATTTATAATTATATATTTTGTAATTTACTTAATATTAATTGTACTTTTTAGATTGAACATTATAAGTATTATTCTATTATCAATTACTTTTGCAATTTTAACATATATTACATATTACTTTAAAGAAAAAACGAAAATACAAACTATCAATAATGAAAATGTTAATTTAAATGTTAAAGATATTTTAAAACTGTTGAAAGATTATTATACATTTTTAAAATATGAAATTTATGAAGAAAAAACAGCTATAAATACATTGTTCTTAGAAAAAAACAATAATACATATAAAGTTAAAGTATTAAATACTAACTTTCAAATCGAAAACTTGACTTTAAAACATTTTAAAGGCGATTTTAAAGATTTAAAACTTTCAAAACTTGTCTTAGTAATTAATAAAAGTATTGATAAAAAAATAAAAAAAGATTTAAGAAAAGATAATATTTTTATTATAGACAATGATTCTTTAAAGTTTATTAAATTTGAATGTGAAAACATTTTAAAACATGAAACTACTGAAAAATAAGTCTTTTAAATTAAAGGTTTTTAATATTTTAATTAATATTTATTAAAATTTAAATAAAATTTAATAATATACGGAGGAAAAAACATGGGTGTTTTTAGAGTAGATAAAACAAAAAATTATACAGTAATGAGTAATTATCACTTTAGAGATAAAAGATTATCTTTTAAAGCAAAAGGATTATTATCTTTTATGTTATCGTTACCAGATGACTGGGATTATTCCGTTCAAGGATTAATTACTACAGCTAAAGATGGTAGAGATAGTGTAACTTCTGGTCTTAAGGAGCTTGAACACTATGGGTACTTAAAGAGAGAAGCAATCAGAGAAAAAGGAATAATAAAAGACTGGAATTATATTATCTATGAACAGCCTGAACAGTTATCTTGTAAAACTACTGGAAATACTCAACTTGAACCAGATACGGAAAATCCGAAAGTGGATAATAAACCAGATACGGAAAATCCAGATACGGAAAAACCACTTACGGAAAATCCGAAACAAATAAATACTAAAGATAATAAATATATAAATAATAATATATATAATATATCTTCAATTTCTGAAAAAAAATCTTCTAAGGAAAATGAAAATGAAGAATTTCACAATAGTGAAAAGGAAATAGAAAAAAATGAAAAAATAGATAATGCTATTAATGAGTTTGAAGAGATTTGGAAGAATTATCCTAAAAAAGTCGGAAAATCTAAGGCTAGAGAATTTTACATAGCTTGGACTATTAATGGTCGAAAACTTAAAACCAATAATTACAGACTAAGAAAATTAACTAAAGAAGAAGTTGAGAAAGCTATTAAAAACTATAACTTAGAAGTAACAAACAGAGAGTATCAATATATTAAAAATGCTGATACATTCTTTAATACAGCAATTTTGGATTATATTACTTTAGAAAAACATAATTCGATTAGCAAAAATACTCAAACTCAAAGGACAAGTAGTACTTCAAAGAATAGTAATACTTATAGAAATTATAGTCAAAGAAAATATAGTAAAGCCGATCTAAACAGATTATATGCTAATAGTTGGCTACAAAATAAACTGTAAAGGAGGCAAAATTATGGTCTACAATTTTGATAGTTTTATATATGATAATTTACAGAAATATATTGTAAAGGCAATAAATTCAAGAAAAATTATATTTAATAATGGTGAGAATTTATTGTTGCAAAATTTAGTTGAACATAAAAAACTAAATTTGAAAACTCTTGAAGTACTTTTTAAAGAAAAACATGAAGATTTAAATTTGAGTTATAGAGGGTTAAAGAATAAGCTTATAGATGTTGCAAAATTAAGTAAAGTTAAAGATAATACAGGAATTTCTATTAGCATTAAAGTTTATGATTTGGTAAAAGTGTCTAAAATTGAAAAAAATAAAACACGAAAAAAGTTTAATAGAAGTACAGTAACAGAAAAAGATGATGAATACTTTAATTTTGATAATTTCAATTATCCCAAAAAATTTAAGAATTATAAACTTGTTAAAATATATCCTAATTTTGCTAATTACAGAGATACAAGAACAAATTGTCTGACATCATTTAAAAAACAAGATTTAATAAATTACTAGGAGGAAAAAATAAATGAATAAACAAATTATTGCAAAAGTTAAATTTTCAAAAGATGGTAGAATATACAATTTTTTAGTAAAAGAAAATGTAAAAATTGCAAAACTAAAAAAAGGTGGAACAGTAATTGTAGATACAAGAATAAGTAATAAAAAAGATATACATAGACGAAAAAAAGCAGTTTTACAAGATGTAAAAATGATGGATATAGACAGAATGAAAATTAAGCCAAATGCTTTTCTTGTAGGAACTTCAAAACATGAAATGAAGCTATATACAAATGCAGAAAAGAGAGCGTTTTGGAAACAACAAAAACTAGAGAAAAAGAAGAAAAATATTAAATAGGAGGAATAGAAAAATGAATTTTAAAAAACAAAAAAAGAGAAAAACAAAGTTTATATTTTATAGAACATTTTTTGAATCAATAGAAAAAATGCCAAAAGAGAATCAGTTAGAATTATATAGTGCAATCACTCATTATGCTTTAAACGGTGAAGATACAAATTTAAAGGATTCATCAGGTGCAGTATTCAATTTAATTAAAGCTAAAATAGATGAAAATAATAAAAAATTGTTTTAAAAGAAAAGTGAAAGGAATGATTTTAATGGATTCTAAAAATAAAGAAATTGCAATAAAGGGAATTGCATTACTTTTAAAAGAAAAGGCAGTAGGTATTAAAGAAATTTCAGATGAAATAAAAGTTGATGGAAAGGTATATGATAGTGAAATTATGGCATTGACTACTGTTTTAGATGATATAAAAGAAATAATAATTTCTCTTGAAACATGTAAAAACTTACCAAATACATATATTACAAAGGATAACAATAATAATGAGCAGAAAGAAAAGAAATAGCAACAAATACAAAGATGTAGAAATCTTCTTATATGGTAAGCGATTACATAAGTATAAAGCTGTTGCATATTGCAAATTACATAAATGCTATTTAGAGCCTATAGATATAAAAGAGAAAGGTTGTAATTGGAAAGGAAAACATAGTAGTAGGTGTAATAATTTACAAGAAATTTAAAGAAGGTGAAAAAATGTTAATAGGAGAAATTATAAAAAAATATAGAGAAGAAAATCATTTATCTCAGAGAGAGTTTGCTAAAAGAACAACATTAAGTCCATCTTATATAAATACTTTAGAAAAATTATATAATCCAAAGACAGGTAAGCTATATTCTATAACTTTAGAAGTTGCAGATCAATTAGCGAAAGCAATGAACATGTCATTAAATGGATTATTAGAAAAGTGTGGCAATAAATAAATTGGAAAGGAGATATTATAAATGTTAAAAGATTTAATTGAACCTATATTAGAAATGGGATATGAAATATTAGATTTCTTATTTGAGTTTGATGAAAATTAAAGAAAAATTGAGGTGAGAAAAATGAAAGAAGATAAAAAAGTAGAACAATTAATTTCATTAGGAGTAAAAAGAATTAGTATGAGCAAAAAAGAATATGAAAATTTAAAACAAGAAACAAAAAATTTAATTAAATTAAATAATATAAAAATAGACTTGGAGGATAAAAAGAAATGCTAAAAGAAAACGATTTTATAAGAATTAGTTGGAGTGGAGAAATAGGACAAGTAGTAAAAGTTTTAAAAAATAATTGGTACAAAGTGAAATTTCCAGGATATACATATTTAAGAAAAATTAAAATAGATGAACATGACTTTAGGATATTACAAAGTAGTAGTTTGTTAGATATCTTAAAAATAGGTGATTTTGCTAATGGTTATAAAATTATTCATATTACTGGAACTTATGTGGAAGTTGAAAGTAGTAGAAATTACACATTATGTTTTGAAGAGCATGAAATAGAAGAAGTTTTGAGTAAAGAAAAATATGAATCTAATTTATTTAAGCCAAAATTTAAAGAAGTTTCGGATTTGTATTATTTGACTGACAAAGAAAAAAATATAGTAAATAAAAGGAGAATCTGATTATGGATATAAAGAAGGCAAAAGAAAAAGAAGAAAATAAAATGAAAACAGAAAATAATGAAGCAATAGCATATTTTCAAAAATTTACTGAATATACATTTAGATTAGCAAAAGATGAAGAAAGATTAAACGGAAAAACTATTTATCAAAAGGATTTGGAAAAAAGAACGAAATATTTTCAAACAATTTTAAGTATTATTAAAGAATTTGAAAGAAAAAATAAATCTTTAATACATACAAATAAAAGCTATAAGGGTATCATTAATAAATATAATGCGAATTTAAAAAATCTTTATAAAAAATATACGAATGAATATAAAAAAGTAGAAAATTTAAGTTTATTGAATGCAAAAGATTTAGTGCTACAAGAAATAAGTTGCATGCTTGATGATATAAAAGAAATAAATAGAAAATAAGGAGAAAAAATCAAATGAATATTGGAGAAAAGATTAAATATTTAAGAGAAAAAAGTAATTTAAGTCAAAGGCAATTATCAATGTTGTTAAATGTTGAGCCAGCTACAGTATCAAGATATGAATTAAATATTAGAGTACCAAATATAAAAATTGTAAAACAATTAGCAATGATATTTAATGTTACAACAGATTATTTAATAGGTATTGAATCTACAGTAGAAGAGTTTTCTTCAATAAAAGATTTTATAAAAAAATACAAAGAAAACAATGAATTGTATTTTAATCTTTATATAGAAATAACAAAAGAAAATCATGAGAAGGCACGAAAATTATATGACGAATGTATAAAGAGAAAAATAATAAATAAAGAAAACTCATCTTGTAGTACTTATAAAAATTTTATTAATAATGGGTATGATAACTATTTTAGTAATTATAGAATGTTTTGTGATGACATATTTAAAAAAGAATATAACGGTGGATATAGTTATGTCATTCAAGAAATAATAGCTGATAACAATACAAAAGAAAGATATATAAAATTCTTAAAGAAACAAAAAGATAAAAAAATAAAAGATATAGAAAACTTAAAAATAGAAGATTATGATAAAGATTTTAAACAATTTAAAGAAAATGTTAAAAATATGTATCTTTTAGAAAAAGAATTTAATGGAAAGATAAATTTATTAAAATCTAAAAATGCTCAAATTGAACATAAATACCATGAATATACAACTAATTCATACAACGAAAATATATTTGAAAAATATTTTATAGAAAGAACTAAAAATAATGAAGATTACATATAGAGAAATTATAAGAAAATTAGGAATTAAGGATTTTATCTTATATTATCTAATAAGATATTTAGAAATTTTAATAAACTTACCATACAAAATATTAAAACTAATAATTGGAATTTTTTATACAATATTTGATTTACTAGATAGTTTACTTTACAAAAAAAACTTAATTGTAATATCTAATATAAGTAAAAAAGCAAATAGATTTAGAATCAAATGTCAAAATAAATTAAATGGAGGAACAAGAGATGAAACAAATAATATTAGAAAAAGATCTAAAGAACCTAAATGAAGCGATAGACAAATTAAATGATGAATTTGAAAATGTTTACAAAGATAAAAGTGTATTTGCAAAAAATAAAATTTTAGATATTAAATTTTTAATTAATCAAGTTAGAGTAGATTGAAAAGATGAGAAAATAGAGATTTTACAAGAAAAAACTAAAAGAATAATCTAGGAAAGAAGAATTTGAAAAATTGTTAAGTATAAAAAAGGAGTGAGAAAAAATTGGATAATATATTTATATTTATTCTAAGATTTAATATAGCAGTAACTTTAACATTACTTTTAACAACAATATATTTTTATTTTAAAAGTATATTAAACAAAGGATTTAAAACTAAAGTAATATCCAAAAGAAAAGCAAAGGATTGGTTATATGTAACAACTATATCAACAGTAATATTTTTTGTAATTCTTTTTGCTTTTGCATTATTTATAATACCATAATCAAAATAAATTTAGATACTATTTAATTAAATAACAGAAGAGTGAAGAAAATGAAGAATATAATAAAGAGAATTATTAAAATTGTATTCAAAACAATATTTTGTTGTATCATACTTAATATTTTAAATATATTTATTTAAAAATACATATTAAGATATTATCACTTATTTTTTTATTGTAGTTAAGTAGTAAACGCAGGATAAACGCACGGTGTTGTGCGTAAAAACAGCTAGAGGGACAAGCCCTCTACTATAATGTATAAGATTAAAAAATGCAGTATTTTTAATGCTTAAAATGTTTGGAAGGGAACATTCAAAGGAGGAAAAATTATGGGAAAAATTCTAATTATTGCAGAAAAAAATAGTATGGCTAGAGATATTGTTTCAGCCATAGGAGGTTGTACTTACAACAAAAAGGAAAGCTATTATGAAAATAATAAGTATATTGTAATGAGCTTATTAGGACATGTTATGACATTGTATGATATGGAAGATTATGATGAAAAATTAAAGGTATGGGATTTAGATTATTTACCATTCTTCCCAGAAAAATGGAAACTAAAAGTAAAAAAAGAAGCCTATTTAAAGCAAAAATATAATTTAGCTCAAAAATTAATAATATCCAAAGATGTAGATGAAATAATTAATGCAGGAGATCCAGACACAGAGGGGGAGGTACTTGTAAATGAAGTAATATATTCTGTGTTTGAAGGTAAACATATACAAAAGCCTGTAAAAAGGATATGGATAAAAGACCATGTAGCAAGAACAATTATGCAAGAATTAAAATATGCTAGAGATATAAAGAATACTAATAACATATATCAAGAAGGACTAGCAAGAAGCCATATTGACTGGTTATATGGTATAAATTTAACAAGATATGTAACAATAATGGCTAATGCTAATACAACTTTTAATACAGGTAGAGTAATTATTCCAGCTGTTCGCTATGTTTATGACAGAGATTTAGCAATAGAAAATTTTAAACCTCAAAAATACTATGTTGTAGTACCAACAATTACTAAAGATAATAAAGATGTTAAATTAAATTTTAATGATTTAAAATTTGATACGAAAGAAGAAGCTGAAAACAGTTTAAAAAATTTACAAAATGAAAAAATAAAAGTAATAAAAATTGAAAAACAGGAAAAGAAAAAAGAGCCTAAAAAGTTATTTTCTCTTTCTACATTACAAGTCTATATGTCAAAAAAATTTAAATATAGTCCAGATGATACTTTAAATACAGTACAAAAATTATATGAGGCAGGATATTTAACGTATCCAAGAACAAATTCAGAATATATGACGGAAGCAGAAATTAGCAAAGCTGAAAGCATTATAAAAGCATTAAACAATAAAGGATTCACAGATGTGGAAATAAAAAAGACAAAGAAAATTTTTGATGATTCTAAAATTGACAGCCATAGTGCGATTACTCCTACAGAAAAAATTACAGACTTAATTAATTTATCTGGAAAAGAAAAAGAACTATATGAAGTTGTAAGAAATAGATTTTTAGCCAATTTTATTAAAGAAGATTGTAAATTAGATGTAACAAAGATAACTTTTGAATTTGGAAATTCTAAGTGTAATTTAACAGGAACAATTATAAAACAATTAGGATATTTAAAATATGAAAATGATTTAAGTGAAAAAGATTTACCACCATTTCAAGAAGGAGAAATGTTTATCCCTAAACATTTAAGCTTAGAAGAAAAAGTAACAACTCCTCCTAGTAAAGTTACAGAAGCAGAATTAATACAATTCTTTAATAAGCCATTTAAAAATTTTGAAAAGGAAGAAACAGAAGATGAAGATTCAGATGATACAGAAGATTATAAAAAGTTACTAAAAGGGATTGAAATAGGTACAGAAGCAACTAGAGCTTCTACTATCAAAAAAATAATAGATATTTATTATATGTCAAAAGATAAAAATGGAAAATTATCAATTACAGATAAAGGAAGAGCTTTTATAGAAATACTTCAAAAATTAAATATTAATTTGTGGAAAGAAAAAACAGTAGAGTTATCACAAAAATTGAAAGAAGTACATAATTCAAAAATAACTGTAGATGAAGTAGAAAAAGAAGCAAAATACGAAATTAAAAATATTATAAATCAAAAGGTAGAAAATGTAGCAGTTTCTAATTTAAGTGTAAGTAATTCTAGCAATAAAAATACTAATAAAGAAATTGGAATATGTCCTTTATGTGGTAAAAGTGTTAATGCTATAAAAGGAAAATATGGAACTTTTTATAAATGTTCTAATTGTGATTTTAAAATAAGTGGTAAAATTTCAGGAAAAACTATTACTCAATCAGTTGTAAAAGAATTACTAAAAAATGGAGAAACAAAGAAGATAGATGGATTTATTTCTAAAAATGGAAAAAAGTTCGCATGTAAACTTTCTCTAAACAAAAATAAAATTGAATTTAAATTTTAAATTTTAAAAAAAGAAGATTTATACTAATATTTTAAATCTTCTTTTTATATGTTAAATTATTCATTTTTTAGATTATAAAAAGAAAAATAAACTTTTAGATATTGTAGAATATATATCTAAAAAAATATAAAATTTTAAAGACAAAAAATAATTTTTGTCTTTTTTTGTGCTTATTTTTTAAAAAATTTATAATGTTTATAGGTAAACACTATAATTCTAATAAGATTAAATTCTTTTTTAAATTAATAATCTAGTAATATAATTCATCAACTATTTTTTAAAAATGGCTTAGAATTAATTTTCAAAAGCCATTTTTCATTTCTTTTTTTGAAAATTCAATAAAGATAATTTTCATATTAAAAAAAAAATTTAAATATAAAATGCAATATTTTTGAAATATTTTTAACGAAAATTACGCTTTTTTCCTTTTATAATTTTTATAAATAAAAAAACAAGGAGGAATGATTAGTATGGAAAACATAAAAAATGGAACACCAATAAAAAATAATCCTAGAGGAACTTTTATTCCATTGATAAGAAATAATCTTCAAAGATTACAAATTGCAATGGACGAAGCTAAAAAATTTGTTGATGAAGGATTAAGTTATAATGAAGTTTTAAAAAAGGTAGATTCAAGAGTTTTATTTGTTGAAGATATTGACAAATTATTTGAAGGAAAAAGTAAAGAAGGTAATCAAAAAACAAACATTCAAGATAAAAATTATGAAAATTTAGTAGAAGAGAATAGAGAGGAATTGCCTTTTGAAAATGAAATAATTGAAGAAGAATCTATCAATACAGAAGAAAAAGGCAATATGGAGGAAATGTTTATAGGTAAACATTCGGAAGAAAATAATAATTTTGAAGAAATTGATATTAACAGTATATATCCAAATCAAGAACAAGCAAGAAAAGAATTTAATGAAACTGAAATAAATGAATTAGCAAAATCAATTAAACATTATGGATTACTTAGTCCTATTATAGTAACAAAAACAGAAGAAAATCATTACATGATAATTGCTGGAGAGAGAAGATGGAGGGCTTGCAAAACACTAAATTGGGATAAAATTAAATGTCAGGTAATAAATAATGGGGAAGAAGATTTAGATTTTATATCTTTAATAGAAAATTTTCAAAGAAAAGATCTAAATCCAATAGAAAAAGCTATTGCATTAAATAATGTTATGAGTAAATACGAATTAACTCAAGAAGAATTAGCAGAAAAATTGGGAAAAGCAAGAAGTACAGTAACGAATATTTTAAGAATTTTGGATTTAGATAGCAGAGTTTTAGATTTACTTAAAGAAAAAAAGCTTACCTATAAACATTGTAAAACATTATTATCAATAAAAGATCCAGAAAAACAATATCAAAAAGCATTAGAACTAATAGAAAATGATACACCTTCAACTAAAGTTGAAGAAGAAGTAAAACCAGAGGAAGAAAATGAAAAATTACCACCAATTTATATGGAAATAGAACAAAAATGCCAAAATATTTTTGGTGAGAATCTAAAAATTCAAGCAAGACCAAAAAGTAAAACAGTATCTTTTAAATTTAAAACTGATGAAGAATTAGAAAAATTTTTGAATTTATTACAAAAATAACTAATACAAAATGTTCCCTTGTAAACATTTTGAGCAGTAGAAACAATGTGCTTTTTTGAGATTTACATTATAGTAGAAGGCTTGCCCTTCTAGCTGTTTCTACGCACGGCACGGTGCGTTTATCCTGCGTTCACTACTTAAATATAGAAAAATTGGGAGGTAAAAATGTAATGGAAGAGAAAAAGGAACAAAAAGTAACAAAATATAAAAAAGCTAAAGCAACACAAAAAACTTTTTACGTTTCAGATAAATTAAATAAAACATTAATAAATTATCAATCCGAAAAACAATATACATCTTTTTCAGAAACAATGAACAATATTCTCAAAGAATATTTTAGTGTGCAAGCAAATAAAGATAATATTACTATGATTACGGAAATTTTAAGAAATGTAATAAGACAAGAATTGAATAGTAAATTTGAAAGACAAATTGCATTAGAAGTAAAAGGACTAAAAAACAATTTATCTAACTCTTACTTACAAGCAAAAATTTTGTCAGTTTTATTCAATTCTGATGATGAAAAAGAATTTATGAGAAATGCAATTAAGGAAGCAAACGCAATAGGTTATAAAGCAATTAAAAATTATGACATAAAAACTGATTTTGAAAAATTAGCAAATTTGGATAAAGGAGAAATTTAGTAATATGAAATTTTGTAGTTTTTGTGGAGATAAGATAGATCCACTTAATGTATATTTTTATGATAAAAAAGATAATAAAAACTACTGTGATATATGTTTAGATACATATATCGCACAAGGCAAGATAAAAGTTATAAATTTAAATGGCGAAAAATTAGAAAGAAGTGTTGCAAATGAATAATGCTCCAGTTGTATTCAAATGGATTAATAAACAAGAAATATACAGTAAGCGAACTAACCAAGCAAAAGATAATAGATTACAAGCACATATTGATAGATGTCATATTGATTACATTGCTACAAAAGCAGAAGCTGTTAAAAATGAATATAGTGAACATGCACTATTTGGAACTATATATGATAAAAAAGGTATTCCTCTTGATGTCGAAAAAATGTCTTTAAGTGATATTAGAAAAAGAGTAGGGGAGATTACAAAAAATGATGGTGATGTTTTCAAAACAATTATAAGTTTAGAGGGTGATGACGCATTAGAGCAACAATATAATACTAGAGAAAAATTTAAAGAACTTGTTGAACATAAAATAGAAGAAATAAGAAAATCTGTCAAACCAGAAATTCCAATAGAAAATTTTGAGTTTGTGGCTTCTTTTCATGCAAAAGAAGGACACCCTCATGTTCATATTGATTTTTGGAATAATAAAGATTATGAGAATACAACTAAAAAGCCATTTATAAATTATAAAAATATTAGGAAAGAATTTGCTAAAGAAATATTTTCTAATAAATTACAAGAATTATACAACATAAAAAATGTTTCAAAAAAAGAAATATCAATTTTAGCAAAAGATGAATTAGAAAGATATAAAAGAAATTTAACAGAAAGCTTAAATATAAAAAATCTTGAATTAAACGTAGTAGACACATCAAAAGAAGAAAATTTTATTAAAGATTTAACCCAAAATTTAAAAATAGGACAAAAAATATATTTATACGATAAAGAGAATCCAAATAATTTTACAGAGATAAAAAAGGTTAGAAAATGGTATGAAACAAGAAAATTTAATAACATAAAGAAATGGTATAAAGATAAATTAGAATTTAAAAACAATGGAAAAAAAGGAATTTTATATAAGGAAAATACTCTATCTGATACAGCTTCATTTTTAAAAGATTTTAAAGAAATAGGTATTGCAAAAAATAGTTATGAACTTGAAAAAATAATAAAAACAAAAACAGAAGAGGATTTAAAAATTAGTAATCTTTTAAAAGAAGTTATGCCAGAAGAAATACCAGAAAGGATTTTAGATTATAAATTTAAAGAAGAAAATTTTGAAATAATATCATCTAAACTTCAAAATTTAAAAAATATTACAAATAATTTTGAAAAAGGATTTAAATATCAATATCAAACACCAGAAGTAAAGCAGGCAATAGATGATATTTCTAAATTAATTTTAAATACTTCAATGGAATGTAAAGAAATGTTTTATGAATATATTAATTCCGAGATAGAAGCAAGTAAATATTTAGCAGATATAGAAAATTCTACTGATTATGAAAGAGTAAAACAAAGAGCTAAAGATACTATGTATTCTAAGATAGGAAATCAAATTTTACAATTTATAAAAAATACTAAAAGTGAAGTAAAAGAAGAAAATTGGAAAAAAAGGCAAGAAGAATATGAAAATAAAAAAGCAGAATATGAAATAAATAGGAAACAAAGTCAGATAGATTATGAAAAAAGAAATGAAATGAAGAATTTAATTAAATCAGTATTTTCTACGTTAGATGAAGAAAATACTGTAAATCGAGCAAGAAATGAAAGACTTAAAGAAAGTTTTAAAAATATGTCAAAAGAAGCTAAAAGAGAATGGATTAAAAAAATGCGTAATTCATCTGGTTTTGACTGGGGATTTGATAGATAAGTTAAGAAAGGAGCAGATTTAAAATGATTGAACGTGATGAACATGGTCAAGCAATAATTGAAAAAAGGGAAAAATATATTTATGTATCTTCCGAACAGGAAAATTGGCTAGAAGAAGTAATGAACGAAAAAAAGATTATTTTATCTCAACGTTTTATCAATATTTATAATGTTACGAATTTCTTTTCTGGAACATTACAGAATTTAAATGGTATAGATTATTTTGTAATTGTTCTTAAAGCTTTTAAAGGCTCTTCTAAAGATGATGAAATATTAAGTATGCTAAAATTACTTCTTCAAAAAGAAACTTGTAAAATAATTGTAGTTGATCAAGGAGTCAAGAAAGGAAATGTATTAATTTCTGACATTATTAAACTTGGAATATATAATTGTATCACACCAGGAGATGATAATTTAGCAAAAAGCTTATTAAAGAAAGCCATAACTGGAGGTATGACTTATTCTGACACAATGGCTTTTAGAGTAGATGAAGCCACAATAAATATAAATCAAAATACAAAAGTAATAAAAAATAACTTTATTAAAGTAAAAACAAATATATCTATCGGTATAGCAAGTACCGAAAGGCATTTAGGAGCAACTACTGTAGCAATAAACTTAGTAAATTGGTTGAATCAAATACCTAATACTACAGCTTGCTATATCGAAAATAATAATCATAATTCAATAAAAAGTTTAGAAAACTATAAAGAATCAGCAGTAAATGAAGAAGAAGGAAAGATTACTATTAACAGAATAAACTATTATCAAAAGCCAAATTCTGAAACACTAGCAAGAATACAAGCAACACAGTTTGACTTTTATGTATATGATTACGGAAATTATAATGAAATGACTGAAATTGAGAAAAATTCTTTTGTAAAATCTGATTTAAAAATCTTGGTTTCTGGTTCAAAATCATGGGAAACAGACAATTTAATAAATGCCTTGATGGTACTCAACCAAGATGTAAATACATTTCTTTTAATTAATTTTACAGAGTTAGAAGAAAGACAAAATTTCAAAGAAAGTATTGGCGAAGAATGGAGTAATAAAACTTTCTTTATTGATAATACTCCTAATCCATTTAAATTAAACAGTAATACCAATATATTTGAAAAATTATTTACACCTTATTTACAAAATACAGAAATAAAAGAAAAAAAGAAAAAATTTAAATTTAATTTATTTGGAAAAAAGGGTGATAAAAAATGAAAGAAAAACAAAGTGTAGCAGAAAAATTAAAAATAAAAAAAGAGGTTGAAGCAGTAAAGAAAAATCTAAACTTAAATAACAACGAAAAAATTATTATTAATAAACAATCAAAAATTGAAAAGATTTTAAAGTTCTTTACTAGATTAATTAAAACTTTAATTAAAATAATATTCTTTATTTTAATTGGAGTTCTTGTAACTATAGGTATCACAGTATTAATTAATGAAAATACAAGAGAAATCTTTCTAAACAATATACATATTTTTAAATAAAATAATGCAATATTTTTGAAATATTTTTACCAAAAATTACTAACTTTTTATACTATAATTTTTTTATTGTAATTAAGAAAGAAAAGGAGGTTTTTGTAATTGTTTAAGAAAAAAGAGAAAGAGAAAAAAGAGAAAGAGAAAAATGAAAAAGGAAAATTATCAAAGAAGAAGAAAATCATTGTTTCAATATCTATTTTATTAATAATCATAGCTATTACTATTATGAGTGTTTTATTAGTAAATTGTTTTAACAATAAAGATAAAGATGAATCTATTATTGATACTAATACAATGAGTATAACAAATACAGCAGATGATAATCAAGAAGAAGAACAGGGAGTAATTGCATATTTAACAATTCCTTCTATTTCACTTACAAATGCTCCAGTTAAAGAAGGTACGGATATGGATACATTAAATAACTATTTAGGACATTTTACAGATTCAGCCTATCTTGAAGGAAATGTTGCTATTGCTGGTCATAATAGAGGATATGAAAAAAATTATTTTGAAAATTTAGATAAAGTAAGACAAGGTGATGAAATTACATATCAAACTAAATATCAAACTAAAAAATATAAGGTATCAGAAGTAAAAACAATTAAAGATAAAGATGTATATGTAATTGAAAATACTCCTGAAAATAAAATTACATTAATAACTTGCGTTAAAAATAAAGGAAATCTTAGATTATGTGTTGTAGGAGATGAAATAACAGAATGAATTTAAAGGAAAAATTGAAAGATATATTTCAAAAACTCTTAGAAAATTTTGAAAATAAAGAAGAAGAAAAAGAAGCTTTAGAAGGAAAAGAATATCTTTCTAAGAATGAAATTAACTTATTAGATACATTTACATATAAAAATTTATGGAAAGATTTATGTATTTGTGTAGACAATAAATTTTTTAATGTGAATCCAGAAAAAGTAATAATTGATAATAAAGGAGATGTTTTTTTTCAAGATAAAGAAGAAAGATTATATATTGGGAAAATAGAAGATACAATATATTATTTTAATAATTTAAATGATAAATACGAAAAGATTAATGTAGATAAATTTTGTACTTCTACAGAATTTATAATTAAAGGTGTTAAATTAACTCAATATTTAAGAGAAAAATTAGATAATAAATTTTTCATAAATGTTATAAATATGAAGAGAGGAGTAAATATAAATGGTTAAAATTTTATTAATTTTATCAGTAATTATAAATATAATTTTAATAGTTAAAGTTTTAAAACAAAGAAATGAATTAAATGAGTTTTATGAAGAAGATGAAGAAGAATATGAAAATAGTTTAAATGAAGATACAAATACTACCAATGCAAATTCAGATAAGTTAAATTACATATACAAATATATTAAAAATGAAAGAGAAGGACTTTTAGCAAGAATTAAAGATAATAATTTAAATTATCAAACTGAATATACAAATTTTAAAAAACAGATAAACGAAAAAGATGAAGTAATAAAACAACAAGAAGAACAAATTCAAAAATTACTAAATGAAATTAGCAATTTGGAAACTATTAAAGAACAACAATTAAAAGAAGAAACAATAATAGAAGAAAAACCTAAAAAAGCAAGAAGAAAGAAAAAAGTACAGGAAAATGAAAATATAGAAATTGAAAAAGATAAAACAAGTAATAGTGAAGAGGATTTAGTAAACTTATTATTTGAAAAAGAAGAAAATAAAAAAATAGATTCAAAACTTGCTAAAATGCAAAAAGGAGAGCTTTTAAATTATTTTACTAATCTATTTAACACTTTAAGAAATGGAGATCCATCAAATAAAGAAGTACAAGAAACTTATACAAATGCAATTAAAGATATAAGAGATTATGAAGAAGCAAAACAAATTACTACAGGTTTGGTAACAGAAGAAGGAAAATTGAAGATGAGAAGTTTAATGAATTACATAGACCAGTTACAAATGTAAATTAAGAAGGTATTTCTATATATGGATAGTATTAAAGAAAATATGATTGTTGCTAAATCTTTTGTTAATTCATTAAAAAACAAAGAGGAATTTGTTATTGATAATTTCTTTAAAAAACATAATTTAAGTTTGGAATTAAAAGAAGAGTTGAAAGAACAATTAAATGATATAAATATTTTGCAGGAAACAAAAACTTTCAAAATATATCAAATAGCATTAATAAATAAATTGCAAGAATATTTTTTCAAGACAACTTTTATTGGAAATACTTTAAATAAAGTAGATGGATTTTTATGTGATTTAAATAATAAAAAAGTAATTTCTTTAAGTAATATCGAAGCAAAACATACTTTTAAATATTTAACAGATTCTTTAAATAAAGAAGAAAAAGTAATTGGAAAAGAAACTCTATCAAATGAAGAAGTTGCAAATGCAAAATTTAATTATTTTTTTGATTTACAAAAAAGTGATTCAAAAGATAATGAGGAGGAAGATGAAATATGAGTAATATTAATTTAGATGAAAAAATGAAAAATAAGTTAGAAGATACTTATGAAAAAATGCGAATACAAATTGAAACCTTAAAAAATACATGGAACTCTATTCCTAGTCAAATTCGAGAACAGTTAAATGCTCAATTTAATGAAAGTTATACTCCAGATTATTGTATTAGATGGCTTGAAACATCAGTTGATGATTTATATAGAAATTCAGATGAAGTATTTGAAGATTTAAAAAATGAATTAGAAAATGAAGATGAAAATGACCTCTAAATATTTAAAATATTTTAATGACTAATTTTAAAAAAATTGCATAAAATAATAGTAAATCTATTGATTTTTAAATGGATTTGTGCTATATTAAATATAGTAATAAATGGTCTGTCGCAACCTATGCTTGCGACTAATAAATGGGCTAGTGAATAAATGGTATGTCGCAACCTATGCTTGCGACTGATAAATGGGCTAGTGAATAAATAGTTTTTTAGGAGATTCTTTTTAGACCAGAATCTCCTTAATTAATTTAGGAGGAAATAATGAATATACAACAAGGATATTTTTATTTCATTTCAGATTTATATTTTGATAGAGTACAAGATAAAGAATTGTTACAAAATAAAGAAAGTGGAACAAAAAGACCAGCTTATTATTGTTTCAAAGATAGTAATAATAATAGAATCTTTTGGTTTGTTCCTATTTCTAGTAGAGTTGAAAAATATAAAAAAATATATAATCATAAAATACAAAAACAAAAGAATAAAGGAATAAAAAAGCCAAAAGTTGATACTATCGTTTTTGGTAAAATTTCTGGAAAAGAAAATGTATTTTTAATACAAAACATGTTTCCTGTAATTGATAAATATATTATTGATACTTTTCTTAGAAAAAATGCTTTAGTTTCAATAGATGATAAAACAAAAAAAGAGATAAACCTAAAAGCTAATACAGTATTATCTTTAGTAAACAAAGGTATTAAAAGTATGGTATTTCCAGATGTATTAAAATTGAAAGGAATTATGAAAGATGAAATTTTAAAACAACTTGAAATTGAAGATATATTTAACAATAAAAAACTTACATTTATAGATGAATTTAAAAACATTATTAGTAATGCAATTAATAAAGAAGATATATCTTTATACCTACAATACATAAAAGATTCCAATATATTATCAGAATATACTAATATTTTAAATTCTAGTGATGATATTACTAAAATAAAAACAGACATAATATTAAAAACAGACGAATTGTTTAATGTAGAAGAAAACTCTGACGAAGAATCAAATGAAGATGAAGTTTAAAGTTATTATTCTAAATATTCCCTTTTTATATAGATAAGTCATTAAAATAGTAGTTAAGCTATTTTAATGGCTTTATTTTTTTGTAATTCAAATTTTCTTTTAAATATTTAAAGGTATATATTTTAATGAAAATTGCAATATTTTTGCAATTTTTTCGTAAAAAAGTACTTATTTTTTGTTTTACCATTTATGTCAAGGAGGAAAAGAGAAAATGGGAAACAAAAAATTTAGAACTAAACTTACAATGATTATTATTTCTACTATACTTGCTTCTGTTTTATCAGTTATAATTGCATATTGTCTGATGGAAATATTTCTAAGAACACCGCTAAAATTATTGAATTTTAATATTGGCAATATGTTTAAAACGATATTTGAAAATCAAGATGGAATCCAAATGTTTATAATTATCTTACTTGCATTTATGATTTTAATCTTGTCTACGGCATTTAAGCTATTTAAACTAAATGATTATAAATCTAAATTATATGAAGTAACACCAGATATAAAAATACCATATCCAGTAAAAAATCAAACACAATTTGGTTCATCATGGTGGCTTACCAAGAAACAGATAGATAATCAAAAAGAATTGTATAAAAATACATTCGATCCTGAAAATCCCACAATTCATAAACTTATGAAAATGTCCGAAACTCAAAGAAAAGATGAAGAAAAATTAATGAAAGAAATTGATGAGGGAAAGCCTGTTCCAAAACTTTCTTCTGAAAATTTAGAACCTAAAAAGCCAGATTTTGAAACTAAAATATTCAAAAAAGGTGGACTCGCAGTAGGGAAAAAGGATAGAACTGTTATAAATTTTGTAAAACAATTTCCGTTTATAAAAACTAGAAAAGTAGAAGATATTTACTTTATTGGAGATGATATGCACTCTTTAACCGTTGGAGCAACACGTTCAGGTAAAACAAGAAATTTAGTTTTAGAAACAATCGCAAATACAGGCTTAGCTGGTGAAAGTATGATTTTATCAGATCCGAAAGGAGAATTATTTGAATATACATCTGGTATGCTAAGAGAATTAGGATATAATGTTGTAACATTAGATTTTAAAAATCCTCTAAAAAGTTCTAAGTATAACTTCTTACAACCTGTTATTGATATGATTGATAAAAACGATATTCCAAAAGCAGTTTCTTATTGTTCTGATATTGTTAAATCATTAGTAGGTGAGAAAGGTAATCAAGAAGCTATTTGGTATAATGGAGAGCAAGCAGTTGAAAAATGTGGGATTATGGCAGTTGTAATGGAAAATTCAGATAGAGTAAATGACCAAAAAATCTGGACTTTATTTAAAGAAAAAATTTGTGAAGATTATCAAAAATATTTAAATTCTCCAGAATCAAAGAAGAAAAATGAATATGGGGAAGAAATAGAAGCAGATACGATTGAAGAATTTAGAAAAAGAAAGTATGAAGATTACAAAAAAGACTATTATAGATTATCTAAAGAAGAAAGAAAGAATTTAAAAAATGAATATTTTAAAAATGCAAAAGAAAAGATATTAAATTATATAATTGAAAACAATACTAATTCTGAAAGTTTAGATTTTCTACTTACAGCTAAAGATTTTAATAATGAATTAAATAAATCTATTAATGAAAATTATGAAAATTTGCAAGAAAAATTTAAAGAACTAAATGAAGATGATTCTGATGGAATTTTAGAAATAGTATCAAATTGGAAAAATTTATTAGAATTAGAGCCACACCCAGAACTTCAAAATTTAAGAAATGTATATGAATTTATTGCAAGAATGTGTGTTGAGCAATCTGATAAAACAATGTTAATTGATACATTTTTAGATAAATTGCCACAAGACCACCCAGCAGTTACTCAATTCCAAAGTGCAAAAATTGCACCTTCTAAGACAAGAGGTTCTTTCTTTACATCAGCTTTAGCAACACTTTCAATTTTCACAGATCCATATATTGCAGATATGTTGGCTACAAGCGATATTGATGTTACTAAATTCAATTCCCAAAAAACAGCTTTATATATGATACTTCCAGATGAAAAAACAACATTTTATGGACTATGTTCATTATTTGTTAATCAATGCTATACAAAACTATGTGAAGTTGCCGACGCACAAGGTGGAAGATTAAATAATAGAGTAAACTTTATACTTGATGAGTTTGGTAACTTTAGTGCGATAAATAACTTCGGTGGCTTCTTAACTGTTGGTGGTGGTAGAGGAATACGTTTTAATTTATTCTTGCAATCATTTTCACAATTAAACGATAAATACGGAGATAAAGTAGCACCAAACATTTTAGATAACTGTCATGTTTGGACATACCTTAAAACTTCTAATGCTGATACAGCAAAGAAAATTAGTGAAAAATTGGGAACATATACAACTTCCACTTGGAGTGAAAGCAATTCTTCTAGTGGTGGAGCAGTAAATGAATCTAAATCACATAATTTAAGTAAAAGAGAATTACTTACTCCAGATGAAGTATTAAGAATACAAAGACCATATTTGCTTACTATGGTGTCTGGAATAAATCCTTGCATGACCTATGCTCCAGATTTATCAAAATGGTATTTTAATAAAGTATTAGGTTTAGGAGATCCAGCATGGAATACAAAAATTAGACAAATTAGAGAAGATGAAAGACCAGAAAGAAGTGTATCACAAGCTCTTTTATGGGATATTGATAAAAAAATGAAAAAAGAAAAGGAAAAAGAAGAAGAAAACAAAAGAAGAGAAAAAGAACTAAACTGGAAAAGACAATTAATCAATAGTAGTTTTAATTAAAAAACAAAAGTAGAACTCTTAAATGAAAGGAGTTTTACTTTTTTTATATCAATATATTTTAAAATCTCTATTTAAATATTTAAAGTTATAAATTTTAATATTAAATGCAATATATTTGCAATTTTTTTAACAAAAATAAGCAAATTTTCCTTCTATAATTTTTTTATAAAAAATAAAAAATGGGAGGGAAAAGAAATTGAAAAAGAAAACTACATTTAAGAAAAAATTTAGTAAAATAGCTTCTATTGTAAGTTTAGCTTTAATATCTTTACATAATAAAGTATTTGCAGAAGTTGTACCAGAGCCAGGTGATGGTGGAGAAATAAGAAATTCAAAAATCGGACAAGGAGTTTATAAGTTAGTAAATGATGTAACAGGAACATTGCAATGGGTATTGCCTGTTGTAGGAGCATGCTTTATTGTCTATTATGTTATAAGAATACAAACTGGAGAAGAGCAAGACGCTATGAGATATAAAAAATCTATCATAAGGGTATTAATTTGTATCGTAGTTGGTGTGTTAGCAGTTACAATAATTAATTTAATATCAAGATATTTTGCTTAGGAGGTAAGAAAAAATGAATTTTGATGATAAATTACAAACTTATATAAAAGATACTGAAAAAAATAGAATAAATTTTTTAAAAGAAGCTTATTCAAAATTACCCAAAGAAATACAAGATAAAATAAATGATGATGATATTACAAATATTGCTAAAGGTAAAAAAATAGAAAAAACACCAGAACTAGAAGAACTTCATAAAGAACAGGAAAAATTATTTAATGAAAAAGAAAACGAATTAGTTGGAGATTTATCCAAAGAATTAAAAATAGGATTTGAAGATTCAAAAAGTATTTTTGCCGAACTAAAAAGATATGCTGTTTGTGGTGGGGTTGCTGGAATACCTGGTATTATGATTATGCTTATTTATGATTTATTACAAGAAAGACATATAAAAAATGAATTTACAGATAGAGTAGAAAAAGCAATAAAAAATGAAAATTTTACTGATATAAATCAATCTTTTAAAAATGTGCAAAGTAAGGTAGGAAAAGTAGTTAGTGTGGAGAAATTAGAGGATTTATTAAAATCATCTGATACTTATTTAAAAATAAGAGAAAATAAAGATTTAAGAAAAGAAGTTAGTTCAAATTTTGGTAAATTATTAGATAAAAGTGTATCAACTGTTTCTAAAATAAAACAAAAGGAAGAAGAAAACAAAAAAACTACAGTTTTAGAAAAAACAACTAAATCCTCCGAAACAGAAGAAGATGAGGAAGAAGAAGGTGGATTAGAATTAATAGATACAATGTTTATAAAATAAGACAAAGGAGGAAGATGAATGTCAGGTTCAATGCTAACAAGTTCAGTACTTTCACTTTCAAATAATTTGATGTCCTATGTAGTGCAAATGTGCTTAAATTTTGTAACAACTTTATTAAATAATTTCTTCTATGACGCTTTTGCAGTTGAAACAAACTTCTATGATATGGTAAATAGGAACACATTTAATATAGTAAATCTCTATCATGCGATATACATTTTCGCAATTTCTATACTTATAATGCTTTTTGTTAAAAAAATGGTAGAAACGTATTTTGCATGGAGCAATGGAGATCCAGATAATTCACCTTTTCAAGTACTTTTAGGATTTGTAAAAGCACTAATTATTATGGTATCTTTTGGATTTTTATATGAAACTTTTGTAAATATAATGAACTCATTATATCAATCTATAACAAATTCAGCATTTGGAGATACAAGTGGTCTTGCAGATTTATTCAATACTCAAAAAGATTGGGTAAATGCTTTATTAAACTCTATGGGAATGATTTTCTATGTTATTATTGCAATTCAATACGTTTTGGTATATTTCCAAAATTTAAGTAGAGGTATCGAAGTATTAATTTTAAGATTAGGAATACCATTTGCTTGTGTAGGATTATTAAATGCAGATGGAGGAGTATTTAAAGGATATATACAACAATTTATCAAAGTTGCATTTACTGTAATAGTACAACTTACATTGTTAAGATTATCCATAACATTTTTACTTAGTACCCATATTATTTTAGCGTTAGCAACATCAACTATGGCTTTAAAAACACCTGGAATTTTATCACAATTCCTAATTACTTATGGTGGAACTGATGGTAGAGCTGGAAAAATAGTACATAATGTAGGTATAGTTGCTAGTATGATGAAGAAACATTAATATAAATTTAGGAGGCAAAAATGTCAGCTATTGTATTAGATAAGAAATTTTTTGACAATAATAAAAAATTTGAATTAAATGTAATAGACAAAAATGGAAAAATAGTAACATTAAAAAAGCAAGTTGATTTATTTCATATATTAAAGTCAAAACACGACTTTAATGTAAAAGAAGAACGAACATGGGCTGTTCAAAATGGATTATTTGAAAAATTTTGGTATGATTATGTTCACCCAGAATTTGACCAAATGAACGCAAGAGGTATGAGTGTTCCAAATGTATTAAATGAAATAGTCAAACACCAGCAATATTATGGCTTGAATGTCATATCTTGCATTTATGATAAAAAGTGTATGTATAATGTTATGAATAGCTTAATGATTAATTTAAAAGATACTACTAAAAAAGAAAATGTAATTAAGAGTTGTAAAAAATATATTAAAAATTTACAAAATAATATTAAGTTTTATAGAGAAAATTTAAACCCAAAAGAAGAAGAAGAAATCGAAAATACAAATATGCAAATTGCATATAACAACATAAAACATCTTCCAAACTTCAATGAAACTTTTCTTAAAAATAATGAAAAAAATTTAAGTACAAATAATGACAATGAAGAAACAGAAGAAGATGAGCTATAAAATTTACTATTTAAAATAGCTTAGATTCGATTTTCAAACGAAATTTATTAAGGAGAAGATAATATGAAGGATATTGTAAAGTTGTTAGAAAAAACTTTAGTTGGTGGCTACAATGATATAACTGTTTATAATTTAAAAATAAATATAAATAATAAGCCCTGTATAATTACAGCTGAAAAACATAATTACGATATGCAAATTACATCTTATAAATGGGAAATTACAGAAGAAAATAAAGATATTACACCAGAAATCAAAAACATAATCTTATTTAATTTAATTGAACAAGAAGAAAATTCTGACTTTAAAAGATATGTAAATATCTATAAAGATGATTTAGCTGAAACGAGAAATTGGATAAAAAAATATAGTGATAAAAGTGATATTAACATTACTTTAGAAGATGTAGGGAATATATATTCTAAAAAATTAGCAAATATAATGTTTGAATCAGGTTATAGTACATGTCATTTTGAAGATGTAGGAAGTTTAGAAAGCATGAAAGCTCAAATGATTCATATTGTTAATCAAAATGCAATAATGAAGCAAGAAGATAAAGATAAAATAAATGATGAAATATTTAATATAATTGATGTCGAAAAAGGACTTATTTATACTCCCTCTAATTTAATCTTTACAAATGAAGAGCTACGAAAGACTTGGGAAGAAGATTTAAAAATAGATTCAGAGCTAAATGAAGATTTAGATGACTTAAAGAAAAAAATACCATTTGAGCAATGGAAACAAAATTTAATAGATACTGGAGAATACGAAGAAACTGTTTATTTTAATAATGATAGTATGTTTACATTACAAAAAAGTATAGAAAAAAACGAAGAAAGTGAGGAAGATGAATTGTGATAATTAGAAATAAAAAAACAAAAGAATATATTCCTATTGCTAATAAATATGGCAATTCTTCTTTAGATTTTCAAACAGCTTATCTTTATATGGCAAGACTACCAGAAAGTAAAAGAGATATTTTAGAAATTTATGACAGAGAGCAAGATAAAGTAATAAAACCTATAAGATATGCAGATAATGATAGATATTTATTATGGCTTGATAGCAAAGGAATTGATCTTGAAGATTACGCAATGGGAAAGATAGAGTTTAATACAAATGTCGAGTTTTTAAGTTTTGTTGATAAATATGTTAAAGATTTTGAAACTAATTTTGATAAACCAGTTTTAAGTAATCAAGATGAATTTACAGATTATATGAAATATAAAGTGTTAGGAGATATTGCATTTAATGAAGCAAATGAAGGTGTTGGAGTTGCTTATATTAATTCTTCATCTACAATGATAAATTTACTTAATAAATATAATATTTCAGAAAAAACAGATGAATCTTTATATAAAAGAATTTCAAATAGATGGGAACAAGGACAAAGATTAAGAGTAACAACTAACTATAAAGAAGAAATATTAGATAAAATACCATCTAAATATTTGGATAAATATTTAAAAGCTCTTCCAAATGAAAAAACATCTACTTTTGAGTTATATAGAGAAATTTACAAGTACAAAAAAATTGTAGAAAACATTGATAAAATAGAAAACAAAAAAGATTCAGTAAAATTCCTAATCAATTATTCTGAAAGTAGAGAACTAAAAAAAGATGATGTTCTAAATTTTAAAGAGATGGAAAGTAAAAGTAATTTAGCAATTTTAGAAGTAAAACATAGAAATGAAGCAGATTCTAAAAAATATGGGGAAGAATTTCATACTTATGACAAAGTTGATTTTACAATAATTTTAGATGATGGAAAAGATTTTGGTATTTATTTAGATAATAGAGAAGATATTGGCGATTATCAAAGTTTCAGATCTTTTATGAAAAATACTTATATAGATGAATTTAAAAACAAAATAATTAATATGGTAAATGAACAAGAGGAAAGCGAGGAAGATGAATTATGAGTGAAGAAGAAATGATAGTAAATATTATGACTAAATTATTAAATATAGCAGATACATATTTAGGATATTATTGTGAAAATTTTGATGAATATGTTTTGTCAGAGGAAGATATAGAAGAAATTGAAGATGAAGAAGAAAAAGAAAGAGCAATAGACTTAAAAGAAACAGATGACTTTTTAAAAAGGGCAAATGAATTTATTAAGGAATACAAAAAAGAAAAAAATATAAATAATGAACAAGAAGAAAATGAGGAAGAATCAATATAAGGTAGGTGAAAACAAGTAAATGTTTGGTGATTCTAGTACAACAATTATTTATAATATAGTAAATGTGATGGGGTGGATTGCAGGAATTGCTTGTGTTGGAATGATAGTACTAGCAATAATCAAAATAATTACTGGAGATGAATCTGACGCAAAACTTTATTTAAGAAGAATTAAAAATGGGATTGTTGCATTTATACTAATTTTTTCAGTTACTACAGTAACTAGACTTATAGTAAATTCTTATATAGGAACAAGTGAAGCAAATATAGGAGATTTTGGAGAACATGCAATAGCAATAGGAAAAGCAGATTCTAATATAAGAGATACATCAAAAGATTTACAGAATCGACAAATTATTAACTACAATGGTCAAAAGCTGGTAAGAACTGATGTGGATCATGAAATAAAAGAAGGAACTTTTTTCCATAAAATAAAAATGAAAGTTGATATTTATAGAGATTTTAATGATTCACAGGGAGCTACAAAAGGCTGGTCAAGCCAGAAATTATATTATGTTTATAAATCTAGTGATGATTTAGGAGATTTAGATGGTAAGTCGAAATATTTTATCTTTCCAGTATCGCAAGCAGATGAGATAGATGGTTCTAAAGAATCTTGGGAAAATATTCTAGCTGGCTATGATTATAATCAATTAACAGATTTGGCTTTTACAGTTATTACTGATAAAAACGGAAATATTTTAGAAACGCCATCTACTTCTAAGGGTGCTTATAACGATACAGATCCAAATAAATAATAATATAAGAGGTAGGTAATATATATGGAAGAAAATATGAATTATAAAGTGCAAATACCTGGTAATGTAAAAACACGAATGGAAATTTTTGATGGCATAGGAATACCAGAAATAATTTATACAGCAATAGGGGCAGGTATTGGATTATTATTAGCAATGCTAATTTATAAAATTTGTAATAATTATGTAGTTGCTTTACTTATTTTTGCTATTTGCTCTGGTGGAACTTTTGCAAGTGTTATAAAAGATAAAAATGGAGGAAGTATTGCACAAACAATAAAAAATGTAATTATATTTATAAAAAGTCAAAAAGTATTTAAATATGTTCGTACAAAAGATTTTTAAAATATCATAAACAAAATATATAAAAAGTCTTGCTTTAGAAGTAAGACTTTTTTAAAATATTTAAAACATTTTAAAGCTTGTAATTATTGAAGAATAAGTATTTTAAAATTAATTGTTTTAAATATTTAAAGTGTTTTAAATAGGATTTAATAAAATCTTTAATTGATTATTTTTTAAATTTGTTGTATATTGTATCTGGTGCTATAAAAATAGGGGAGTGTAACAGATGGAAAATAAATATATATATCAACTAAATAAATCCTTTTATAAAAAACTTTCAAAAGAAATACAATTACTTTTTAAACTTTCTCCAAAAGATTTTAAAGAATTAACGAATTATGAGGGAACATACGGATTTTCTACCTCAATTTATAATACATGCAGAAAACTACATAAAGATAATATAGCAAAATATTACTATAAATTATTAGATAGTGAAGATTTTGATAGTTTTATTGTAAAAAAACTAATTACAGCTAAGACAAGAAAAATTTTTGTACCTAAATCTTTTGATTCAAGTAAATATTATAGGGAATCTTATAAAGACAATAAAATTTACCTACAAAATATTTCAAAATAATTCTTGACTAAATAAATAAAGTATGGTATTTATTAATATTATATTTCATTAGTTATTTTATTACATGTATTTTTATATAGAAGTAACACTTCTTAGAAAATTAAAGTCCTTAGAGGCTTTATTTTTTTGTCTTTAAAATTTTGTTTAAATATTTAAAAGTATAAAATTTAATAACAAATGCAATATTTTTGCAATATTTTTATCAAAAAATACGTTTTTTTACTTCTATAATATCAATATAAATTTTATTGAGATAGGAGGAGAAAAATGGGGAATTTCAAGTTATTTGGTCATTCTAATAAAAATAAATCAGAGCAAAAAGAAGAAATATCAGCAAATACTTTTTTAAATATTAGAACTGTGCAAGATGGAAAGATTTATACAATAGATAATAAAATTTTAGGAATATTAAGAATATATCCTAAAAATTGTAACCTCATGAGCCAAGATGAAAGAAAAGCACATGCAAGAGTTCTAACATCAAATATGGCTACAGAACTAAAGCCATTTAAGTTGTATTTTGCAAATCGACCTGTAGATTTACAAAGAAACCAAGATTATCAGGCAATGCTTATGGATAATGAAGCAAATTCTACCAAGTTTTATCTTTTAAATCAAAGAATGAAATCATTTGGCATGTTATCGGCAACAGGAAAAGCACAAGAATCAGAAATTTATTTAATAATTTGGGAAGCAAAACTAGATGATCATTCAGCAGTAGAAATCGATAAAAGACTAAATGAAATGAAAAGAAACTTATCAAATGCAACATATAAAACAGAAATACTAAATGATAAGCAAATAATACAAGTTATAAATGGCTTTACTAATCCAGTTACAGCATATTTAGAAGATCAAAACTATATGGATAATATAGTTCAAGTAAAATAAAAGGAGGAACAAAAAAATGAGTAAAAAACTATTTAAAAATACTACTGTATTATTAATAATATTTTTTATGCTATTTCAAATAGTATTGCCTTCATTTTCCAATGCAAGTTTTTCAGTAGATTCTGCATATATATACGATAAAGGCGATTGTGGAAGACATTTACAATACTGGAATAGTAATAAAAATGCTTGGTATTATATAGTTACAGATTTTGTTGTTTATTCAAAAGATGGAGTTGAATATCCTGCTTTTTGTTTAAATAAAGATAGACACGGAGTCGGTACAGTTCCTGCATATACTGTAAATGTTACTGGTGCAGTTAATGACCAACAAATATGGAGAGTAATTACTAATAGTTATCCTTATAAAACTCCACAAGATATGGGAGTTTGGAACGAACAAGACGCCTTTGTTGCAACAAAGCAAGCAGTATATTGTATATTATATGGAACAGACCCATATTCTTACTATAAAGGTGCAGATTCTGAAGGAGAAGCAATTAAGCAAGCTATAATAAACCTAGTAAATATAGGAAAAAATGGTAGTCAAACTTATCAAGAAGCAAGAGTTGATATTAATAAAACAGGTGATTTATACAAAGATAATATTGGAGGAATAAATTATTATTCACAAAATTATAATGTTAGTTCACCAGTAGAGCTTGCAAGTTTTGATGTAGCTATAGCAAATTTCCCAGCAGGAACAAAAGTATTTAATTTGAATAATGGCGAACAATATAGTTTTAATGGTACACAAACTATAAAAATTTCTATACCAGAATTATCAATTACAACAGATGTAAATGGAATAGTAGTAGTACAAAATGCAAGATGTAAAACTACCCCAATACTATTTGGTGCAACACCAAATGAAGAGTGGCAAAATTATGCTTTAACTGGAGATCCTTATGAAATTGCTAATTCAAATGCAACTGAGCAATTTAAAGGAAATGTTTCATCTATTACAATAAACAAAACAGATTCTGAAACTGGTGGAGGAATTACAGATACAGAATTTCAATTGTTAAAAGATGGTCAAGTTTTACAAACTAAAACTACAGATGATAATGGAAAAGTAACATTTTCAGATTTATATGCAGGTAATTATACAGTAAAAGAAACAAGAACTAATGATAATTATGTTCCAAACAATCAAGAACAACAACAAAGCCTAATTTATAACCAAAATGCAACAATGAATTTAACAAATGAACATAAAAAGGGTACTTTAAAAATAAATAAAATTGATAAAGATAACCATAAAATTCAAATGGGACATGTTTTATTTGATGTATACTCACAAGAATTTGATAAAGTTATAGATACCGTTAGAACTGATGAAAATGGTGAAATAACAATACCTAATATAAGAACAGGTACTTATACATTAAAAGAAAAAGAAACAAACAAGTGGTATACTTTAGCACCAGATACAGATGTAGAAGTTTTTTGGGAGCAAGAAAAACCTGTATCAGAATATACTATAGAAAATGAAAAGAAAAAAGGACAAATAGTAATATATAAGTATGATCAAGATTTTACTTCAACACCTACTTCTTATGTAGAAGATACTAGTAATCTTCCAGACAAAATAATGCTTGAAGGAGTTAAGTTTGAAATATATGATGATAGTGGAAATAAAGTACAAACAATAACAACAGATGAAAATGGCAAAGCTATAAGTATGAGATTACCTGTTGATACAACTTATACAGTAAAGGAAGTTGAAACATTAGATAATTATTATTTAAATACTGAAACTTATGAAGTTACATTTAATAATGTTGATGGAGATCAACAAATATTAAATATAACAAATGAGCATAAAAAAGGAAATGCTAAAATTACAAAAGTAGATAAAGATGACCATGATACAAAATTAGGTGCAGTAGAATTTGATGTTTATTCTTATGAATTTGATACTGTTATAGGTCATGCTACAACAGATGTAAATGGTGAAATCAGCATAGAAAATTTAAGGACAGGCAAATATCAATTAAGAGAAACAAAAACAAATGAATTTTATAAATTAGCAGAGCCAGTTGATTTTGAAGTAAAAGATAAAGAAACTACTGATGTAGTAGTAGAAAACGAAAAGAAAAAAGGACAAGTAAAAGTTATTAAGGTTGATTTGGATAACAACAAAATTAAATTACAAGGTGTTAAATTTAATGTTTATGATAAAAATGGAAAATTAGTAGATACATTAACAACAGATGAAAACGGTGAAGCTACTAGTTCAAAACTCCCATTAATGTATAACCCTTATTCAGTAAAAGAAATCGAAACTGGAATTTTATACGAATTAAATGAAACACCTAAAACTATAGAATTAGAAGAAGATCAAATAAAAGATTTAACCTTTGAAAATGAAAGAAAAAAAGGACAGTTACAAGTTACAAAAGTGGATTTAGATAATCCAGATACAAAACTTGAAGGAGTTACATTTGAAATTTACAAAGAAGATGGAACTAAAATTGATACAATGACAACAGATGAGAACGGAATTGCAATAAGCCATAGACTTCCAGCTTATGATAGGTATATCTTAAAAGAAGTAAAAACACTAGATAATTATAGATTAAATAATGAAGAAACACCTTTTGTTCTAGCATGGAATCAAACACTAAAATTAACAGTAGAAAATGAAAAGAAAAAAGGTCAAATACAAATTTATAAATTTGACCAAGACTATCCATTACACATGAACAGAAATGCAGATACAGAAGAAATTCCAGAAATAATGCTTGAAGGAGTTAAGTTTGAAATATATGATAAAGACCAAAACTTAGTTGATACAGTAGTAACAGATAAAGACGGAACAGCAATTAGTAAAGAACTTCCAATAGACAATATTTATACAGTAAAAGAAGTTGAAACTAAAGAAAATTATATATTAAATAATGAAACACAAGAAGTCAAATTTAATGAAGATAAAGAAATACAAACATTAGGAATTGGAAACGAACACGAGAAAGGTAATGTTAAAATTACAAAAGTAGATAAAGATAGTCCAGAATTAGTTTTACCAAATGCAAAATTTGATATTTATTCTTATGAATTTGATAAGGTTGTAAATACAGTTACAACAAATGAAAATGGTGAAATTAATATAGAAAACTTAAGGACTGGTAAATATCAATTAAGGGAAATTGAAGCTCCAGAATTTTATAATAAATCTGATAGTATTGATTTTGAAGTAAAGAACAATGAAACTACTATTTTAAATGTGGAAGATGAAAAACAAAAAGGAACTATTGTAATCAATAAAACAGATTTAGATGACAAAAATATTAAACTTGAAGGAGTTAAGTTTGAAATATATGATAAAGACCAAAACTTAGTTGATACAGTAATCACAGATAAAGAGGGAATAGCAACAAGTAAAAAACTTCCAATAGATAATGTCTATACTATAAAAGAGATAGAAACAGCTGATAATTACTATTTAAGCAATAAAACTTACGAGGTTCAATTTACAGAGGATAAAGAAGTTAAGACGGTAAATATTACTAATGAACATGAAAAAGGTAACGTAGACATATATAAGCACGATTCAGAAGAAGAAAAAGCATTACAAGGAGCAGAATTTGAACTAACAAACCTAACGGAAAATAAGCTAATTGGTAAATATACAACAGATGAGAACGGAAAGATAAATATAACTGGATTAAGAACAGGAATTTACTTATTGAAAGAAACAAAAGCTCCAGAAGGATATAAATTATCTAAAGATATTACATTTGAAGTTAAAGCTGATTCCACAACAACTTTAGATATAGCAGAATTAAAAATTGATAAACCTGTAACAACAATGGAAGTATTACCAAAAACAGGATTCTAAAATAAATAATTATTAATAAAAGGCAACTATTGAAAATAAAAATAGTTGCTTTTTTAAAACTTATAAAGAAAGAGGCGAAAAATATATGTTTGAAACATATCAAGAAATGAAAAAAAGACAAGAAGAAGAACTAAAGAAAATTCCAATAAAATTTGCTTTTACAGATGAACAATTTAAACAAGGAATGAAAGAATTAGGATTAAATGAAAATGATACAGATAAAATTGTAAGTATAGGAGCAGGTGGCTTCATGAAAAAAACAGATGTAGAAGCTTATAAAGAAATGCAAAAAAAACATAATAAAGAATTTTGGACTGAAATTGCCAAAGATAAAGTAGGAGATAAGTTTATAAAAAATATGTTTCTATATGAGTTAAACAATCACGAGTATAGCTATACAAATGATATTACAGATACATTAATGAGTTTAGGATTAAGTAATAAAGATATTGAAGAAAATAAAAATTTAAGAACAGGCTTAATATTAGCAGAAAAAGAGATATTAGAAGCAGAAGAGAGCGAAGAGGAGGAAATTTAAAATAACTTTAAATATTTAAAACTATTTTAATATATAAAAAGAATTAAAAATTATGGAAAAAAATTAATAATAATGTTATAACGAAAGAATTATTAGATTTAACATTTACACAATATGAATTAAAGAAGGAGAAAATTTATGATAGTAAATAAAGAAAATTTAATGAAGATTATAGAAGATGTAAAAGCTAGTGCATGGAGTTATACAAGTGGAGATGAAAAATACCTAACAAATAATGGAGATGTAATAAGTATTATAGGATTTGTATATGAGCCAATTCACGAATTTTTTGAACCTACGTACAAATTATCTTTAAATGGTACTTTATTATATGAATTAAATGGTGGAAATGGAGAAGATTATATATCTGGTATTTTTAAAAGTGAAGATGAAGCATTTGCTTTTTTGGAAAATTACTTTAAAAATAGAGAAGTAGAAGTATCTGAAATAAATCCAATTCAAGAAGAAAAAAGTAGTAACAAATACAATAAAATAATTAAATGTACTTTAGAGAATAATATTCAAACTTATCCAGACAGCTATGTTTTATTAGATAATAATAATGACATAGATAGTGAATTAAATATTGATTTAAAAGGTTTAGCTTTTAATACAGATTTTAAAATAAAAGATATAGAAGAATTACATACAATAAAAAATTTAAATGAATTATACGATTTTTGTAAAAATCATAATATAGGAATTGATAAAGAAAATATAACAGATTTAGGACTTTTAGTTGGTGCAAATAAAGAATATCTAATTTCAAATGATTTACAAATAGATGAAAGGGAGGAAACTAATATGGATAAATTAAATATAAAGGTAGAATTAAGGAAAATAAATAAAGAAGATTCAAATTTAAAAGGATTTGCTGATATAACACTAGCAGGAGTTACAATAAAAGATGTTGCAGTAAAAGAAATTCCAACAAAAGAAGGAAAAATTGTAGCTTTTGATATGCCTAATATTGATAAATACCAGGATAAAGAAGGAAATATGAAATATATAAAAAGTGTAAGTTTAAATAGTAAAAAAGATAATTTAATACCAGAAATAAGAAAAGCTTTATTAGAGGCTTTAACATCAAATGAAACTAATGAATATGGCAAAACAGTTATAGAACATAAGACAAATATTGACTATGATAAAGATTATGTAAAATCTTATATTAGACCATTATCTTTTGAAAATAACCCTTATATTAAGGCAACTGGTAGAGTTTTAGTAGGTGGTGTATTAGCATTAAATAATGTTCGACTAAATGAAGGTATTTCTAAAGAAGGCAATGAATTTCAGTCAATTTCTGTTCCAGAGAAAAAAATTGAACAAGAGTACAAACCGTTAATATATCTTGATAAAGATTTAAGAGAAAAAATAAAAGATAATTTAGTTTCAGAATATAATAAAGAAACTAAAGAACAAGAAGAAAATAATGAAGAAACAGAAGAAGATGAAATTTAAATATATTATTCTAAATAACCCTCTCTTTTTAATATAGATATATAAAAGCTTTTAAAGTAGTAATTAAACTATTTTAAAAGCTTTTTTCCTTTAAAACCCTTTTAAATATTTAAAATACAAATTTTAATAGCAAATGCAATATTTATGCAATTTTTTTAACAAAAATAAGATTTTTTTCCCTCTATAATTTTTTTATAAAAATAAAAAATGGGAGGGAATAAAAAGGTGAAAAAAGTAGAAATAGAGCAAATACCAATAAATAATGACTTGCTAAATTTAATTACTCCACAAGGGATAGTTCTTAAATACAATAAAGTACAATTAGGTGAAATCACATCTAAACTTCAATATGTTGCTGGTTATCCTTCTACTGTAAATTTAGGTTGGTTAAGTAATTTAAAAGATATTCCAAATACTACTGTATCTTTAACTGTTACACCAATCGAAGATGTTCAGGCTTATGTAGATGGTGTTTCAAAAGGTATTACAGCATTAAGAAACACTTTAAACTCAACACAAAATGAAGCTACAAGGCAAATGTGCGAATTTAAGATAGCTTCAGCTGAAAGGATTATTAAAGATATTACTGTAGATAATATTCCGTACATTAATCTTTCAATTATCTTTAAAACTAATGGTGAAACAGACCAAGATTTTCAGAACAACGTAAAATTGATAAAAAACAGAGTTGCTGGTATGGGATTAAAAGCAAGAGTTCCAGCATATTTACAAAAAGAAGCTTTAAAACAATCAGCTCCATACGATACATCTTATAAAGAAATAACAGATATTTCTAATAAAACTATGAGCTTAAATGCTTTATTTTCAGGATTACCTTTTTCAGGTTCAGGACTAATTGACGCAGAAGGTTACTATATAGGAGTAGATGAAAATGGTAGAATGGTAGCTCCTTCATTTTTCTTTAAAGGAAATGATAGGACAAATTCAAACATTATAATTGAAGGTTCTTCTGGCTCTGGTAAATCCTTCTTAGCAAAAAAGATTATGCTAAATGAGTACTTAAATGGAACAAAAATATGGATAATAGATCCAGAATCAGAATATAGACCAATTTGCAAATTGTTAGGGGGAAAATGGATTGATTGTAGTGGTGGAGAAGGAGAATTTGTTGGAAGAATAAATCCACTTCAAATAAATCCAGTTCCTACAGCTGGCTTTGAAGATGAGGAAGAAGATAGTGAATACAATACAACAAAATCAGCATTAGCTTTACACTTAGACTTCTTAACTACCTTTTTTAAATTATATTATCCAGAAATTACATCACTTGAAATGAGTTTACTTAATGAAACTTTGGAAGAACTTTATAAAAGTTTTGGAATAAATTACGATACAGATATTTCAAATTTTAAAACTATTCAATTTCCAATTATGCAAGATTTATATAGTTTACTTGAAGAAAAAGTAAAAGGCAAAAGTAATCATCAAAAAGAATATGAAGAATTAAGAGCAGTTTTAAGGCAAATGGCAATAGGAAATAACAGCGAAATATTTAACGGACATACAACAATACAATTCGATTCTGATTTTATTTGCTTAGATGTTTATAGTTTACAAGGAGCTTCTGAAAACGTAAAAAGATGTCAATATTTTAACATTTTACGTTATTGTCAAGATCAAGCTTTTAAAGATAGAAGAGAAAGAGATTTAGTTTTTTGTGATGAAGCATACTTGCTTATAGACAAAAAAGTACCACAATCAATCGAATTCATGCGTAACTTTTGTAAGAGAGCGAGAAAATATGAATCAGGATTAGTTACAATTACACAAAGTTTAGTAGATTTTTTAGCTCCAGAAGTAAAACAGTACGGACAAGCTCTACTTGATAACAGTACTTACAAGTTTTTCTTTGGTATTGATGGAAAAGACCTAGAAGAAGTTGTTAACTTATATAATTTGAATACAGAAGAAAAAGCAATTTTAAGCCAAAAAGAAAAAGGACGTGGCTTATTCTTCGTAGGTTCAGGACATCAATTAATAAATGTTAAGCCATTAGAATTTGAAATGCCTTATTTAGTTGGTGGTGGTAGATAATATGGAAGAAAACAAGAATACTGATGTATTTAGCACGTTATTTAGCTTTGCTGGTTCTAAAATAAAATTAATTATTTTTATTATATTTTGCGTTTTCTTTTTAATATTCTTTGTAATACTTATGATTGGTGCTGTAAATACGAACAACAATAAAAATAATAACAACTATTATGATGAAAACGGAAATCCTATACAAGGAGATTATTCAGAAAATTCAGGTTCTTCACAACCTGGAGAAATAATAAATCAAGATGGCTTAAGTTGGATAGGAAGCGACCATACATTTTGTTCTCCTGTTCAAAAGCTAACAGGTATAGGTTCAGGATTTGGTAAAAAAGGTTCAGCATGGAGCTTAGGTTATCATACAGGAACTGATATGTTTGGTAATCCTGGTACTAATATAGTTGCAGTATATCCTGGAAAAGTAGTGCAGGCAATAAATGCAGGAAGCTATGGAAATCATGTTGTAATAGAACATAATTATAATGGACTTAAATTCTATACCTTGTATGCACACATGACAGCAGGTTCTTTAAAAGTATCTACTGGTCAAGAAGTTCAACAAGGGCAAGTATTAGGAATAATTGGTCAAACAGGTAACGCATTTGGTATTCATTGTCATTTTGAGGTAAGATACCCACAAAATGCGTTTAATACTTCATCACTTCATGATCCTATTGCAGAGCTATATAACGGTGGAATAAAAAATAGATAGAAAGGAGGATTTTAAATTGGATAAAAAAGATTTAAAGAAAGAAGTAATTTTATTATGTATAGTATTAGCTTTAGTTATTATTGTTGCAGTATTTGTAAATATCTTTCTGAATAATAAAGAGCAAACAAATACAGAATTAAATACAAATGCAGTTACAGATTTAAATGGAAATGAAACAAATATGCAAGATGTTAAAATAAATGGGTTTACTAAAAAAGAAATAGAAAATATGAAACCTCTATTAAATCCTACTGTATATTCTAAATATATGGAAACATTTGAAGCAATAGAAAATGGCTCAATTCCTTATCAAGAAGATTTTAAATTAAATGTTGGTGAGGAAGAAACAACTAATAATAATCAAGTTGATAATACAACTTCAAGCATAAATGAAGCTGACCAAAATGGCGATTATTCATATTTGACTATAAATGGAGAACAAACAAATATAAAAGTTTATAACAAAGTAGAAGGAGATTAATATGTTAGAAATTTTAACAATTATTTTTAATGTGATTTTAAAATTTAAAATATTAGAAGCAATTATTCCTTTGATTTTACTAATGATTATTGTATGGATTCTAGGAGGAAATAGAAATATTATATTAGGATTATTATTTAATACAATTTTTGGCTTTATATTTTTAATACTTCTAAAATTAATTGGTTTTATAACAGTTATAACTTCTATTGATGTAATAGCAGTATCACTTGGTGGAATAATTGGAATTATTTATATTTTAGTAAAAAGCATAATATTTTAAAAATAAAAAATGAAGGGAGAGAAAATAAGAAAATGAAGAAAACATTTAAAGGTTTAGCAATAGTTACAGGACTAACAATAGCAAGTTTAGGAATTATTGCATTAAATAATATTAGTTTTGCATTTACAGAAAGTAAATCAGAGATTAATGGAGATATTTTAAAAAGAAACTTTTATGTAGAATCAAATGACGAAATTAATTTTAAAACTTTTATAAACTCTGACAATAATAAAACATATCAAGATGAAGAAGGAAATATCTATACTTTTCAAGATGTAACATCAACTAAAAGTGATACAAACACTAAAGAAGTAAATGATACAAAAACACTTAATAACCTAAATACTAATGATGAGCAAGCAATTTTAAATCAAGCAGGAAATACTTTAAGTTATGATAAAGATGGATATATTGGTACTTTAAATTATAGCAATATGGAAATTCAAGAAGTAGATACAGGAACTTATGAAAGATTATTATCATTAAATATACCTTTTTCAGGCTATTCTAAAAATGATTTAAATAATATATCAAAAAATATAACTAGAAATGGAAGAAACTGGACTTTAATTAATGTTGATTGGAAGCCAGATAGTGTTCAAAATATAGATGGAAGTCAAGTACCAGTAACATATAGTGGAACTATGCACTACCAAACAGTAGGAGTGTTTTCTAACCCAAAACAATATAATGTAACAATAACTTATACTGGAACAGTAGAAAAAGAAAATCCAGATTATATTTATACAGCAACATATAAAAAAGAGATTCCTGTTGAAGCACCTGTAGAGGAAAAAACAAATTATACACCAATAATTATAACTTTATCTGGTGCAGGAATTGTATTATTAATAATTTTACTATATTTCTTATCAAGAAATGCTACAATTTATAGTAAAAATTCTAATGGAAATTATGAATTAGTAAAGAAAGTTCATATTAATACCAATAATCCAAAAATAAATTTATCATCTCTATCAAGTAGTAATAGTAAAGTTTCAAATGGTGTGATTTATATTAATTCATCATCAAACTTATATAAAGTTTCTTTAAAAGATTCTCTTTACAATAAGATTTCTGGAAAAGATTTAGAAATTAAACTAACTAATGTTTCTAAGAAAATAAGAATTGTAAATAAGGATATTGAATTTAAAATTTAATTGATTAGAGGTGAATGTAATTATGGATTATCCAGATGAAAAGAAAGATAATAATTTTATGAATCTAGTCGAGTTATTGCACTATTTTTATATTGACGCAAACAATTTAGCTACTCCAGAAACAGAAAAAGAACTAACAGAAGAAGCTAAATTTAATCCACTTGTATTAGAATATAAACTTGCTAGGGTTTATTACGAAAATAATTCAAAAGGACTAAATGATTATAAGAAACAAATGATAGATAGATTTTCACCAAATGAATATATCCAAGCAACAAGAATTTTCAGTTTAACATATTTAGATAAATATTCAGAAAATTTTACTGATGATGAATTAGAAGTATAGAGGAAAGGAGAGAAAAGCAAATGAAAAAATATTATTATAAGATAAAAGACACTTATATAAAATTTTGGAAAAATGCTAATAATAAATTTTATGACTTAGAATTATATGACAATAATTTCACAAGATTTTATAATGGTAAAATAAAATTTTCTCCATTACCAGTTCCTTTAACTAAAAATATTTGTATTAATAAAATACTAAAAGAAATTTTAGCCTACTTAAATATTTCTAAAGATGAATTTAAAAATATTGTAGAGATAAAAAATAAAGAGATAATAGACAAATTAGAAAATATTGAAGTTAGAATTGAATAATTATAGATGAAAGCAACTATTGAATAATGTAGTTGCTTTTTTTGAAAAAATAACGCACGAGAATCAAATCTAAGCAATTTAAAATAATAATTAATATAAGTTGTAAGGGGGAAATTAAAATGAATAAAAAAGATTTAAATAGATATTATGAATTTATAAATAAATATGAAGCTTATACCAAGAATAGACTAAAAAGTTTTAGTTCTAAAGATGAGGAAGAAGGATTTTTAAAATTTATAGATGAGATGAAAAAAAATAGTGAAACTATAAAAGAAGAATGTTTTAATCATTTTTTAAACATGGCAAATATTGATGAAGATAAAATAATGAAAGCATTTAGATTTGATAGTAGATTTGGAGATGTCTTTATTAGTGAAGATAACATATATGGAAAAGCAAAAGATATAATTGATTATTTTGAAAATGAATTTGCTCATTCTGCTGAATATTTTAATGAAGAAGATGAAGAAGAAAAAGAAAATTTTGAAAATATGTTAAAAGAAACTATTGAAGAATTAAAAAATACAAAAGAAAAATATGTTGTAATGGGTATTCAACCAATGGACGGACAATTCCATATTTTAGATACAGAAGAAGAGCTATACGAATTAATCTCACTTGCAAAAGAAGCACAAGATGAAATAAATAAAACTATGGAAAAGGAAGAATTTCATATTGTAAATAGAAAAGATGAAGAACATTACTTTAGAATAGATCTAAAAGATAATTCTAGTTGTTATGTAGCAATTACAGATGATATTGAATCTATTGCAAGACAAGATGTAATTAGTGAAGCTCTAAATGATAACCTAATTACAGAAGGCGAATTAGATAACATAGCAGAAATATCAGCTATTGCAAAAACAGAATTTGAATGTATGAAAAGTCATAATAGAAATTATCCATGTACTACTTATAAAGACTTATTAAATAGAATTTTAGGTGATTGTAATGTAGGAATAAATAGTAAAGAAGCAAGAGATAAGATTGATGAAAATACAAAGAATTTGGATAAAAAAGAAACTATAAATTCTTTAGAAATTAATGAAATAAAATTATATATTTTAGGATTAGGCGATGAACAATTTTATGTAACAAGAAATTCTAATGAAGTATTTAATAAAGCACAATTACTTGATAGTATCGAACAGGAAAAATCAAAAGAAAGTGAAGAGGAGGAAGAGTTTTAAAGTGAACAATAATTTACCTTACATTGTTGATAAAAGCAAAGATATTTTTTTAGTTAAATATTTATCCAGAGAAACTTTATATTCTGTGGAAATTCAAAATAAAGATTTAGGAATGTCAATATATATGGGAACAGATTTCAACAAAGCCAAAAGTATTTATGAAAAAGAAAAACTATTTATGAATATTCAAAAAGCTTCTAATAATATCTTAACATTGATGAACGATTATTTAATTATTTCTATTTAGATGGAAAAGAAGATACCCTTTATGTAAGTTCAAGAGATAATTTTGATAAAATAAATGATTTTAAATATAATAATTATTCAGAATTTGACTTAGAAAGAAAATTATCAAAGAATTTTCTTGTTCTTGACTATAATATGGAAATAAAAAATGCTGTAAATAGATTTATAAATGATAAAGCTAGACAAATTTATAGAACAGAATCATATTCACGTTATAAGTTATACAAAGATATTTCTTTAAGTGAAATACTTTCAGTAGATAAAAATTCTAAATTTTCTTTAAGACATACTTACGATTCTTATATAGATGTAGAAGATAATAAAATAATAGTAGATGGAATAAAATTAGATCCTTACACACAAGTCATTTTAAATTTAGAAGATTTTTATAAAAATGGAAGATTTAATAATGAAATAAAAGCAACTTTAATAAAATTAGAATTGCAAGATAATATAGCTCCTAAATTCGTTTCAACTTTAATTGAAATTAATAGTTTTTTACAAAATAAAAATTCTGTAAATATATTATTTAATGATTGTGAAAAAGCTAAAATCGAACCTAGTTGTGGATCGTTTCTATATTTTGGGCATAATTATATAGAATTATCATTAACAGAAAAAACATGTAATTCATTGAAAAAAACAAACTCTAATATTAATCCAAATAATTTAAAATTAGGAGATTTACAGGGTTTATCTTATGGTAAAGAAGTATTAAATATTGAATCAAAAAATTTAAAAAATATTGTAAATCAAATAGTTATTTCTCCTAAAGATAAATTATTCTATAGATTAGATGTATTAGAAAAAAATATAAATGAAGATTATAGTAATATTTATAATGAAAATATAAATCTAAATTTACCATCTGATTTAAAAACACTTAAAAACTTAGATGAATTAGAAAGTATAACTTATGGTACAGGAGTTAAAGAAATAGATAATAAAATAAGTGATTTATCAAAAAAACTATATGACATAAATATTATTAGAAATACTAATAATGTCGAAGAATTTAATTATGCAATAAAAGATTTAAATGATTATGAACTAAATTCTATTGCAAATATAAAATCGTACATAATTTCTAATGAGGAAAGTGAAGAAACAGAGGAAGATGAATTATGATTTTCAAAACAAATGATTATGAAAAATTTCTATTAAAACTTTCTGAAATCTTAAATTTTAATTATGATAAAGAAACAAATTTAGAACTCTCTAAAAGAATATATAAAAGAGCTAAACTTATTGGGATAATAAGAAAAAATGATCTTAAATGTAAAATATATGAAATAAAAATGAATAATAAAAATATTTCTATTTCAATATATCAATATGAAAATAACATTAAATATTATACTTTAAAATTGAATGATACTTTATTTAAAAACAATTAAAATTTCTTTTTAAATATTTAAAACATTTTAATTAAATAAAACAATGCAATATTTTTGAAATATTTTTATCAAAAACTACGTTTTTTTATCTATATAATTTTATTATTAAAATAAAAAAGTAAAGGAGAGATTTAGTTATGGAAAATGAACAAAAAAGAAGTAAATTTATTGAAATTGCAAATAGGAGAGTAGGAGATATATTACATAAAGTAAATAATTTAAAACCTCTTGCAAATACTACTAGTTATTCTTATACTCAAAAAGATGTAGATAAAATATTTGGAGCTATTGAAAATGCAGTAGCAAATGTAAAAGAATCTTTTAAACCAAAAGATAATAAAAAAGAAGATGTATTTGATTTATTAAGTGATGACGAAGAAAGTGAGGATTAAATATGCAAGTTACAGACGTAAACGTAACTTTAAATACTGGAAGTAAAGTAAAAGCTACTGTAGATCTGGTTCTTGACAATGAACTTGAAATAACAGGAATTAGAATTGTTGAAGTATCAAATAATAAACTTTTAATTGCTTTTCCAAATAAAAGATATAAAGAAAAATTTTTAGATATTGCACACCCAATAAATTCTAGGACAAGAGAATATATACAAAAAGAAATATTAAAAAAATATAATAAAATGTTGAAAAAATAAAATTTCTATACTATAATAATAATGTATTTTTTATATATTATAATTTTTTCTTTAGTGTCAATAAATATGAAAAAAGTAACAAATTTGTAAGAATGTTGTGCAAAGGAATCGAGAATTTATTTTCTTGATTCTTTTTTTATAAATTTATTCAGGAAATAGGATTTATTCTAATTTTTGTGCTATAATAAAAAAGAATATAAGTTTAATAATAGGGGGAGATGATTAAATGCCAGAAAACCCAGAATTAAGAAAAAAATGGAATAGAGATTACGAAAATAAGAAAAAAGAACAATATGATAGAATGTTTATTAGAATTGATAAAAATTTAAAAAATAAATTTAAAGAAAAGATAGAAAAAGATAATAATTATACTGATATGAGCGACTTTATAATAAAAAATATAGAAAATTATTTAAAAAAATGAAAAAAATTCTTGACTTCGTGCGTACGATATGCTATAATATAATTAATAAAATAAATATGATATTAAGGGGGAATTGAAAATGAAGAAAGAAAAAAAATCTGAAAAAGAACCTATTGATTTTATTAAAAGAGTAAAACCAGAAAGTAAATTAAATAAGTTCTTAAATATGTGTAAGAAACATAAAGCTATTACAATAAGTTCTAGTATAGGAATTATATTTGTTATATTAATAATAGTTGCTGTGATTATAATTTCTTTTAATAGAAAAACAGAAGAAGTATCTAATGAAGAAAATATAATAGGTAACACTACTATTGATGAAGCAAGTGAAGAACAAGAACAAGATATAACATTGCAAACTGACACGAATGGGTTAGCAGATGGAACAGAAGTAGCAGTAATTAAAAATGATGACGGAACAGTTGAAGTAATAGCAAAAAACGATCCTAAATTCGCAGAAAAAACAGCAGGTAAAAATTATTCTACTGGAACAATCGGAAATGGTGGAGTAAACTTAAAAACTAACGATAATGATTTAATAACTATTGCAAGCAAACCTCAAGAAGAACAAAAAAATAATGTTAAAGTAGAAAATAATACAACACCAGATACAACTGTAGCTGAACAACAACCAGAAACACCAGCACAATCTACAGATAGTAATCAAGGTTCAACATCTAGTGGAAGTACAAGTAAACCATCTGGAGGTTCTAGTTCAAGTACAAAACCATCTGGAAATACTGGAAGTAGTTCTTCAGGATCTAGTTCAAGTAAGCCAAGTGGAGGAAGCTCATCATCAAGTTCTGGAGGAAGTAGTTCAAGTGGAAGTAGTAGTTCATCAGGTTCAAGTAGCAGTAATCAAGGTCAATATCCACCGTTAACAATATATAAACAAGTTCATAGAACTGATAAAGAAAATCAAGCAATAGCTTGGATTAAGGAAGAATTAGAAAGTAATGGATTTAGTCAATATGCAACAGTAGTACATGCTAGTAGCAGACCTTCTAATTCTCACTATTCAACATTTAGTGAAAGAAATGCAAAAGCTCCTGTAAGTGGAGGTGCTGTAGGTACAGTATATGTATATGTAGAAGATTTATATATGTCTACGGCAAACGGAAATCCAACAAGTACTCCATTTGATGTAGCAATGTATATTTGGATTTCTTAATAAAATCAATTATAATGAGAGGGATAATGAGAGGGCTTATTTGAAATATAATAATCCCTCTTTATTAGAATAAGGAGATTTAAACAAATGAGTAACAGGAGTTATTTAAAATCTATTTCAAAAAAGGAATATAATATTATTAAAGATTATAATGAAAAAGAAATTTTAAAATTTTATAAAGTAGAAGATTTATTTGAAATACCAAGAAAATTTAAAATGATATTTGAATTTGGTAGTTATGCTGAAACAGATAATTTCTTTTTAAATAATTGTCATAGAATATTAAAAAGCTCTTTAATGAAAGAATATAATACAAGAGAAGTAACTAAGTTAGATTTGAAGAAATTTCTAATATTAGAAAGTATGCAAGAAGCAAGTTATTATAATAATTTATTAGAAAATAATGAAATAGATAAAATTAAAAATAATATAAAACAAAGGGCTTTTGAATGGGAACATAATATATTAAATCAGAATGAAAATTCAATACACTTAATAGATTCTGAATTAATAGATTACAATTTAATAGAATTAAATTATATTAATAAAACATTTGATTTTAATGAAAATAAATTAATATTTTGTAATTACTAAATACATATAGGGAGAATAACTATGAGAAAGAAAAAAGAAAAATACGAACCTACCTTTTGTTGGTATAATAGCAATCTTGAAAAAGAACCAGTTACAAGAACTAATTTAGCTAAACATAGCAATTTCATTCTTTCAGAAGTAGATATAAAAAACAAAAACCAATGTTAGATATTTATAAAAAGGATAGGTGATATTAAATGCTTATTAATGCTAAAAATCAAATTATTGTTAGTAACTTTAATAAAATTGTAGATTTAAATAAGAAAATGTTACATATAGATATTAAAGATAATGATACTTTTGAATCTATAGTAAAATTTCAAGAACTACAAATTAAAAATTTAGAAACAAAATTAGAAGTATATAAGAAATAAGATAATAAAAGGAAAGTGAAAACATAATGGAAGAATTAAAAATAATTGAAAACATAGAACAAGCAGAAAATGAGTTTGGAAAATGTTATGGTAGTTTTAATATTGAACTTACAGACAAAGAAATAGAAGCATTAAAAGAAGGAAAAAAGCTTGCAACTACTATAAATGCAAAGGAATATACAATTTTTATTAGTAAAAAGAAGGTGTGATTTTAAATGAATAATTTAGATAATGATAGATTATATGAAATAATAGAAAATGCCAGAGAGAATAATAATATAATAGCAAATGAAGAAGATTTAAGCTTTTTGGCTAAAGGTTTCTTAATATCAAGAGGAACAATGAGTGGCTATGGAATAATTTTTACTATTAATAACTTATTTTGGAAAGACACAAAAAATGATATTTATCAAATTCTAATCGGTGTTACTGATAATGGTTTAAAGCTAGTAGGTAGTGTAGAATCAGATGGGTTAAGTTCTGGAAATACTAAGATTTTTGAAAAAGAAAATAGATTTGATTTAGAAACAAAATTAGAAGTATATAAAAAATAGGATATAGTTTAATAAATTGATAAAATTCTTAATTTATGTTATAATATAAAGGGAAAAGAGGTGAGAGTAAAATGAAATATATATCTTTAATACATGCACTAAATCTACTTTGTAATTTAGATACTTGTGGAGATTGGCATTGTTCAAGTTTAAATTGGAAAAATCCTTCTATCATGGAATCAGAAAATTCTCTTTTTGGAGATTATGGAATAGAAAAAAATAGAACTATCCCTGAACATACTGGAAAATACAATGTAGCTAACCATATTAGAGCGATTTTGGACTTGTTGTATATAGGAAATTTTACTGTCGCTCAAGGTATGAATAAGGATTACATTGTAAATGATAAATATGATAAAGAAATATTTGATAAAGTAATGTTAATGTGTGATTTACCTCATTTTAATAAAATAGATAAATTTATGACAAAAGAATATTTAGGAAAATGGGTAGAATATAAGAAGGGAGTTAAGGTATATGTATAACGATTGGAGAGATGAACATAGAAAAGTTATCGATTCATTTTTAGAGTTTCTAAATAAAAAATCAGAGGAATTCATCTTAAAAGGTGGAACAGCCTTATTGACATGTTATAACTTGGATAGATTTTCAGAAGATATAGATTTAGATAGCAAAAGTAAAAGAAATATTGAAAAAATTATTGAAGATTTTTGTAAAAAAAACAGCTATACATATACTATTCCAAAAAATACAGATACTACGAAACGATTTATGATTCAATATAATAACGAATTTAAAAAATTAAAGGTAGAAGTTTCTTATAGAAGAAATAACATAAAAGAAACAGAATATACAAAAATAAATAATACTTTAGTATATAATATAAATGAACTATGTCTAATGAAAAGTATGGCATACTCAGGGAGAGATAAAATAAGGGATTTATATGACATTTGTTTCATTTGCAATAACTATTGGAACAAATTATCAGATGATGTAAGAAATTCTTTAAGGGTTGCCTTTGAATATAAAGGATTAGAACAATTTGAATTTGTTGTTAAAGATCAAAAAGATGAACTTATAAATAATGAAAAGTTAGCAAATGATTTTATAAAAGTTTTTGATAAATTAGGACTTTTTTCAGATATTGAAACAGAAGATAAGTTTGAACAACATAATGCAGAATCAGATGAAGAAACAGAAGAAGATGAGATTTAAAATATTATTCTAAATAACCCCCTCTTTTTAATATAAATATAATAAGCTCTTAAAGTAGTAATTTAAACTATTTTAAGAGTTTTATTTTTTTCATAACTTTTATTTCTATTTTAAAATTCCTATTTAAATATTTAAAGATATAAATTTTAATAAATATTGCAATATTTTTGCAATATTTTTGCGAAAAATTACGATTTTTCCCTCCTATAATATTTTTATAAAATAAAAAGAAAAGGGAGGTATTTAGAAATGGTAAAAAATATTTCTAAAAAATTTATTGCTATTTTGGCTATTTTAATCTTAATAGCAGGAGTATTCTCACCAATATCTAAAGTTTATGCTGATTTTATGATTGCGTCAGCAGATTTACATGATAATGGCGAGGTAGGTAGAAATCTTTTACATAAAGCTGATGATGGTACATTTAAAGCAGTTATTACTCACTATGTTACTTATACTTATAACGGCAATGAATATCCAGCTTATTGCTTAAATAAAGATTTACCTGGAGTTGGTGAAACATCAGATTATACTGTAAATGTTTCAAGTGCAGTAACTAATCAAAAAGTTTATAGAGTAATTATAAATGGATTTCCATATAAATCAGCTTCTGAACTTGGAGTAGAAACAGATGGCGACGCATTTCAAGCTACAAAACAAGCAGTATATTGCGTATTAGATGGAACAGATCCGAGAACTAACTTTAAAGGTGCAAATGCTAGAGGAGATAAAATAGTAAATGCAATAATCAATTTAACTGATATTGGTAATAATGGTAGTCAAACATATTCAGAGGCAAGAGTTGACATCACTAAAGAAGGAGATTTAACTAAAGAAAAATTAAATAATAAAAATTACTATGTTCAAACATTTAAAGTAACATCACCTCAAGAAATGGGAGGAACTTATGACGCAGTAATTGCTGGATTACCAGTAGGTACTAAAGTGATGAATGAAAACAATGAAGAACAAAAAAATTTCTCTGGAGAAACTATTATAAAGGTTGCTATTCCAGAAGATGAAATTACAGGAACTATAAATGGAAAATTAGTTCTTCAAAATGTTAAGTGTAAAACGTATCCGATTTTATATGGAAATACAACTGTTGCGGGAACACAAGATTATGCCTTAGCAGGCGATCCTTATGAACTTTATAATAGTAATGCAGATTTAACATTAAAAATAAATGCTCCAACATTGATAAAAACAGAAAGAGGAACAACTACAGGTGTTAAAGGAGCAGAATATACTATATTTAGAGATACTAACGAAAACCAAAAATATGACGCAGAAGATACACCAGTTAAAACAGTAACAACTGGAGAGAATGGAAAAGTTACTTTAACTGATTTAACAGCTGGTATGTATATAGCAAAAGAAACAAAAGCTCCAGAAGGATATAACTTAGATTCAGTAGATCAAGCTTTTGAAGTAACTCCTAATACAACAGCAGTTACAGTTAAATCAGATGATAGTCCGATTACAGCTCCAGTAACAATTATGAAACAGTCTAATGACAAATCTGAAATAACTGGAAAAGAAGGCGGAACACCTTTAGCAGGTGCAGAATTTAATATTTACGATAAAAATCATGTATTGTTAAAGAAAGTTACAACAGATGAAAACGGACAAATTCAAGATACAATGAGATATGGAACATACTACGTTCAAGAAGTAAAAGCTCCAGAATGGTATTTATTAGATGATAAAGAACAAGTAATCTCTATTCAAAAACAAGGTGAACCAGTTACTTTAACATTTGGAGATAATGCCGTACAACTTGGTACTACTATTGAAAAAGAAGGAATTGTTCAAGCACAACCAAATGATGAAATAAGATATGATTTCCCTGTTGTAAGAAATGATAGTAACGTTTCAGTAGATAACTTTACTTGGTCAGATGAACTTCCAACAGACTATATTAGAATCACAAAATTATATACTGGTACTTGGAATGAAACACTAAACTATAAAGTTTTATATAAGCTAAATAATTCTGAAATATGGCAAGAATATAAAAATCCAGATTCAGAAGATGGAACATATACAACAGATGAAAATCACTTTATAGATTTTACAACAGTTCAAACAGAAGATAGTTATATAACAGACTTTAAATTAGAATTTGGTACAGTTAAACCTGGATTTGAAGCAGTAGAAAAACCATTTATATTTGCTAAAGTTTTACCTACAGTTAAAGCAAACGATACATGGACTAACTATACAAAAATAGAATCTACTTATACTTCTAATCATGACAATACAGTAGAATTAAAAGCTCATGATGACTGGACTACAACTTCTTATTCAGCAAAATTAAGCATAAAGAAATTACCAAAGACAGGATTTTAATATAGATTAGATTTAAATTTCAAAAGAGCAACTATTGGATTTAGTTGCTCTTTTTTAAATATATGGAGGGATAAAAATGACAGATGTTGAAACAAGAAAAATAGATTTATCACAAACTATAATATCATTTAAAATTCTATATTCAGCAATAACTGGTGAAAATATAGGAGATAATAGCCTAAAAGATGTTGTGTTCAAAGCAATGATGACAAAAGAAATAAGTAAAAATTTAGATAATCTTGACTTTAGAAAGCAATATTTCTTAAATATCCAAAATAATTTAAAAAGCTTTAATCCTATACAATTACAAAAAAATAAACGAGTAGAGAAATTGTTTCAAACAGGATTTACTATTTGTTTAACTTTAAGCCATTATGACGATATTATCATCAAGAATAAACCTATATCAGAAGTATTAAAATTGGAAACAGAAGATTTTAAAAGAGAAATACTTGAAGATACATCTATGTATAAGAAAATTGATATTTCTGAATATCCTAAATTAATGGATAAGTTTATAAATAATATACCATTTGACAAATCAGAAATTGGATTATTTATTGCTAAATCTGGTGATGAATATATAGCAATAGACAATACTTATGGAGATTTTTTTACAAAAAGATTCCCAGATGAAAATAGTGCAATAAATTTCTTACTTTATCAAAATGTAAAAAAGAACTCAATAGAAGCAGATTTTAAAGTAGAAATTGAAGATGATGAAGAAAGCGAGGAAGATGAACTATGAGTACAATAAATTTTATACAAGATAAAAGTAATAACAATTATCTTGTAATTGATAGAAATAATCTTCTTGTTTTATTTAAAAACGAAAAAAATTATTGTGTAACACCAGAAAGCAATATAAAAGGTAATGAAATAATAGATATGAACAGAGTATCAAGTTTTTCAACACTTATGCCAGCAGTTGGATTATTTGAAAAATATTCATTACCATTAAAAGAACAATTAGAAAGTTTAGCTAAAACATTTAATGAAGTAGATAATAAAACATTAGTATTCGCTATTTTAGAACATGAGAGTTGGTCAAACGAAATTAATGATGTAGATATAAAAGTTCTTGAAAATATATATGATGATTTTATAGATAATAATGATATTCATTTACTTTCAGATGAAATTAAAGAATTAGAAAATAAGTATTCATATAAGACTTTAGAAAATGAGGTAATTGATAAATTAAAAGAAAATGGAATAAATCCTAATTTGATAACAAATGATAAATTGGAAAACATATATGATGACATACTTGAAGAAGCAATAAATGAAAATACTGATGTAGAAACTATAATTGAATTTAGTGATTGTTTAGATGGAACAATAGAAGAATTACAAAAAGAACAGGAAAATGGAGAGGAAGATGAGTTATGATTTTATATGGCAAAATCGTTGATGAACCAAGATACGATCAAATAGAAGAAACAAACGAAACTTATTTTTACATAACAGTAGAAGATTTAAAACAAAATAAACAAAAAGTAGCTCTTTCTTATAATGTTAGTAATGATTATGAAATATATCAAAAGGGAAAAAATATCAGAGCAGAAATTAAAGTGGCAGAAGATATAAATTTAAATATAGCGACTAAAATTAATTTTATAACAAAACAAGAATTAATAGATGAAGCATTAAAAGAATATAGAAAAGATAATATATCTTTAGACAATTATATAAATGTATGTAAAAATAATTTGCAAAATGAAAATACAAAAGAGCAAAATAATTTATATAACCAAGAAATAAAGAGAAATAATATTTTAAGTTTCAAAGATAAAGAGATGATAGAAAATCTTACAGAAGATGAAATTTATAGAAAAATTGAATCTTATTTAAAAGAATCCTTACAACTTGCCGATATTGATACTGATATAATTGGTATTCAACTTGTCGGATCAAGAACTAAAGGAACAAATAAGGAAATTTCCGATTTAGATGTATTAGTAGAATATAATAACTCTGAAATTCACGAAGATGACTTTTTTAACTATTTAAATGATGAAGATGATAGATTATATATTAATGGAGTAAAAGTCGATTTTAATCCAATTAATGAAGAAAGATCTGGTTATAATATAAAATCATGGCTAAAAGAAAATTATAATTATGAAAAAAATTTAGAAACAGAAGATGAGGAAGAAGATGAAATTTAAAAGGAAGTGTGATTTAAAATGTCTTATAAATGGAAACCTAGCAAAAGTTCTAAAGTAGAATTTGCAAAAAAAATGCAAGAGATAGACAAATTTTGTGATGATAATAACATTATAGCAAGTTCATCAAACGATAGTTACTATTTTGAATTAAATGGGCAAAAATATCGTGTTTCTAATCATACGATAGAAGCAAGTAATAAAAAAGCATATAACGAATATGGTGAACAAGTAAGAGAAAAATATCATGAGGAAAAAAGAAAAGATGACGTAATATATATTCATGCAAGTAAAATTAGAATAATAGATATATATAACAAATTAAAAGATGGTTATGTATTAGATGGAAATGGTAATGTGAAAATGACACCTCAAAAACTAAAAGATCAAAAATATGAAAAATTATGGGAAGAACTGGAAGATGTTCCTTTTATAGAAAATAAAGATAAAGAACTTGTTTTAGATGGTAAGTTTTTAGATTTTGAAAAAGGAACACCAGTTGAAGAGATTTGGCACTTTTTTGATGAAAAACATTCTAAAGGAGTTGGTTATCTTATGAATGAATATAAAACAAATAATATGGAAGAAACTCAAAAGAAAGTAGAAACTATTTATGAAAAAGTAATTACTGATGGACTAAAAGATACATGGTCTGGAAATTATGTAATAGATTTAAAACAGCTTAAATTGAATTCTAAAGAAGAAAATCTATTTATTAATATGTTGAATAGTGATAGTAGAATAAATGACATAGAATTTAATCCTAAAACGAAAGAAGCAGATATAATGTTTTACTTAGATTATTGTCCTAATGCAGAAGAAGATGAGGAGGAGGAAATTTAAATTGAAAAATGAATCCATAAAGTTTTATGATAAAAAAGCTTATGAATATATTAATTACATTTTAGAAAATGATAAAGATGTTGTTTGTGAAGAAGATTTATTAGTGTTTCATAATGGAGGAATGTTTTTTATGGTTGATTTCTTCAATGATGAACACAAGATAAAAATTTATGATAATCAAAATTTTAATTTAAAAGAAACTGAACATTTTAAATATAGTAGAGAAAATAAAAAAGATGAGATTTCAGTACATATAGATAATATATCAAAGCAAGATTGCTTACGAGAAATCACAATAAATAAAGATAGATTTAATAATATTATCAACAATATAAGAAATGAATTTAATGAAAATGAAGAAAGCGAGGAAGATGAAATTTAAAGAGGTGAAGATAAATGCAAAATTTTATTGATGATAAAGAAAAAATGAATGATTTTAAAAACTTATCAAAAAATGAATTTTTGAAAAGTTATAGTTATCTTACAGAAGAAGAATATGATAATACTAAAACAATATATAATTCATTATTAGATAAAGTTAAAAGTTATGACGAAACAAAAATTAAACAAGAAGAATTACAAACAAAATTAAATAAAATAGAAAATCAAATATTAAATATGATACCTAGTAATATATCAAAAGAAAATTTTAGTAATCTAATTAATGAAATTAGATATGATTATCATGCAAAAGATAATAGAGAAAATAGAGAAATAAATATGTTAAACGCTTTTAAACAAAATAACATTAAATTATGTAATATTTATTTAAATAAAGGAGTTAGTCCAGATAGAATTTTTCAATATATAAGAAATGTTGGATATAATAATTTTTGTTTAGATCAACAAGAGTTTTTTAATAAGTATTTTAAAGTAAAACTAATTACAAAAGAAGAATTTAATAATTTATATCAAAAGTTTGAAAATAAACAATCTTTCGTTAAAGAAGAATTAGGAAAGTTTTTAATGAAAGAAAATGAAATTTATACAACGATAGATAATAGATTTGGTAATTTACATACAGAAGATTTTAAAGATAGAATTTTAGCACTTAGATATTTAAATGGCGAAGGAATAGACAAATTAAGAGATGAAGAGTGTAGGTATGAAATAGGAATATACGAAACAAAAGAAGATTATGAACAAGGTGAACCTTTTCAACATAATGTAGTTTCAGATTTAAATGAAGCAGAAAATACACTAAATAATTTAATGAAATTAAACAACTATTATTCTGGATTTGTATTAGATCAAAAAACTGGAATTGAAGAATATGCTTATTATTCTGATGAACAACAAGAAGATGAAGAGGAAGATGAAATTTAAATCTTCTTCTTTTTATATCTTTTCAATGTCTTGTAATCCAACAAACACAACGGTTACGCAAACAATATAGGGACAAAAGGTACGGTAATATGCAGACAAAAGGTACGGTAGTAATTGATGTAAGAAAAAACATTTTTTCCTATTTATTAATAGGATTTTATTTTTGAAATTAAAAATATTCTTATCTTTTATTGACAAAAGGTAACCTTTCGTGTATAATATGAAGTGTTGCTTTTAATATATTAAATTTGAAAGGAGGATTTAAATATACAAAAGATTAAGCAACTAAAATATTATTATATTGTGAGGAGAAAAGATATGCCAAAGAAAAAAATTGAGCCTTCTGAATATCCAAATATTTTAGAACTATATAAAGGTGGCTTATCTCCTGAAAAAATTGGAAAACAATATAATGTAGGCAGAACTTCAATTATATATATATTAAACAAATATTATAAAAAAGATTTTGACGAAATTAGACTTAAAGATAGAAATGTAAAAGTTTATTTTGCTAAGGAAAGTAGCCCAAAAATTTCTATTCCAAAACTATTTTTTAGTAAGATAAATGTAGATGAAAATAGCCCTGAAGTTCAAGTACATTTAAACGAAAAAGATAAGACTATTATATTAAAAAAAAACTGTGAATAAAAAAGATATTTAGAAGTAAAAAAATATTTAAGGCTCTTTTTGCGTGCAAGCCTTAAATAATTTCCAATTTAATATTGAATTAAAGTTATTTGCATTTCTTTATTCTTTACTTATAATAATATATTTAACCCTAGTTGTCAATAAAATTTTGAAAAAAATATGAGAAAAAAAGGAGTGAAATTTGTATGAAAAATACAGATATTAAAAATATTCCAGATATTTTAAAATATTTTTTAAGTTACTTAAAAGCTCATAATTTTTCAAGTGGTACAATTACTGTTTATAGGGATCATGTATATGAATTTTTGTCATTTTACAAAGATTATAAAGATTTAGATATTGAATTAAAAAATATTGGAATATTTGTCGTTTTGCAAATAGAAACATCAGATATTAGAGCTTATTTAGTTCATTTAAGTTATGATTTAGAAAATAATCCAAATACAAGAGAAAATAAACTTAATGCTATATCTTCATTTTTTAATTGGGTACTTTCAACAAACCCAAACTTGAAAAAAGAAGAAAATCCAACTTATGGAATCAATGACATAACAAGAACAACGAAATTGCCGAAATATTTAAGTTTAGATAATGCACATAAGATTCAATCTGTTTTTGACAATAAAAATTGTAGAAATTCTATTAGAAATAATATGATAATAAGCTTATTTTTAGCTACAGGAATAAGACTTTCTGAATTATACAATTTAAATATCGAAGATATTATATTAGATGAAAACTGTCTTTTTATAAAAAGAGGAAAAGGAAAAAAAGATAGGTACGCTTATTATAATGATAATTGTAAAAAACAATTAGAAGAATATCTAAGATATAGAAATAAAATTGAAACTGATTCAAATGCACTATTTTTAAGCGAACGAGGTGAAAGACTAGCAAAACGAACTATCCAATATATAATAGAAAAAGCTTATGAACTTATGGGATTAAATGATTTTGACTTCTCTGTTCATACATTAAGACATACATTTGCTACACTAACTTATATATATGTAAAACAAGATGTACTTTTACTTAAAGAAATGTTAGGTCATGCTAGAATAACCTCAACTGAAATTTATACACACGTTGCAGATAAACAAATAGAAAATGCTATGAACAGTAATCCTTTAAGTGATTTTAATGTAAAAAAGATAGAAAAAACAGCATAGAAGGAGATGATTTTTAAATGAATAATGAAAATAAGATTCATAGAAATACTTTAGAATTACTAGATTGTCAAGTTGATTTAATTCTAAGAAGCTTAGAATTTTATTTAAACACTTTTGAAAATTTTTCTTTTTCTAATAATGCTAATATTGATAAAGAATTAGAACTACAAACGAGTATAATTCGTGATACATATAATCAAATACTTAATGAGTGTAAAGATGGAATACAAAATCCAGCAATAGATACTTATTATAAAATAATAGAAAAAACAGCTTAAGATTGGAGGGGAGAGATATGTATAGAAGTAAAGAAATAAAAATAAATTTTGATAAAAATCCAGATTTTCTTAATGAAATGTTAAATTACTATATTGTAGTTCTAAATAGATCTCCCTCTTCAATGAAGGAAGAAAATATTGTTTTAAGAAATTTTTTAAAATATATTGCAGTAAAATTTAAAATAAAAGAAAATACTGATATGGATATTTCTGATCTTGATATAGATATTTTAAAAAAAGTAAGAAAGGTACATATTGAAAATTACATATCTTATTTAAGTACAATAAATAAATCTAATACAATATCTAAAAAAATCTGTTGTATTAGACACTTGTTTTATTATTTTAGTGAAAAAAATAAAATATTAAAAGAAAATCCAGCAAAAAATTTAAAATGCTTAAGAAGAGAAAAAAGCCTTCCTAAATATTTATCGCTAGAGGAAAGTAAAAAAATATTAACAGATACTTATAATAACAAAGATGATAAATTTTTTCTTAGAAATTATTGTATTGTTACTTTATTTTTAAACTTAGGCATAAGAGTAGCAGAATTAGTTAGTATTGATATTAATGATATAAATGAAAATAAAATTACGATATTAGGAAAGGGAAGAGAGGAAAGGGTGTTATATTTAAATGAAATAAGTTTAAAAGCAATTAAAGAATATCTAAAAAATAGAATTAGCCCTGAATTAATAATTCCAGACGAACAGCACTCTGAAAGAGCATTATTTTTAAGTTCAAGAAAAACTAGGATATCAATTAGAGCAGTACAAGTAATAATAGAAAATGCTTTTAAACAAGCTGGATTGGATTATAAAAATCTTTCTGTTCATAAATTAAGACATACATGTGCAACTTTACTATATCTATATGGAAATATAGATATAAGAACAATACAAAAAGTATTAGGACATGAGTATATAGAAACTACAGAAATATATACCCATATTAACAACAAATACATAAAAGAATTGATTAGGAATAGTCCAATAGTATAACTTATTATCTGTAATTAAATACTAAAATGTTAAAAAGTTTGAAAGCATTGAAATATATGGATTTTGTTAAAAGTTTGTCAAAAAGTGACGCACGAGAATCAATTCTAAGGCATTTTAATTTTTTAGCAATATAGTTTTATATCTTAAAAAGGTCTTAAAATAGCATAAAATAAGCTTTTTAGAATTATAGAAAAATTACTCAAAAAATTTTTTTACAAAAATTTTAAAAAAGCTTGACAACAAAAATTTGTAATGATATAAAGTAAATAACTTAATAATTTTTTAAATTAATTTATTTAAGTTGTTTGCATTGAATGTTAGGATTCTATGTAAATTAGGAATTAAATTTAGGAGAGAAGAAGGGTTAGCCCTTTAAAAAAAGCAATATATAACATTGCACAAAATCAAAGTTTTGTGCAATAAGAGATAGGAGTAAAATATATATTGGCCATAATACTACATTTCTGTTGTTTCAAGACTTTCAGTTGTTCTATACATATTAATATTCATTTATATATCTTTATTTTCTTATTACATCTATATTATATTAATTATTATTATAATCTTTTTTATTACTGTTATATTAATATTTTTATGGCTTATTAAAATCAATTTTAAGACATTTTTTTATTTTACTTATATAATTTCATTACTATAATTATTTTACTTATTGTAGTTTCAATTTTATATTTATAATTTTTCTTATAATATATTTTTATATATTAAATTGTATGAAAAATTTTCAAAAATCTCCCAAATGTCCATTCCTCCATATTTGTCTTATTTTATAGACAATAAAACTATATGGCTTAAAAATAGAAATGGCTTAGAATCGATTATCGTGCGTCGTTTTTTTGGCACTTTTTTTGTAGATATCGTTTAAAATTTTGACAAAATTAAGTAATACTATTTTTATTTATCTTTTCTACAATTGCCTTAGTTATGGCTTGTCGTAATGGCCAAGTTATAGCATTGTTAGAGCCACGAACATCTGGCATATCATTAATTTTCTTTAATATCGAATTAAATACTTTTGTTAAATTAATATAAATTACTCCTTGCCCTTTATATTTTCTTAACATACTTTGAAGTACATTAATCACTATTTCTTCTTTTTCCTTATTAACATCTGCATTAGTCTTTTTAGCTAAAATCATATCTTCTGAATTTATTAATAAATCATACTTTGCCGAATTATAATGTTTTTCGTAAATCTTTTTAGTCTCTTCGTTTAAATTAGCTATGACTTCATATTCATTTTCCATATATACTCCTCCCATTATTTATAAATATTATATATGAACTCCAAATATTTTTTATTAAGAGGTTTTATTATCTATATATTTTATTTAAAACTAAACTAACTTTTTCTAATGATGCATTTATATATTCTTCAAACATATCAAGTGAAATTAAAATTAAATTTTCATTGCGTAAATCAAAAAGTTTGAAGTTTTCCTTAATCGTATTTTTTAACCCTGCATCATCTGATATTGCTAAAAATTCTTTTTGCAATTCTTCTATATTAAGGTTTGTTTTCTTTAAGAGATATCTATCTATAATTGGATAATCAGAATAAATATCTGATCTAAATTGATCATCAGTATGTATTGAATTATCTTTTTTATATATAATGGTTTTTTTATCTTTTTCTGTAGCCATTTTAGGTATATATATACTAAACCATAACATATCTTCGATTAAATGAGCTAAGTACCCTTGCATCATTTGGCTTTTTGGTAATATTTCTGTATTTTCGATTATAAATCTTTCTATATCTGGATAATTACCTTCTGAACCATATAAAATTCCATGGCGTAAATAATGTGTCATTTCTTTAGTTTGAGCTTTTATAGCTTTGTGTAGTATGTCTGGTAGAATTGCACCATACAAAAATTCATCTCCTAGTTTATATTTTTCTTTTAGTATATTTGAAATATATACATGACTAATTATTGAACTCATTATTATATCTCCTTTTTTTATTCATCTTTTGGTTCCTCTGAAATTTCTTTTGGCATATTTTCATATAATGGTATTATAAAATTTAAATTTGAATCTACAGTATTAGAACTTTCATATTGGTCTAATAAAATACTACTTTCTGATGTAGGTGCTAATAAATTTTGCATATATTGATTGGTATAAAGTTCATTTCCTTTTATTACATCAAATTTTTGAAAATATAATGTATTTTGGCCTATATTCATATACTTAGTATTAATAAAAGCTACACCTTCTATTAATGCTTTTTCTAACGAAAACCATTCATGTGAATAAGCATACTCTGCTGCATTATTTATAATGCTTGTTTGTGAATTTCCAGAAGCAGCAATATTAAATGGATTATACACTGTTTGTCCATTATATTCATAACCACGTGACAGTTTAGTACCATTTTTCCCTTGTTCTTGTATTAACCTAGCCACAATAAAATATGGATCTATGTCATTCTTTTCCCCAGCCTCTAAAATTGCTTCTGCAAGACTTTCACCTTCTAAAAAAGTATCTTCTGTTTTATTCATTATTCCCTCTTTAGTAGTAGCTTCTTTGTTAAAATTTAATTCTTTTAGCTGAAATATATCGTCTGAATTAAGCATATTTCTAGGATCCATCTTATATGCTATCGCTTTTGTAGAAGCACACAACCAACTTCCATTATCGTAAGTTTTACCCTTGTCTTCGTCACATTGCCATTCTCCAGAGTAGCTTTTAGAATCTGGTATTAAATTTAATGGTGTTGTTCTGTCATTAGAATGTCCCTCATTTTTTATAACTGAATTCCAATTTAATTTGGTATAAAACAAAGTAAACGTCCAATTAGGATGTTTTTCCTTTAATTCATTTATTAGTTTCTTATATCCAGGGTATTTGCTTTCGTTTAAATTATCTCCTGTATAAACTACTGCTTTTTGTTTTGATGCTTGTATAATAATTACAGTTATAATTGAAGATAATAAAATGATAATTATTAATACTAAAATAATAAATTTGGGTGGTAATTTTTTTAGGTTCTTTATAATATTTTTAGCTGAAATTTTCCTCATTTAACTATGCTTAATTATGATGTGGATATACAAATATGAGTTAACCACATTATAATTAATTCCTTTCTAAATCTTTTTTTAAATTATATAATTCAAATATTATATTTTCAAGTAATTGTTGTAAATTTTGTCTAACTTTGTTGTAAATTAATATGATGGAATTTTTATTTCCATTCCAACTGATAACTTGGAATTTTTTAAATTATTTACATATTTAATATCATTTATTACATATCTTATATTTTTGTTTTGATAATATTCATTATTCTCTATTTCATATTTTGCTATTGACCATAATGTGTCACCACTTGAAATATATTTTATAATATAAATTGATTCTTGTTTTGAATAACTTATCTTTGCAAATATAATAATTAATATAAAAATTAATAAAACTAACCCTCTTTTTATTTTCATAGATAACCTCCTTAGTAGTTGCAGAATGTTTGTTCGCATTTAGATTATATAAGAACATTTGTTTTTATGCAATACTTTTTTTAAAATTTTTAATAAAAAAGAACACATATTTCTATGTGCCCTTTTTTATTATTCTGTTGCTGAATTGGTCTCTGTGTTAGTATTTGTATTAGTATTAGTATTTTGGTTATTATTAACATTCGTATTAGTATTGCTATTTGTATTTTCATTTCGATTTGTATTAGTATTTGTGTTTGTATTTGTATTAATATTAGTATTTGTATTTCTGTTAGCATTTTCGTTAGTGTCTTTATTAGTATTTGTATTCGTATTTGTGTCTCTGTTAGAATTATTATTAGAATTACTGTTCGTATTTGTATCTTCTCTTGGTTTTTCTTCTGTCGTAATAACATTTGTGTTCATTACGGGTTCTTCTGCATCTATATCGTTTTTAATCCCTTGTACAGTAGAATTTTCATCTTTTTTCTCGGTACTTGTGTTAGAAGATTTTACTTCACTTCCACTATGCTCATTACATAAATCTGGTGTAGTAAATCTTAAGAAATATTCTGTATATGTATTAGTACATCCTGTTCTTGCTTTTAACCCTGTCTCTGTACAAACAGTAACAGCTTGAACAGAAGATGGCTTGTCGAAATATGCTGTTTTTAAACCTGTATGAATTCTTGACATTACATTTGCCCAAATTAAACCAGCAGGATTTCTTTTATTAAAGTTAACCGTCTCGTTTTGATCATATCCATACCATGTAACACCTGTATAGTATGGAGTAAAACCACAAAGCCATCTATCATAATTAGAATCTGTAGTACCTGTTTTAGCTGCAACATCAATTCCATTTATTTTACAATATGTAGCTGTTCCATTACTTCCTTCTACTGGTTGAGTTAGTAAATCTTTTAATATAAATGCTGTTTCTTTAGAAAAAACTCTTCTCTTATCTTGCTGTGGTGTTATTATAGTTTCACCAAAATGATTTTTTATATTTTGGTAAAATACTGGTTCTATATATTCTCCATCATTTGCTATTGCAGCATATGCTGCAGCCATTTCTAATGGACTTATTCCTTTTTGTAGACCTCCTAATGCTAAAGACAAATTATTGTCTTCTTCTGTTAAAGTTGTTATTCCTAATCGTTCCAGATAATCCATTGAAACACTAGGTTTTAATTCTTGCATTATTTCTACAAATGGAATATTCTGTGAGGATTCTATAGCTCTTCTAACAGTTATTTTTCCTAATGCCTTACTATAATCTACAGGATGATATCCACCTGGAAAATCTTTTTCAGTATCATCATATATTGAAGATGCTGTTATTATTCTTTTCTGAATAGCTGGTCCAACAACTGCAATAGGTTTAATTGCAGATCCAGTTTGTCTTATACTTTGCGTTGCCCTGTTTAATGAACGTGGATTTGTTTTTTCTCCTAATCCACCTACACAGCCCAGTACATATCCAGTTTTGTGGTCTATTATTACCATCGCTGCTTGTGAAGGATCGCCACCAGTTTTAGACTGTAATACATATTTGCTTTTTTCCATTTCTGTTTCGATTTGATTTTGTATTTTTGCATCTTGCGTACTGGTTATTGTTAAGCCAGCCATGTAAATATAATTTGTTGCAAAATCACTTGAAATGTCATATTTTTCTGCAATATCATTTGTAACATCAGTTATTAATGCATCTGTATGATATGAATATACTCCATCACTTGAATCTACAGAACCTTTCTTAAATTTTAACCCTGCATCAACATTTGCTGTTGCTTCATTATATTCTGCTTCGTCAATATATCCTAATTCCAGCATTTTTTCTAATACTGTATTTGTTCTATTTTTTATTTTCTCTGAATTATCTTTTTCTCCAAAAGGATTGTATGAATTTGGCGAATTATTTATTCCTGCTAAAAAAGCACATTCTTCTAATGTTAGATTTTTACAAGATTTACTAAAATAGTAATTACTTCCTGCTTCTACCCCATATATACTAGGACCGACATATATTATATTTAGATAAGTTTCTAAAATTTCGTCTTTTTCAGTTATACATTCTAGGTTCCATGCTTGCCACCATTCTTTTACTTTTCTAAAAATACTATCCGTATTGTCACCAGTCATATTTTTTACTAACTGTTGTGTAATTGTACTTCCTCCATACGAAGAATTACCAAAATGGAATATATAACTTAATATGGCCGAACCAGTTCTTTTTATATCAACCCCTTGATGTTTATAAAATCTTTCATCTTCTATTGCTACATAAGCATTTTTTAAATCTGCTGGCATTTCTGAAATACTGACCTTCTTCTGTTTCCTTTCGCTACCTAATTTAGCTATTTGATCTCCGTCTGCATCAACAACTACTGAATTCTCGTTAACTAACATGTCCTTTGCTATATTGCGCCATTTGATTGCTGAAACAGCTAATATAATTCCCATTATAATTATTACAATTAATATGCTAATAAAAATAAATTTCTTTAACTTTTTGTTAGCCTTCTTTTTTGATTTTATATTTTTACGATTCTTTTTAGTTGATACTTCAGTTTTATCAATTGATTTATCTTTTTTAAATGCCTTTGGAATAAATTCTTCCTCTTCTTGATTTTTTAGTCTTTTACCTTTCATATATCAAGCTCCTTAGAAAAATAAGCAATTTTACTTATTTCAGAAAAACCAGAATAATTGTATAAATTCATAGACTGTTCATCATCGATACTGCAACTAGCTGTAAATTTTCCGCACCCTCTGTCTTTTGCCCAATCTTCACATTTATTTAATAATTTTTTAGCAATTCCCTTATTTTGATAATTGCGTTTAATACTTATTTTCTCTAAATATCCAATTGGAGATATATTTTCATCCTGTAACGAACATTGTGCATATGCTACTGGAATTTCATTTTCGTAATCTATAAATACTACTTTACTATAATTTGTTAAAGCTTCTCTTATATTATTTAATTGTTCATTTTCTAGTTTATTTATATTACTGTCTTCATCAATTTGTGCAATTATGTCATAATCTCTTATCTTAGCTTCTTTAATCATATGTATCCCTTCTTTCTTATATTTAAATAAGTTTCCTATATCATAACAAAAAAATAATTATTTTACAATATCAAAGTTTAAGTAAAAAATAGACACATTTCTATTCAGTTGCCTGGAAAAACAGACCCGAAAGTCTGCTTAAAGTTGCCATAGATTGTATTTACTGTCAAAAGACATATTTTCCATTTTCAATCATTATGTCAATTTTGCTGTAAAATTACAATGCTTGCTCTATAATTCCTCCACCTACTACAATATTATCCAAATAAAATACTGCAGATTGTCCAGGGGTTATTGATTTTTCTGGCTCATTAAATACAATTTTAATTTTATTATTTTCTAAAATATGTAATGTTGCCATAGATTCTTTTTGGCTGTATCGTGTTTTTACTCCAACTTTTAAATTATCTGTAACCATGTCTTTTATTAATATATTTACATTATTTATTATAGACTCTTCCCTGTATACCTCTTCTTTAGTTCCAACTATTACTTCATTTTTTAGCATATTAAATCCTATAACAAATAAAGGTTCTTTATATGATATTCCAAGACCTTTTCTTTGACCAATTGTATAATTATATAAACCTGTATGTTTGCCTAATATAGTTCCATCAGTTAAAACTATATTACCTGGTTTAGGCTTTATATTTGAATTTTCTTCTAAGAACTTTTTATAATTTCCATCAGGAATAAAACAAATATCTTCACTATCTGGTTTATTTGCAACATTAACTAAATTATTCTCTTTAGCAATTTGCCTTATTTCATCTTTAGTACTAAAATTACCTAATGGAAATAAAACTTTAGATAGTATTTCTTGTGGTAAAGTATATAACACATATGATTGATCTTTATTAGTATTTAAACATTTTTCTAACACAAATTGATTATACTTGTCATTATATTCTATTTTTGCATAATGTCCTGTTGCTAAAAAATCACAATTTAGTTCTTTAGCCTTTTTATACATCTCTCCAAATTTTAGTTTTCTATTACATTCTATACAAGGATTAGGTGTAAGTGCGTTTGTATAACAATCTATAAAATTATCTATTACATATTTTTTAAAACTGTCTTGCATATCTATAGAAATATGTTCTATTCCAAGCTTATCACATACCTCTTTAGCATCTGTAGCATCTGTATGATTAGAAAGTGACAAAGTAACCCCTATAACCTCATACCCTTCATTTTTTAATAGTAAAGCAGATACACTACTATCTACTCCTCCACTCATTCCTAATAATACTCTTCCCTTTTTCATATCATCTCTCCTATGTTCATATTTTACCATATATGCCATAATTTAGCAAAACTATTGTTTATATAGCTAAAATATAGTATAATATTTATGTAAATCGTTAGGAGGATTACTTATGTACTTTATGAATTTTAAATCAGCTATAAATAAAGCTGAGAAAATGGTAGATGATCTAAAACCATTTACTTATAGAGAAATAAATATTAATATTGATAGAATATATAGATTTGTTCAAAGGGAAAAAGCTAATAATCCTAATTTAAGTGATTTTAATATTTATAATTTATTAAATACATATAATTCCAGATTAAAAACTGTTTCTTTTTATAATGAGCATACATTAAACCAAGTTACTGCATATAATGCTTGTCTATATTTATTAAAAAATCCAAAAAAATATAATGAAATAACTGCTTATATTGAAAATAATAACTTGTCTTCGGATAGAGATTTTTTTATGCACAATAATAGTTTTGATGAAAACTTAACAAATTTAGTGTTATTTATGAGACATTTATATCCTCAAGTAGAAGCTGAAATAAAAAAGAATTATGGCTCTATTTTTGATAGAATTTTAAGTACAGATAAATCTAGACAAGAAAAATATTCTATGGCTGAAAAAATGTTATCACGTTTACCACTATTACAAAAAAAACATTACCTTGATGCGTTCGAATTATTACTTGATGGAATGCCAGCCTATTTAAGGACATATCTTAATTACACTGAATCTAGCATAAGAGAAGATTTGATAACCTCTAATTCAGAATTGGTTAAATTGTTCGATGAAATGGGTTATTTAGATGAATGGTTACAAACCGCCAATAATCAATTCGAAGAAATAGGACTTCCACAATTAAAACAAGATAAAAGAACAATAATGGTTGGGTTGTCTCCAGAAGTTCAGAAAACTTTAAGTACAGTCGATTTGTTAGGAATAAATATAATGTATACTAATAGAGCATTACATGTGTCTAATTCATATTCTAGAGCAATGTATGCAATTTCAGAATTTAATTTAGAACCTCTCCTATTAAATGCTTCTGAGGCTCCTAAATTGGAAAACGATGATTTAAAAAATGTTCTTACAAAAATGGAGCTTTTTTACTACCCAACAGAAGTATATTATACAGAAAATGAAACTAAAATAGAAGAATTAACTCGTAGTGGTGAATTAGTATTAGATGATGATAGTTCAGAAAGAAGGTACTATTCTATGATACCTCTAGAAGAAGAAATAAGGAAATCATACGGAAAAGAATATAAAGAATATTTTTCAAAGCGTTTTCCTGCTTCTAAAAATGATGTTGGAGAAGATCTGAAAAGATTTTCACAATTTGCCAATTCTATCCATCGTTTAAAGTCTTCCAAAAATCGTATTGCATTATCACTATATAGTTTTTTAGAATTAAACGATAGTAAAAAAAGAAATTATGGAATTGTAGTAGATAAAATTTCTAAAGATGGTACATATGGTGAAGTAAAACATTTTGTGGATTTTGCTGTAGATATTAACTCTATACTCCCTGTAAATATTCATCTTCCACAAAATATATTTGCTGATTTTGCCAAAGAATACTTTAAAAGTCCTATTGTACCTATTTATGCGGGGTCAGATGATTGGAATATGCCAAATGGAAAAAGAGTTAAATCACATATAATGGTTCCTTGGAATAAAAAAACTAAAAAGACCATTAAACAATGCTCTAAAAATAATAATGCATATAGCCAAGAAATTGTTAGTCATTTTAGATTCTTATCTGATGAAACTTGCGTGCCAATGCATTTAAAAAAATTACCTAAAGACAAACAAGTTCATAAAACATATATTAATTTAGCTACTAATTCTATCCTAGAAAAAACTAAAGAAGGTGTGTTTATAAAAGTATTACCTCAATGTCAAGGAGATGATGAAAGATTTGATAGATAATAAAAAATTAAAAGAAAATTTTAAGAAAAAAAATTATGTCTATTGCATAAATACTCTTCAAGACGAGATAAAGCAAAAATTAGTAGCACGAGTAAAAATTTTTAATCCAGAATATAAATATTGTAATTTAGCCGACTTAAAAACAAATTGTTATAAATTTTTAAATGATAAAGAAAAATTGTATGTCACTTTATTATGTAGGTATTCTGAGGAAGAATATTCTTCAACACGCGAATTAAATACTTTATTAGATATTTATTCTTTATATAAATAGTTCTTTATCAAAAGGAGCTACTAGTTCAAAATGAAATTAACTAGTAGCTCTTTTTTGCTATGATATTTCATTCATTATATCTTGCTTTGTTCTTAACCCAATCATTGTAGCCCTTACTACTCCATTTTTAAAATAAATTAATGTAGGAATACTTTCTATATTGTATTTTCTGGCTAAATCTGATGCATCATCTACATTAACTTTACAAACTTTTAATTCTAAGTTTTCTTCTGATATTTCATCAATTATAGGTCCCATCATTCTACATGGTCCACACCATGGAGCCCAAAAGTCTACTAGTACTGGTAATTCTGATTGTAGAACCTCTGCCTCAAAATTTTCTTCTGATATTTCAATTACTTTACTCATAAATAAAACCTCCTTATATATTTTTCAATTTTTTAGCAATACTTAAACCACATTTAGCACCTTCATATATTGCCTTACATATTTGAAGTAAGCCACCTGTACAGTCTCCTGCTGCATAAATACCAGGTACATTAGTTTCCATATTTTCATTTACTACAATATTATTCTTTTTTAATATAACACCAAGTTTCTTTGCAAAATCACTACTAGATGCTATTCCCTCTGCTATAAATATTCCATCAACAGGTATACTTCTTTTATCTTCTAAAACAATACTTTCTACTCTTTTTTCTCCTCTTATGGAATCTATTTTTCCCTCTATTACATTTTGTAATTCTATTGACCTATTTTCTGGAAGCCTACTACCATTAGTAAATATGCTTACTTTATCTGTTACATTTTTTAAAACTTCAGCTTCATGAAGTGCATATTCTCCGCTACCAATTACTGCAACATTTTTATTTTTAAAGAAAAAACCATCACATATTGCACAATAGCTTATTCCTTTTCCTTCGAATTCTTTTTCACCATTTATACTAGAACTTTTTCTACTTTTACCTGTCGCAAGAACAACTGTTTTTGTTTCATATTCACTATTTACTGTTTTTACAATATATGTTCCATTGCCATATTCTATTTCTATAACTTCATCATTTTTGATTTCTATATTCTGTTCTTCTGCTTGCTTTATTCCTCTTCTAAATAGTTCCTCTCCTGATATTGGCTTTTCAAATCCATAATAATTTTCGATAGTTTTAGCTTTTTTCAATGCTGTTTGTTCTTTTCCTATTATTAAACATTTTAAGTTAGATCTGCTAATATAAATTGCTGTAGAAATTCCTGCTGGTCCTTTACCAATTATTATACAATCATACATAAACATTCTCCTAATCCGCTAATGTTCCCATTGGATCCCATGGTTCTAATTCCATATAATACTTATTTTCATTATATGCTTCTAATTCTTCTGGTTTCAAATGTTTTTTATTAATTACAACTTGATATACATAAGAATTAAACCAATCATCTGTTAAAAGATAAATACCTTTATTACCAGTAGAATCTCCCCATGAATTTTCTACCTTCCAACGGTTACCTTTCCAATTTTCATCTAAATTTACACCTAAAAACATCATTGCATGTGTCATGGCACTTTCCCTATATTCAAGTTTTGTAGCTTTATCCATCGTATCTTTAATATTTATTATATCTTTAATATTATACAAATTACGAGATAATATTCCTAACTCTCTTGACGATTCTTGTCCAACATCGCTTCCAAAAAATACTGGAACTCCTTCTGAAAGCTGAGCAATTGCCATTTCTTTTAATCTTTCTATTGGTAAGTTTAAATATGTAATTCTATTACCATCTGCAACATTACCAATATAATTTACTGTATACTTCTTATAAAATGGTCTATCTTCATTTGGTGCATTTATTATACTTATGTAATCATCTAATTTTAAATCCTTTATATATTTATCATAAAATTCTGTTGGTGTTATATCAGAATCCCTATGAAATTCGTCGTTTTTATCAGTATATTCAAAATCAAATTTTTCTGGTGGTCTACCAAACGCAGTACATAAAATTGTATAAATATTTTCCAACATATCTAGTTTTTGATTTTCTAAATCTTCTAAATTTTTCTTTTTATAACTTGTTCTTAATTCATATGCATACATTCTAAGTACTCGTTTTAATATTTTATTTATCTCTGAAGTGTTAGAAGAACTATATGTTTCTGGCATCGCACTTTTTGGCACAATTCCGTATTTTTTTATAATATTTAAAAACATATCCCATTGTCCACCATCATTTATAGGTGCATCTAAGAAAAATGTTACATGTCTATCTGTTGTTGGTTTATCTATTGTAGCTATTATATTATTTAAAAAATAATTGCATTTTTCTAATTTATCATAAAAAGCTATATAATTTTGAGATAACTCTATTGTATTTATATTTAATTTTTTAATTAGAAAATATCTAAGAAAATTTGTAGATGCAAAAATCCAACATCTTCCACTTTGTTTTTGGTTTGTTATATCTCCTTGTTTTAAATTTACAGAAAATTCGTATCTTGCATTTCTTATTTCTTCATAGTTTTCACAAGATTTAAAGAAACCATTTTTCGTAACCGCATTAGTAATTGCTTTGTTCTCAATTTGATTAAAATTTCTTTCGTACTTTTTTAATTTGTCTTTTGAAATATTTTTCATATGTATCCTCCTTCTACTTATTGATAATTTTTATTATTAACTAAATTTTTAGTACATAGTTTATTTTTTAAGCTGCTCATATTTTCATATTTGAGCAGCTTTTGTAATGTTAGGGATTTTGGGGACGTTCCTTAAATCCCTATTTTAATTTAAACAATTAGTTCATTATGCAATTGCTCTAATATATTGTCACCTAATTTATCTTTAAATATTATTCTTATTTTTGATTCATTTGTTTGAATATTTAACACTTCTAATGCATTTGTATCTAGTATTTGCATAGTCCTTGTTATAATATCTGAATCATTCATTATTCCATATCCTATAATTGATATTTTACTTATATTTTTATAAGAACAATCTAATTTAGGATATTCACTTGTTATTATATTTTCAAACTTATTAAATTCTGACGATTTAATAGTAAACTGAATTTCTAAATTTGATGTACTTTTATTTATTATATTATTAATAAATATGTTGTTGTCTAATAACTTTCTATAAATGCGATTAATCATTCTAGGTGTATATATTTCTTGTTTTGCTGTTACCAAAATTATATTATCATTTTTTACAATACTTTTCACTTTTGTGTCTTCTATTTTGTCATTTATTACACTTCCTGGCCTATTATTAAAAGTTGATTTTGTAATTATAGGAATATTAAATCTTTTTCCGATTTCTACACATCTATTATGCAAAACTTTTGCTCCTTCATTTGATATATCTTGCATTTCTTCGTATGAGAGCTCTGATATTTTCTTTGCGTCTTGTATTTTGTTTGGATCTGTAGAATATACTCCATCAACATCTGAAAATATATAGCATTTATCCGCTTTTAGTGCTGCTGCAACTGCAACTGCTGTGGTATCAGAACCTCCCCTACCAAATGTTGTTATATCTCCTTTTTCATTTATACCTTGGAATCCTGCTATAATAACAATCTTTCTTTCTGCCAATTCTTTTTCTATCCTTGTTGTATCTATACTTTCTACAACTGCTGATTGGTTTGTTTCACTTGTAAATATTCCAGCTTGCCATCCTGTAAGTGAAATTGCTGGATATCCTAATCTATTAAGTAAAATACTCAATTTAGACATTGATATTTGTTCGCCACTACTTAGTAAAGTATCTAATTCTCTTTCATTTGGTACATTACTTAATTCATGTGCTTCTCTTAATAGATTATCTGTAGTTTTTCCTTGAGCAGATACTACAACTACTACATTGTTTTCCTTGTAAAAATCTTTAATTTTTTCAGCTACAATATTTAATTTGATATTGTCTGATACTGAACTCCCTCCAAATTTTAATACTATTGTGTCCATATTTGACAACCTCTTTTTTGTAATGTAAGAAGTGAATTTAATTAAATATCGCTTCTATATAATATATGAAAATAAATACTTTTTCGTAACACCTTGAATTGTTACAAATATTTATCTTATATAACTTATCAAATTATATCATAAAAATTTTATATTTTTTATCTATTGAATTTTTTTAAATATTCTTCTATAAAATCATCTATTTGACCATCCATAACAGCTTGTACATTTCCCACTTCATAATTTGTTCTGTGATCTTTTACTAGTGTATACGGACAAAAAATATATGATCTAATTTGACTTCCCCATGCAATATCTTTTTGCTCTCCTTTTAGGTCTGATATATTTTTTTGTCTTTCTTTTTCTTTTAAATCAAATAATTTAGATTTTAGCATTTTCATTGCTGTTTCCCTATTTTGTATTTGAGAACGTTCTGATTGACAAGCTACAACTGTGTTTGTGGGTAAATGGGTTATTCTTACTGCGGAAGATGTTTTATTTATATGCTGTCCTCCCGCTCCTGATGCTCTATAAGTATCTATTCGTAAATCGTCTGGATTTACTTCTACTTCTATATCATCTTCAATTTCTGGTAATACTTCCACAGAAGCAAATGATGTGTGTCTTCTTCCTCCGCTATCGAATGGTGAAATTCTGATTAACCTATGTACACCCATTTCACCTTTTAAATAACCATATGCATATTCGCCTTGAACCAAAAACGTAACACTTTTTATTCCAGCTTCATCACCTTCTAAATAATCAAGTTCCTTTACTACAAAATTATGTTTTTCTGCCCATCTAGTATACATTCTATATAGCATTTCTACCCAGTCTTGTGATTCTGTACCACCTGCCCCTGGATGCATTGATACTATTGCATTATTAATATCGTATTTGCCCGACAATAGTGTTTTTATTTCTAATTTTTCAATTTCTTTTTTTATATTTTTGGTATCTTCTAATAATTCTTTTACAAGTTCTTGATCCTCTTCTTGAGTTAATAAATTATTCATATCGATTAAATTATTTAAACTTGTATCTATTTTAGTATATGAATTAATCTTGTCTTTTAGAATTTTAATTTCTTGCAAAGGTTTACTGTTATCACTGCTCCAAAATTCTTGTTTTAAAGTTTCTTTTTCTAAGTCTGCTAATCTAGATTTTAATTTATCGACTTCAAAGAGATTCACCGATTTCTTTTAATTTATCAGCTAATTCTCGAAGTTCTTTTTGGTTCTCTTCTAGCTCTATCATATCTTCACTCCAATCTTTTCTTTGTGTCACAATATTATCATACGTATACTTTTTTTTCAAGTAGGGATTTAGGGACGTTCCTTTTTTCCCTTTTTAATAATTTAGAAATCATAACCACCCGTAAAACGGGTGGTTTGCTCTTCGCCTAGAAGGCTACC